>JAFQKR010000006.1 GCA_017396825.1 Clostridia bacterium
AAATTTTTATATATTTTTATATTTTTTCGCTCAAAACGAACCTCGACTCACAGTACTCAGTACAGCTTTCGCCTCGGTTCGTTTTGTCTGCACTCTTTCTCAGCAGTCTGTCAAGCTGATGACAAGGTTTGTCATCAGCTTTAAGCGAAGCCGAGGCTTCGCTTAACTTTTTGTTTATTAATTATAAGACCTTAAAAAATACCCACAACACAGCGTAGACCACCGGCTGGTGCAAAAGGTATATCCAAAGGCTGTGCCTGCCACAGCCCGTGAAGAAGCGGCAAACGGGGTTTTCGTAAGGGAACCGCGGAAGAAGGCTTTCCTTTTTTTTGTAAACCGTTCTGCCAAGGACCGCGCCGATAAGAAAATATCCAAAATAAGGGAAAACGGGGAAATGGTCAACGGCAAAAAAGCCATGGTACTCTATCCCAAGGGCTACTAGCGGCGTAAGACCCTCGGTGTTCAGAGTGTCAAACCAAAAGCCTGCGCCGACACATATAAGGCCCAAAAGGGCAACTGCCCACGTAGGTAAGCCCTTAAAGACGGGATACAAAAGCATGGAGACCCCAAGCAGATGTAAAATGCCAAAATAAATATTGCCAAAGCTGTGCGGGTCAATATAAGTAAGCACTGCCATTACGAGGGATATCACTACCCCTGCGCCAAGGACCACCAAGCCGCGCTTTATGCTTTTACTGCCCAACGTTACGCATACGCCCGAAAGCAAAATAAACAGCAGCGAACCGTAGTCTTTAATAAAATAATAAAATTCGGGCACTTTAAAATCGGCGCCGAAAATAACGGTCATGTCGTATACGGCGTGGACTATTATAACGCCTATTATGCATATACCGCGGAAAGCATCCAGTTCCCAAATGCGCGTTTTTTTAACCTTGTTTTCCAAAAAAATCCACCTCCGCTTTCGGTATTTTAACATAAAATTCCTATCATTACAAGTAAAACCGAGGCGAAACTTTTTACAAACAGCCAACCATGCCAAAAAGAACGTCCATGTAATTTTTGTTTGTATCAGCCTTTTGCAACGGAGCAAAATAGACTTGCGAAACAACAAAATCGCAAATAAACAAAAAGGCAGGATAAAAACTTTGAAAATTATTAAACCAATTTTAATTATAACGCTCCTTGCGCTATTTACTCTTTCCGCTTTTACGGTTAACGCCTCTGCCGCCGAGCATTACGTTGTAAGCGGCGACACTATGTGGAGGATATCGCGCTCCTACGGTATAAGCCTTGATAAGCTGATAGCGGCAAATCCTCAGGTTAAAGACCCTAACCTTATATACCCCGGCGACAAGCTTTATATTCCCGACGCCTCAGGACAAGCATCAAGCAGCACCGCTAACCAAGTGTTAAGCATTACAAATAAGTATCGTGCCCAAAACGGGCTTAAGGCCTTGACCCTTGACGGTGAGCTTTGCCGTGTAGCACAGGCTAAGGCAGACGACATGGCGGCAAAGGGATACTTTTCCCACCAAAGTCCTACCTACGGCAGCCCTGCGGAAATGCTTAAGGCCTTTGGCGTAAGTTACAGATATATGGGTGAAAACATCGCCAAGGGATACTACGATGCGGCGTCGGTAATGGATGGTTGGATGAACAGCAGCGGTCATCGCGCCAACATTCTAAATCAAAACTTTACCCGTCTCGGTGTGGGCTATAACGCTACTGCTAAAACTTGGGTGCAGATATTTACCTGATAAAAAAGAGGGCAAACGCCCTCTTTTTACATAAAAGTTCAGATTAAGTTTATATTAGTCCGTTATACTGTTTAAAGAAAGGAGCGTAAAAAATGGAAAATAAAAAAGGGATTTCGGAAAGCAAAGCCCTGCAATGGATCGAGGAGCAGTCAAAACCCTTTGTAAAATTAATGAGCTATTACCGTTGCGCTATGATGGAGATAGAAACCAAGTTCAATGTCCTTAACGAGGAGTTTTCGTTGGAGCACGACCGCAACCCGATAAACGGCATAAAGACCCGACTTAAAAGAGTACCCAGTATAGTGGACAAGCTGGGCAGAATAGGGCTACCCGTAACGATAGAGTCGGTTGAAAACGGCCTTAACGACGTAGCAGGCGTAAGGGTGATATGCTCCTTTATAACCGACGTTTACACCTTGGCAGAGTCACTTTTAAGCCAAGATGATATAACCCTTATAGACCGAAAGGACTACATAAAAAGTCCAAAGCCCAACGGTTACCGCAGTCTACATCTTATCGTGTCTATTCCCATATTCCTTGCCCACGAAAAGAGGGAAATGAAGGTAGAGGTACAGCTTCGCACCATAGCGATGGACTTTTGGGCGAGTCTGGAGCATCAGATGCGATACAAAAAGACGGCGCAGTTCACAGCGGAGATGGAGAAGGAACTGTCTGATTGCGCTATGGAAAGCGCACTTTTGGATGTAAGAATGGACGCGCTTAGAAAAAGTGTGCTTGAAGGGGGAGAAAAATGAAAAAACTTTGGTACAAGCTTAAGCAGAGAATAAGTGTTTCCTACGGGGACGACTCCTTAAACCGTTTTTTACTGCTTACAAGCCTTGTGTTTATGATACTTAATCTCTTCTTGGGCTTTTATCCCTTGTGGGCTATGGCGGTGCTTCTTTACGTGTGGTATTTCTTCAGGTTTTTTTCAAAAAACTATGCCTCCAGAAGGCGCGAGCTTGCGGCATATAACGGCATAAAATGGAAGATAAAACAAAAATGGGGTCTTTTACGCCGAAAGTTTTCCGAGCGCAAGACCCACAAGTATTTTAAGTGCCGCCGTTGCAGTGCAACCTTGAGGGTGCCGAAGGGGAAGGGGAGCATCACCGTAACCTGCCCCAAATGCGGCGAAAAGGCAAACAAGAAAACATAAAAAATAGGCAGGGATTTTCCTTGCCTATTTTTTGTTCTTCTTTTTATAAACGAGTAAAAGCAGCGTTACACCAAGAAAAACGCCGATGGAGTCTACCAAAACGTCTCCCAAAGCCGCGCCTCTGTTTGAGTAAATCTGAATTATTTCGTCAATGGTAGCGGCAATAACCGAAAACACGGCGGATATCCATAAGGATTTTTTCTGTGAAACGCCCCATGCGCGAAGAGCCAATGCGGAGAGGACGGTAAGCAAGAAAAACTCTGCTATGTGGGCGCCCTTTCGCACTATAAGCTCCGCTATACGGTCAGTATCGTTTTTTATCCCAACGGCTTCAAGGGGGGGCTTTATAAGGTCCTGCAGTGGCTTGCTTTGTGCCGCCGAGGAGGCTTTGTTTTTTAAGGAATTAGAGTATATAAAGGTAAGCCAAAGGAGGTCAAGGACAGGAAACAGCCATTTTTTCAAGCCTTTTTTCATAGTTTTGCCGCTTCCGTGAGAAGCTCCTTTGCCGCATCAAGGGTAGCGTCGCCAAAGCTGATGCCGCCTATGATACGCGCTATCTCCTGCACACGACCTTCTGTATCAAGAGCGGTAACAAGGCTTTTTGTTCTTCCCGCCTCCTCGTGCTTGCTTACAAGCAGATGCGTGTCGGCCAACGCCGCTATCTGTGCAGAATGGGTCACGCAAAGAACCTGCGTGTCGCCGCCTGCCGACAGTCTTTTAAGGGCAAGTCCGGTCTTTTGGGCGGTCTTGCCGGAGATACCCGTATCAATTTCGTCAAACACCATTACCGAGACCCCTGCCGTTTCCGAAAGGGCGGTCTTAAACGCCAGCATAATACGCGCCAGCTCGCCGCCGGAGGCTATCTTTGAGAGTGGCTTTGGCACCTCGCCTGCATTGGGGGAGATGAGTATCTCCACCTCGTCACAGCCGTCTCCTTGGGGTGGTATATCCTTGAAATCAACGGTAAAGCGCACCGAGGGCATATCAAGCTCCCCAAGACAGTCCTCTACCCGTTTTTCAAGGATGTCTGCGGCGCTTCTTCTGGATTCGCCAAGGGCGCTTGCCAGCTCTGTAAGGGTATCAAGGCAGTCGACCCTTTCTTTTTCAAGGTCTTTTATATAATCGTCGCCGTTTTCTATTTTTTCAAGTTCTGCAAGAAGTTCGTCGCGGGCGGTAAGAAGCCCGTCGTAATCGGTGCCAAAGCGACGTTTAAGTTCGGATATAAGCTCAAGGCGCTTTTCCACCTCGTCAAGCTCCATAGCGGCACTGTCTGCATCAGCCGTGGCGAAATCCTTAAGGGTGTCGGCAATGTCGTCTATCTCGCATTTAACGCTGTCCAAGCGATCGTAAAGTTCCGTAGCCTCAGGAAGAGCATCCCTCAGCGCAGAGAGGGCAGACATGGCGTCGTATACTTTTTCTGCCGCACTGCCGTCCTCCTTGTAAAGCTTGCCGTAGGCTGCGGAGGCACCGCTTGCAATCTTTTCCGCATATCTAAGCCTTTTGCGGGCGGCTTCAAGCTCCTCCTCCTCGCCGCTTCTAAGCTTTGCTTTTTTAAGGGACTTAAGCTTAAACTCCAACATTTCCTTGCGGAATGCGGCGTCGCTTGCCTTGTCCTTCTCCTCTTTTATCGCCGCAACCAGATGAGTATAACGTCTGTATTGCTCGCGGTAGGTAAAAAGCAGGCGGTCGTTACGGGCAAAGCTGTCTATGAGGGGCAGATGCTTTGTCTTGTCTGCCAGAAGCAAGGTGTCCTGCTGACCGTGGATATTTATAAGCAGTTCTGCCACGGCGCGAAGACGAGAGGAGGGCACCTGCCTGTCTCCGATACGGGCAACGCTTCGCCCGTCGGCAGAGATACGGCGGCTTAAAAACAAAGCCCCATCCTCATCCGGATACACCTCAAGCTCCTTAAGTTTTTCTTCCGTAACCTTGTCAAAGCAGTCAAAGCATCCCTCAACAAAGGCATAGCTTTCACCGCTTCGGATTATCTCTCTATCGCTCCTTGCACCGCAAAGCAGAGAAAGAGCATCCAGTATAATACTTTTGCCGGCACCCGTCTCACCCGTTAGCACGGTAAAGCCGTCGCCAAACAAAAGCGAATTTTCTTTTATAAGCGCCACGTTTTCAATATGCAGTGACGACAGCATAGTAAACTACCCCTTTATTTCAAAAGCTGAGAAAGCTGCCCCGTTATCTCCTGTGCAGCCTCGGGAGTGCGGGCAACGATAAACATGGTGTCGTCCCCCGCAAGGGTACCCACCACGCCGTCCATGTGCATAGCGTCTACCGCCGCACCTGCGGCACTGCCCATGCCTGCGTAGGTCTTAAGCACCACCATGTTGCAGGCGCAATCTACACGGTAAACCGCTTCGGTAAAAATGGTGTTAAGCTTGGAGGCAAAGTCCCCGTCACTAACGGAAAGTGCGGCGGAATATCTGTAACCGCCGTTGCCGTCTGCCGCCTTGACTATTTTCAGGTCGCGGATATCGCGGGAAACGGTGGCTTGAGTGGTGTCAAACCCCATTGCTTTAAGATGATCAAGCAGTTCTTCTTGAGTTCGCACGCTTTCCCTCTGTATAAGGTCGAGTATAGCCGCATGGCGTTGAGATTTTTTCATCAAACTTATAAACTCCTTTCCTATCCTTTGCCAAACTTTTGATAAAGCACGTTGCCAAAGGAACTGTTCTTAAACCGTATAAGCCTTACTTTTTTGTCAGATCGGGTCATGGTAACGGCAAGCTCGCTGTCGTTAATGCGGAAAAAGGATCTGCCGTCCACCGTAACCACTGCCTCGGCGTGCTTTGCGGAGGGAATGGTTACCTTTATTACGGAATTAGGCCCGAAAACCAAGGTTCTTGCCGCGTCCAACGAGTGGGAGCAAACGGGGGTAACGCTAAGGACCTCAAGGGTGGGGTCGATAACCGGACCGCCTGCTGCCATGGAATATGCGGTAGAGCCCGTAGGCGTTGCCACGATAATGCCATCCGCCCTGTAACAGCTTACCAAGCTGCCGTCACAGCTTATGGTAAAGTCTGCAAGACGGGAAACTATGCCTCTGGTAATAGCCGCCTCGTTAAAGGAACGGGCAAAAAACAACTGTCTGCCGTTTTTTCCTACGCTGACGTCAAGCATCATTCTTTCTTCTATTTTAAAATCTCCGGTGCAAAGACGCTCAAGCATGGATATCTCGCTCGCCTCAAGCTCGGTTATATAACCAACGTGTCCAAAATTGACACCAAGAACCAACGCGCCGGTTTCTGCCGCCCGCTTTGCGGCACCCAGAACGGTGCCGTCACCGCCAAATACTATCACCGCATCACAGATGCTGTAAAGTGTATCGGTGGGAAGCGCCGTTATCTTAACGCCAAGGGCAGTAAAATTTTGTCCTCTGCTTTCGTCGGTGTATATCTCAATGCCGCCTCGTTCCAAAATCTCTGCCGCGGTAACGGCGCAGCGCAAAGCGCCTGTTTTTGTTATATTTGGTATAAGCGCAACCTTGCGTATGCTCAATATTATCAGCCCCTATTGCTTATGAAAAAGTGTAAGATATTCTGTGTTACCCTTTCCTCCCTTAATCGGGGAAGGGATAGTGTCGCCAACGGTAAAGCCGTTATCCTCTGCCGCCAGCCTTATTTTAAGAAGCACCATTTCCAAAAGAGTGCCCTTTTTGTCCTTAACTATGCCTTTTTTACCAACGTTTTCCTTGCCTACCTCAAACTGAGGCTTAACCAAGGCTATCATAGGACAGCCCTTCTTTAGAAAAAGGGAAACGGCCGGATAGATAAGGGTCTGTGAGATGAACGAAACGTCCATAACCACCCCGTCTATCTCCTCGTCAAAGCTGTCCTTGGTAAGGGTGCGGGCGTTTACCCCCTCCATAACCACCACCCTTGCATCCTCACGCAGGGAGTGGTGAAGCTGGTCGGTGCCAACGTCCACGCTGTAAACCTTTTTTGCGCCGTGCTCAAGAAGACACTGGGTAAAACCGCCGGTAGAGGCCCCGATGTCAACGAAAACCTTGCCCTTTATTTCAGGGTTGAAAGCGGCGATAGCGGCGCGCAGCTTTTGACCTGCTCTGGAAACGTCTGCGGGCACGTCAAGGGTAAGCGAAAACTTAGCCGTAGCATCAACAAGCTGAGAGGGCTTTTCGATGGGCGCGTCGTTTACAAGGGCAACGCCTTCCTTTATAAGCTCTCTTGCTTTGGTGCGGCTTTCTGCTAAACCCGCCTCACAGAGGGCAACGTCTGCTCTTTTAAGCTCCATAATATTAAACTCCTGCTTTTTTACAAATCTCCTCGGCTATTCGGTCGGGTGTAAACCCACATTCCTCATAAAGCCTTTTTGTTTCCCCGTGGGAAACGAAACGGTCGTCCACCGCGCGGATAATTACCTTGCGGTCCTCCGTCATACCCCTTTCGGTCATGTAGGCGGTGGCGTGCTCCGCAAAACCGCCGTTCTTAACCCCCTCCTCAAGGAAATAAAGGGTAGAAAAGCCGTTAAGAAGCTCGCTGAAGGTAGCAAAATCAAGGGGTTTAAGCCTTAAAACTCTAATTACTCTGACTCCGACACCGCGTTCCCCCGCCAATACCTCTGCGGCCTTGATGGCGTTGTAGGTTATGGTGCCGTAGGTGATTATGGCAACGTCCTTGCCCGTGCCGAAATCTGCGTAGGACATAGTACCGCAGTCGGTGTATATGCTTCGGTCGTAATCCTGCTCGCCGCCGCGAGGGTATCTTACGGCGCAAAGAGACGTAAACTCAAACGCCTTATCAAAGGCCCTTTGCATATCCTCGTAGCATTCGGGAGACCAAAGGGCGCTGTTGGGTATCTGAAGCATAAAGCCCACGTCGAACAGGCCGTGATGGGTGGGGCCGTCCTCACCTACTATGCCTGCTCTGTCAAGGGCAAGTATCAAAGGCAGCTTTTGAAGCGCCGCATCGTGTATAAGCTGGTCGTAGGAGCGCTGGGCAAAGGTGCTGTATACCGCAAACACGGGGTGCATACCCCCTGCCGCAAGCCCTGCGCCAAAGGTAAGAGCGTGCTCCTCCGCTATGCCTACGTCAAAAAATCTATCCTTGTACTGCTCTGCAAAGGCAGAAAGTCCCGTCCCGTCACACATTGCGGCGGTAATGGCGCAAAGCCTCTCATCGGTCCTGCCTCGGCGCACCATGATATCACCGAAAACCGAGGAAAAACCGCCGCTTGCTTTAAATACGCCGCCCTTGGGTACACCGTGGTATTTTTCAGGCGCCTCCTCAGCCGGAGCGTAACCCTTGCCCTTTACGGTGCGAACGTGTACTATACAGCCCTTCTTGCCGCGAATAGCGTCACGCAGAATACCCTGCAAACGGGCTATATCGTAGCCGTCCACGGGGCCGTAGTAGTTTATCCCCAAATTCTCAAACATATTGTCACGCCACACAAGGCGCTTTACAAAGTTTTTAACGCCCCTTGCCGCTACCGTAAGGGGTCTGCCGATAATAGGGATGGCGGCAAAAAACCTTTTAAGACGGTACTTAAAGCCAAGGTATCTGGTGCTAGTGCTAAGCCTGCTTATATAGCGGTTTATACCGCCCACGTTGTGGGCTATCGCCATTTCGTTATCGTTAAGTATAACTATAACCCGCAGGTCCTTTTCGGCAATGTTGTTAAGAGCCTCGTATATCATACCGCCCGTAAAGGCGCCGTCACCTGCAACGGCAACGGTAAAGTTTTGTTTGCCTGCCAATGCGTCTGCTGTTGCAAGGCCCACTGCCGCCGAAACAGAGGTGCTTGCGTGGCCTGCGCCAAAGCTGTCGTGCTCGCTTTCAGCCCTCTTGGGGAACCCGGAAAGACCGCCGTAGGTGCGTATGCTTTCTATTTCCTTGTATCTGCCCGTAAGCATCTTGTGAACGTAAGCCTGATGGCCGACGTCCCATATTATCCTGTCCTCAGGCGAGGATAGCACCGAGTGAAGCGCTACCGTAAGCTCTACCACGCCAAGGTTAGACGCAAGGTGGCCGCCGTTCTTAGGCACAACCTGCAAAAGCCTTTGTCTTATCTCCCGTGATAAGGCCTCCAGCTCCTTCAGGCTCATGCCTTTAAGAGAGGACGGGCCGTTTAAATTATCAAGTATTCCCAAAATATATCTCCGTGTAAAAACACAAGTTGGTATAATGTGTAATTATTATACACTATTTGTCAGAAAATTCAAGAGTAAATATGCAAAATGTGAATATTAATACTCGCGGCGAAGCAAAAACTCGCAAAGGGCAACAAGCCTTTTGCCGCTTTCGCCGCCTCTCCTTTTGGCTCTGCCAATGGCGCTTTCGGTAAGCGCCTCTGCCGTAAGTTTTGCGCTTGTAAGGCCTGCGCGGGTAACGTAGGTGTTCTTGCCTGCCGCTGCGTCCTTGCCTGTGGTCTTACCAAGGGTTTCACCCTTTCCCGTAGCGTCAAGTACGTCGTCTATTATCTGAAAAGCAAGACCTATCTCCTCCGCCATCTTCCCTGCGTTTTCTGTCTGCTCCTCTGTGGCGCCTGCGGCAATACAGCCAAGGATCGCCGCCGCCCTTATCATGGCCGCCGTTTTTAAAAGATGGGTCTTCTCTACCATCTCTACGCTTACGGTGCGCTTTTCGCAATACAGATCCAGTTCCTGACCGCCGCACATACCGTCGGTGCCCGCGCTGTCTGCAAGTAAGGATACTGCCCTTGTATTCTGTTCGGGGGTGCAGTGGGTGTTGCCCGCTATCGCCCCAGAGCTTTCTATCATAAGGGCGTCCCCCGCCAGAATAGCGGTGTACTCCCCAAACTGCTTGTGGTTGGAGGGCTTGCCTCTTCTGAAATCGTCGTTGTCCATGGCAGGCAGGTCGTCGTGGATAAGGGAGGCGGTATGCATAAATTCAATAGCCGCCGCATAGGGCAACGCCTGCTCCACCGTGCCTCCGGCGGCACGGCACGTTTCTATACACAAATAGGGGCGTATTCTCTTGCCGCCTGCAAACACCGAGTACTCAATGGCTTCCTTAAGCCTTTCATAGCCCGAACGGTCTGCCTTCCTGCGGTTAAGTATCCTACGCATTTCCTCCTCGGTAAGAAGTGCTGTTTTAGAAAGTTCTGCAATAATGTCATGCATAGTTAAAGCCTTTCTTCCGTGGGCGTTACCTTGGTAACACGCTGTTCCGCGTCGGTAAGCGCCTTTTCGCAGTATTCTACCAGTGCCTTACCTTCCTCAAAAAGAGATAAGGTCTTATCAAGGGGCGCCTTGCCGCTTTCTATCTCGCGCACAACGGCCTCCAGCCTTGCAAGTGCGCTTTCAAAGGTCATTTCTTCCATAGTTCCACCTCGTCTGCCGTCGCTTTCACCGCGCCGTCTGCCAGACGCAGGGTAAGGGACGAGCCTTTCTTTATAGAGGACGCCGCGGTAACGGCGTTGCCCTCGGTATCAAATATCGCCGCATAGCCCCTTTCCAATACCGAAAGGGGGTCAAGAAGCAAAAGCTGCTCCTTTAAGGCGGAGATCCTCATTTTTGTAAGCTTAAGACGGGAAACGGTTGCCGTTTCAAGTCTTTCCCCGAGTCTTGTCACGCCTTGCCCCGAAAGGGCGAGGCTTGTCCTTGCGGAACTTTCCATTCTATCCGCAAGATCTGCAATGCGAAGCCGCTTGTCGTCAAAGCCTGCGGTTGGAGACCGCAAGGCAGGCGATGCCGCCAAAGCGGCAAGCACCCTTCTTTCACCGCTTATGCGCTGAAGGATAAGGGTGGACATACGGTTTCGTGCGTTTTCAAAGCGCCTTAGTATATCCGCCTTGTCGGGGAAAACTATTTCCGCCGCTGCTGAGGGCGTAGGTGCTCTCAGGTCTGCCGCAAAGTCGCAAAGGGTAAAGTCTGTTTCGTGCCCAACGGCAGAAACCACGGGTATGTGGGAGGCGGCTATCGCCCTTACCAAAACCTCTCCGTTAAACTCCCAAAGCTCCTCAACACTGCCGCCGCCGCGGCCTATGATGATAACGTCCACGGGGTGCCGTTGGTTAAAGTAACGCACGCCTGACGCTAACATCTCCGCCGCCCCTGCTCCTTGGACAAGGGAAGGGTAAAGCACTATCTCCGCTGCAGGGAAACGTCTGCCCGCCACGTTGATTATATCCTGAACCGCTGCCCCCGTTGCGCTGGTTATAACCCCAACGCGCATGGGTATCTTGGGAAGTCTTTTTTTCTTGGCTGTGTCAAAAAGCCCCTCTGCAGCCAGCTTCTTTTTAAGCTGCTCCAGGGCGATGAATAGGTTCCCCTCGCCCTCAACCGTTATACTGTCTGCATACAGAAGGTACTGCCCACCGGCGGGATACACGGAAATACGGCCGTTGCATATAACGGTCATTCCGTTTTCGGGCTTAAAGGAAAGCCTCTCCGCTCTGCTTTTGAACATAACGGCGCGAAGAACGGCATCCTTGTCCTTGAGGGTGAAAAACACGTGTCCTCTGCCCGATGGGGCTGAAACGTTTGAAAGCTCCCCCTTAACGCTTACGCTTTTAAGCTGAGGAGAAGCCTCTATGTAGCTTTTTACAAAGCCCGTCAGTTCCGCTACCGTATAGATGCGTTCCATCAGCTGTCCGACTTAACAGTAGCGTAAACGGTGCCGAGAACGCCGTTGGCAAAGGCGGCGCTTTCGGGGCAGTCGTATTTCTTTATAAGCTCCAATGCCTCGTTAATGGCTATCTCACCTTGAATGTCGGTAAAAGCAAACTCGTAAATGCAAAGGCGCATAGCGGTACGGGCAACCTTGCTTATACGCTCGCTTCTCCAGTTGATAAGGGCGCTTTCAAGCAAAGCGTCTATCTCGGAAAGTTTTTCCATGGCGCCGGAAAACAGCCCCTTGCCAAAGCCGCTTATCTTAAGTTCCCTTGCCTCGTGGGCAAGAGACAGAGTCTCCTCAATGGGGTCGTCCTTAAAATTCTGCTCAAAAAGAAGAATAAACGCCGCTTCTCTTGCTTCTGTTCTGGTCATAAAAACACCTTCTCCAAAATTTATAAATAACTATTATTTATGCATAAACTACCAATATAAAGTATATCAGTAAAGGCACCCCTTGTCAACCCAAAAAGCCCCAAAGTTTGTGCTTAAAACTATTGCAAACGGAGCAAAAATATAGTATAATACAATGAATACATAGAATTTAAAAGGAGTAGTTTAAAAACAGTTATGAAAAAAGGTGTTTTTGGCGGCGAAAAGAAGCCCGTACTTGTAATAGTTATGGATGGCATCGGTGAATGTGCAAGAGAAGAAGGCAACGCGGTTGCGGCGGCCCGTACCCCTAATTTGGATATGCTTGCGGCAAAGTGCATGAAGTTTTCTCTTAAGGCTCACGGCACCGCAGTAGGTCTTCCCAGTGATGACGACATGGGCAACAGCGAGGTTGGCCACAACGCCCTTGGTGCAGGTCAGGTGTTCGCTCAGGGCGCAAAGCTTGTTTCTCAGGCTATTGAAAGCGGCAGAATGTTTGAGGGCGACAGCTGGAAGAGCGCAGTAGCACGTGCAAAGAACGGCGCCACTCTTCACTTTATAGGTCTTTTCTCCGACGGTAACGTTCACTCCAACATCAGTCATCTTCAGGCTATGATAGAGCGCGCAAAGGCAGAGGGCGTGGCTAAGGTTCGTATCCACATCCTTCTTGACGGTCGTGACGTTGGCGAGACCAGCGCTCTTGAATACGTTGATCCCTTTGAGGCATTCCTTGCTTCTCTTAACGATGCGGGCTTTGATGCGCGCATTGCAAGCGGCGGCGGCAGAATGACCATTACAATGGACCGTTACGAGGCTAACTGGGCAATGGTTGAGGCAGGCTATAATACCCACGTTCTCGGCGAGGGCAGAGGCTTTGCATCTGCTCACGAGGCTATTGAGACCTACCGTAACGAAACCGGTAAGATAGACCAAGACCTTCCCGCATTTGTTATCACAGAAAACGGTGCTCCCGTAGGTACTATCGAAGACGGCGACAGCGTTATATTCTACAACTTCCGCGGTGACCGCGCTATTGAAATATCCCGCGCTTTCGAGGACGACAGCGTTCCCTTTGAAAGAAAGCGCCGCCCTGACGTATTCTTTGCAGGCATGCTTGAGTACGACGGAGACAAGCACATTCCTTCCCATTATCTCGTTGCTCCCCCCGAAATAAGCAATACCATGGGTGAGCTTCTTGCCTCCAAGGGTATAAGACAGCTTGCGATAAGCGAAACTCAGAAGTACGGCCACGTTACCTATTTCTGGAACGGAAACAGAAGCGGCTACTTTGATGAGAGTACCGAGGAATATATAGAGGTTCCCTCCGACGTGGTTCCCTTTGAACAGCGTCCTTGGATGAAATGCGCCGAGATAACCGATATCCTTGTTGATAAGCTGGAGAACGGCGGCTTTGAGTTCCTTCGCGTTAACTTCCCCAACGGTGATATGGTTGGTCACACCGGCAGCTTTGAGGCTACCGTTGTAGGCGTTGAGGCTCTTGACCTTTGTCTCGGCCGTATTCTTGCGGCTGTTGATAGGGTAGGCGGCGTCGCCCTTATCACCGCTGACCACGGCAATGCAGACGAAATGTATGAGATAGACAAGAAGACCGGTAAGGCAAAGGTTGGCGAAAGCGGCAAGCCCAAGGCAAAGACCAGCCATACTCTTAACCCCGTTCCCTGCTATATTTACGATAACCTCTACGGTGACAAGTACGTTGCAAACGAAGGCAGCTTCGGCCTTGCAAACGTTGCGGCAACCGTACTTACTCTTATGGGCGAGGATGTTCCCGAAATGTGGGAAAAGAGCATGATCACCATTAAGTAAACTTTCTCTTTTGCGTTTTTTGAAAGGACAGGCGTTTTAAATGTTAAGACAGATTTTGTTCAGCGGCGATATTAAGACCACGGTTTTGGTATTGCTTCTGGAGATACCCGTTGTAATGATATCCTTGTCACTGCACGAGCTGTCCCACGGCTACGTGGCGTACAGATGCGGTGACGGTACTGCAAAGGCATTCGGCAGGCTTACCCTCAACCCGATAAAGCACCTTGACGTTTTGGGTACCCTCTTTATGTTTCTGTTCGGCTTTGGCTGGGCAAAGCCCGTGCCCGTAAACACCAGAAACCTTCGTAAGCCCAAGCGTGACATGGCGCTTGTGTCCCTTGCGGGCCCTGTGTCCAACCTTTTGCTTGGCTTCATCTTTGCAGGTGTTTATATGGCTATGTGGCGCGTCTCCGCTGTGGACGCTCATTACGGCATGCTCTTTGAGAAGGGCTCTTTAGTAGGCGTGGTAACGGTGGTTGCCTATCTGGGTATGATACTTAACGTGGGTCTTGCTCTGTTTAATCTTATTCCCTTGCCTCCTCTTGACGGCTCCAACGTGCTTATAAGCCTCCTTCCCCAAAGGCTGGCGGCAAGGTACGTTAACGTGCGCCATTACACCCAGTATATATATCTGGGCGTGGTTGTGCTTTCTTGGGCAGCACCCAAGCTTTTCAACTATCTGTTTACACCCTTTAACTGGCTGTGCGAGAACATTTCCTTCTTGTTCTGCCTGCCCTTTAAGCTGTTGTTTGAGGGGGAGGTCTGGGGTGTTATTTTCGAAGCCGCCACTTGGTTTGCAAGGTAATTTATGGAAGCGCTTAATTTGAAGGTGGAGCATTTTGAGGGTCCTCTTGACCTTCTGCTTGCTCTCATAACTAAAAACAAAATCGATATATTCGATATCCCCATAGCGGAGATAGCAGACCAGTACATGGCACATATCGACGGTATGAAGGAGCTTAATATGGAGGTAACCAGCGACTTTATCCGCATGGCGGCAGAGCTTATGCTGATAAAGTCAAAAATGCTGCTCCCCGTTAAGCCCGCTGACGAGGACCCCCGTAAGGAGCTGGTTGACGCTTTGCTTGAGTACAGACGTGCCAAGGAACTGGCGGCGTTTCTCAAGCTGCAAGGGGAGGTCTATTACGACAGATACACTAAACAGCCCGATGAAGGGGACGGTATCTACACCCGCGAGCACGCCGTTTCCCTTTTGACGGAGGCTTTTGCCCGTATAAAGCTGCGTAAGGAGCAAAGGCCCGAGGAAACAGTGGAGCTGTTTGAAAAGTTTGAAAAAGAACGGTACTATACCGTAAGCGAAAAAATAGTATTTGTTATCCGTTTCCTTTACCGTATGGAAAAGGAGGGCGAGCAGGTGGAGTTCTTACAGCTTTTTGAGGAAAACCACAGCCGCAACGAGATAATAGCCACCTTCCTTGCATTGCTTGAGCTTGTAAAATCGGGGCGGGTGGACGTAAAGAAGCAAAGAAACGATTTGTTTCTTATTCTTTCGAAAAAACATACGGAGGGTAAAAGGTGACGCTGGTAAAACAACTTGAAGCAATGCTTTTTGCGGTGGGCGCGCCTATGACCGTTGACCGCATTGCAAGCCTTACGGGTGAGACCGCAGAGGCTATCCAACGGGCGGCGGCAAGGCTTGAGGAACGCCTTTCTGCTGACGAAAGCGGAATACAGCTTATAAAAATCGAAGAAGGTTATCAGCTTTGCACCAAGCCCGACACGGGCGATTTGGTAAAGAAGGCGTTGGAGCTTAAAAAGGCGCCTCCTTTGTCTAAGGCAAATCTGGAGGTGCTTGCAATAGTCGCCTACAACCAACCCGTAACCAGAAGCTTTATCGATCAGGTTCGCGGCGTTGACTCCTCTTACGTGGTAACAAGCCTCCTTGATAAGGGGCTTATAGGCGAAAGAGGTCAGCTTGATGCGCCGGGCAGACCTACGCTTTTCGGCACAACCGATGCGTTTCTCCGTTGCTTCGGGCTGGAGTCTATTTCCGACCTGCCCGAAACCGAACTTCCGAACCCCGAACAGATGGCTATAGGCGAGGGCACAGAGCAAGGGGCGGAGGACGCCTGATGGTCTTTGTTTATATTCTGTGCGGAATATTGCTTTTGCTGCTTGTTATAGCAATACTTCGTCTTAAGTTTATGATAAGCTATTACGGTGGGTTTCCGAGGCTGGATATAAAACTTGGCTTTTTCACCTACGAGGATTATTTTGAGGATCTTGACCTTGAAAGCCTTGATAAGCAGGTTTTTGTGCTGAAAAAGAAGAAATCGAAAGCAAAAAAGAAGTCCGTTGAAGGCAAAAAAATGCCGAAAATAAGCGACGCTCTTCGGGTAATAAGGGATGGCCTTGCGCTGTTCCTCAAATATTTCAGCCGCTATGCAAGGCTGGACAAGTATTCGGTAAGGATAAACCTTGCCACCGACGACCCTGCGAAGACCGCCCTGCTTTACGGCGGGCTGTCGGGGGTGGTCAGCGCCCTTCACGGCTTTGCCCTTTCCATAAAAAAGCGCAGTTACCGTGACGGTGATATATATACCGAGTACAAGCCCGATTTTTATTCGGAAAAAAGCGATATAGCCGTGGACATCCACGTATCGTTGCGCGTGTGGCAAGCCGTGGTATGTTATTTGATTTACAACCGTGCTCTTACGGACCTTAAAAAACTTCCGCCCAAGGGTAAAAAGAAAAGAAAAGGGGAAAACAGCGATGAATGATACGCCCATCAGTCAAATGATAGAAACCGCCCTCAGCAAGATACGCTCAGTGGCAGACTCCAATACGGTTATCGGCGAGCCCATAAGGCTTAACGACGACGTAACGGTATTGCCTTTTTCCAAGGTAAGCGTTGGCTTTGCTGCAGGTGGCGGAGATTACAGCGGAAAGAAGCCCGAGACCGCCGATAAGAACCATTTTGCAGGCGGTAACGGCGCAGGCGTTTCCGTTACTCCTCTCGGCTTTGTTGTGGTAAACGGTAACGACGTTCAGGTTATCGACCTTAAAGCACCCGTTGCCGCTGCTGCTTCCGCAGGGGACAACAATATAAGCAAGGCAATAGAGGGTGTAAACACCCTTATTGACAGACTTCCCGAGATAATAAACAAGCTCAAGGGTCTTAAGAAGAAGGACGCCGGCGATACCGAGGCATAAAACCCTTGTTTCCGCAATAGAATGGTTGCGGAAAGGGGTTGTGCTTTGTGAAGAAAATTATTGTAGCCTTGGTTCTGACCGTTTTGGTCTTTTCCGCCGTAATGGGGCTTTTCGGCGACAATACGGGGGTAGAGACGGGCGTAAGCATTGTCGTACCCGCATATGCAGGTAAGGGCGGGGTAGATACGTCCGCAGCGGCGGCAGTGCTTTGCGATGCGGAAAGCGGCAGGCTTCTATATGCGGAAAGCAAGGACACCCCATTACCCATGGCGTCAACCACCAAGATAATGACTGCCGCTGTTGCCATAGAGTACGGCGACGTGGATGCGGTAACCACCATAGGCGCCGAGGCAGTAGGTGTGGAGGGCTCTTCCGTTTATCTTACGGAGGGTGAGCGCTTCACTGTAAAGGAACTGCTTTATGCCTTGCTTTTGGAGTCAGGGAACGACGCGGCTGTTGCATTGGCAACGGCGGTGGCGGGTGATACAGACTCCTTTGTTAAGCTTATGAACCGCAAGGCGGCGGAACTTGGACTTGTAAGCACTGTGTTTAAAAACCCCCACGGGCTCAGCGCTGAGGGGCATTATACCACGGCGGCGGAACTTGCCGCCATAACCGCCTACGCCTTAAGGCTTCCTTTGTTCGAGGAAATAGTTTCCACTGTTTCCATGTGCCTTGAGGGTGAGGGGCACGCTCCGCGGTATTTGGTCAACCACAACAAGCTTCTTCGCGGTTACAAGGGGCTTATAGGTGTAAAAACAGGCTACACTCTGGCGGCGGGAAGGTGCTTGGTCACCGCCGCAAGGCGCAACGGAATGACCCTTATCGCCGTTACTCTTAACGACCGTAGGGATTGGGAGGACCATACCGCCCTTCTTGACTACGGGTTTTCCGCTTTTAAGCGGGTAAAGGTGTGCAGTAAGGGCGAAAAGGCGGCAGTACCCGTTAAAGGCGGGAAAAAGGCGTCAGTCCTTGCCATTGGCGGTGAGGACGTGTGGATATGTGCCCCCACCGACAGCGAAATAACGCGGCTTTATTCGGTGGACGCAGTAGAGGCACCCGTTGAAAAGGGGCAGGGTATAGCAAAGCTTAAGGTGTATGAAAACGGCGATTTGGTTATGGAGATAGAGCTTATGGCAAAGGACGCCGTACCAACAAAGAAAAAAGGTTTTTTAAATTAAAGCTATGGAAAAAATGAGATTGCAAAAATATATGGCGGACTGTGGGCTGATGTCCCGCCGCGCCGCCGAAAAGGAAATAGAGGCAGGCAAGGTAACCGTCAACGGGGAAGTGGCAAGTCTGGGGGACAGCGTTATCCCCAACCGCGACCGTGTTGCCTATAAGGGCAAGCCCGTCCTTTACAAAAGAAGGCTGGTATACTACCTGCTTAACAAGCCTCAGGGTATAGTTACCACCCTCAGCGACGAGTTTGACCGTCCCACCATTCTCACCCTTCTTCCGGAAGGGGAAAGGGTATATCCCGTGGGCAGGCTTGACAAGGACAGCGAGGGGTTGCTTATATGCACTAACGACGGTGCCTTGGCTAACAAGCTTATGCACCCGTCCTTCCACCTGAGAAAGACCTATATGGTAAACGTAAGAGGCTTGGTGGAGGGCAGCGCCCTTGATAAGATGCGCGCCATGCGTGACCTTGAGGGTGAGCGTATAGCCCCCGTTGAGGTAAGCCTTATCAGCCGTAATGAAAACGTAAGCGTTATCAAGTTTGTGCTAAGCGAGGGCAAAAACCGCCAGATACGCCGCATGTGTGAGGCCTGCGGGCTTTCGGTAATGCAGCTTAAAAGGATTTCCATAGGCCCTCTTACCTTGAACGGGCTGGAGATAGGCGCTTGCCGCCGCCTTACCGATTTGGAGGTGAAGGCGCTAAAGGCGGCAGTGGAGAAGAAGGGAGCAGGCAAAAAATGATAAAGGTAACACCTGCGTACGACGCTGATGCGGTAAAGGCGCTTTGCGACAAGGAGGGTATAGTACCCGAGGCAAACGCTCTTTGCTATTTTATATACGTGGACGACGTTCTCGGCGGCATCTGCCTTTTTAAATTTATAAAGGGCGGCGGCAGAATAATGGCGCTCCGTAACACCAAAGAGGTAAATGACAGAGACGCCCTTATAATAGCGGGCAGGGCGTGCCTTGATTTTATAGAGCGTAACAGCGGCTACGACGCATATTTTGAAGAAGAGGATCTTCCGCTGGCAAAGGCGTTGGGCTTTAAAGAAAAGGAGGGGCAGATATACCTTGACCTGCACGGCTACTTCGGTACCTGCGGCGGCGGTTGCTCTGCCAAAAAATAGATGATAACTACCAAACAGCGCGCATATCTGCGCGGTATAGCAAACAGCACCGAAACCATAATGCAAATAGGTAAGGGCGGCATTACGGAAAACCTTGTTAAGACTGTAAGCGATGCTCTTGAGGCAAGGGAGATAGTAAAGCTTTCCGTTTTGGAGACCTCGCCCCTTACCCCAAAGGAGTGCATGGAGGGGCTTCAGCCCTTGCTTGGCTGTGAGGCGGTGCAGGTAATAGGCAGAAAAATAGTGCTTTACCGTGAAAGTAAAGAAAACAAGAAGATAATTCTTCCTAAATAAAGTATCATGGAAAATATAATTGGTTTATACGGCGGCACCTTTGACCCGCCGCATCTGGCCCATCTGGGCGTGGCAAGGGCTTTTTTAAAGTCTTTTCCAAACTCCCGTCTTGTGGTCATGCCCTGTCTTATCCCTCCCCATAAGACCCGTTCCACGGGTGGCGCGGATGAAAAAAGCAGGCTTGATATGGCAAGGCTTTGCTTCGGCTCTCTGCCCCGTACCACAGTTTCGGATTACGAGCTGAAAAGGGAAGGCGTAAGCTACACTTACCTTACGGTGCGTCATTTGCTTGAGGAAAACCAAGGGGCAAGGATATGCCTTGTAATGGGTCAGGATAATCTTGAGATAATGGAAAAATGGAAGGAATACCGTTATCTTCTGGATAACTGTGTTCTTGCGGTTGCCGTAAGAGGGGACGAGGCTCTAAGCCCTATAATGGACAGGCTTCGCCATGAATACGGCGCCGATATAAGGCTTTTGCACACCGAAAAAAGCCCCCTTTCCTCCACCGATATACGAAGGCTTGCAGGTCTGGGGCTTTCCTACGGCGATGCAGTAACGAGGGAGGTTGCTGATTATATGGCAAGTAACTGTCTGTATTCCGGGGTAGCCGAGAATATTTCAATGCAGGATATCTACGGCTTTATAAGGTGTCTTTCCCCGAAAAGGCTTTCCCATACCTACGGGGTGGAAAAGGCTGCAATGATGCTTGCAAACAACCATTATCCGTCGCTGGACAAGCGGCTTGTTTGCGCCGCGGCGTTGCTTCACGATTGCACCAAGGAAAAGGATGGGGCAGGTCAGGCGGCGTTGGCAGAAAAGTACGGCGTGGTATTTGACAGTGCAACGGCTGCTACCGTTAAAATACAGCATGCGGTAACGGGCGCGGCAGTGGCAAGAAAGGAGTTTGGGCTTAATGAGGTTGCCGATGCTATCCTCACCCACACTACCGCTGCCGCTGATATGACTCCGTTGCAGAAAATAATATACATGGCAGATTTTATAGAGGAAAACCGAAAGGACGAGCTGTGCCTTGGGGTAAAGCGCTACTATTTTGAGTGCCTTAAGGAAAACAAAGAAGCTGCTCTTGACAAAACGTTGCTTTATGCCGTTGAAGAGGGCATAAAGGTATTGGAAAAGGAATGTAAAACCGTGCATCCGCATACACTTGAAGCAAGAAAATTCTTAAAGGAGTGTCTTGCGGATGAAGATGATAATCGGGGGAGTAAGCAATAAAAAACGCGCCTTTTTTGCCCTTACGGTGCTTTTGCTTTTAGGCTCGCTGTTGGCGCTTGGAACTGCGGCTTACCAAAAAAACAGAGGTAGCGTCGTGAACACCGAGGACTATTTGTATCAGGTATACGGTGAAAGCTCGACAGAGGCGGTCGTGCCCTCCGAGGATAAGGAGACCGCACACAACGTTTTACTGCTGGGTAAGGATTACGACAGCAACCGAACCGATGCAATAATTTGCGTGTCCTTCAAGGCAGACGGGGGCATTTCTACCCTGCAGATACCAAGGGACACCTACGTTACCGACGGCGACTACAAGGGCAGGATAAACGGGCTTATGCCCAGATATCGCGCCGAGGCTATTGAAAGAGGCGATACGGACCCCACCCATACGGGTATAAAGGCGTTTGCGGAGAAGATATACTCTCTTTTCGGCATAAAATGCCAAAGCTACGTTTTTATGGACAGCGCCGCAGTTGCGGCAATAACCGATACTCTTGGCGGCGTTACGGTGGATATCCCCATGGATATCGACTACACCGATAAGGATAGGGAGATAGACCTGCATCTTAAGGCAGGTAAGCAGACCCTTGATGGCAAAACCGCATCTCAGTTTTTAAGATACCGTCAGGGCTATCCGCAGGCAGATATAGGCAGGATAAATGCTCAAAAATTGTACGCAGCGGCAATGATAGGCAAGCTGCAAAGCCTTTCCTCGGTAAAAACGGCGGTAGGTCTGGCAGATACCGTGGCTAAGTACGTAAAGACCGACCTTACACCTGAGGAGATAGTTCTTCTTGCCACACGGCTTTGCACCGTAAAGGGTGACGAGGTGCTTATGTATACCATGCCCGGTGACGGTGTAAAGGTAAACGGCGGCAGCTACTATGGCGTTTTTTGCGACAAGCTGTGCGAGGTGCTTGAGAAGGGCTTTGAAACGGTAACGGAGGCAGGTGCGCTGGACGCGGAGGACTTTTCCTCCCAAAAGGGCGGCTACAGAGATACCGACGGCGTAAGGCTTTCGCAGGTTTTGGAGGACGGTTTAACCATTCCCGTATACGCAGACTAAAAAAGAAAACAATAACTTTACCATAAAAAGTGTTCTTAAAGAAAGGACGGACTAAAAATGACAGAAAACAAGCAAACCATGATAGCGGCAGAGATGGCGAAGATCGCAGCAGAAGCCCTTGAAAGCAAAAAGGGTATTGACGTAACTGTGCTTTCCGTAACCAAGCAGACTGTGCTTGCCGATTATTTCGTTATAGCAACGGGTACGGTAAACACCCACGTAAAGTCCCTTGCAGACGAGGTTGAGTTTAAACTTAAGGAAGCAGGCTATGAGTGTGGCCATATAGAGGGTCACGGCGACTGGGTGCTTATGGACTATCATTCCGTTATAGTTCACGTGTTCACCAAGGCGGCAAGAGATTTTTATAAGCTTGAAAAGCTTTGGGACGGTGCAGAAACCGTTTCCGATGACATAGCAGAGTAAATAATGACCGAAAGGATATAAATAAAAATGAAGTATTCGCACAAGGACATAGAAAAGAAGTGGCAGGACCGCTGGGACGCGGAAAAAGCCTTTGCCGCTACCGACGACAAGAGTAAGCGCAAGTACTACGCGCTGGTAGAGTTTCCTTATCCCTCCGGCGCAGGTCTTCACGTTGGACATCCCCGTCCTTATACCGCGCTGGATATCGTTTCCAGAAAGCGCCGTATGGAGGGCTGGAACGTGCTTTTCCCCATGGGCTGGGACGCATTCGGTCTTCCCACCGAAAACTACGCAATAAAGAACAAAATGCACCCTCGCAAGGTTACCGAAAACAACGTTGCCCGCTTTAAGGGTCAGCTTAAGGCACTTGGTCTTTCCTTCGACTGGGACAGAGAGATAAACACCACCGACGAAAAATACTATAAGTGGACCCAGTGGATATTCCTGGAGCTTTTTAAAAAGGGTCTTGCTTACAAGAAGGAAATGAACGTTAACTGGTGTACCTCTTGTAAGGTAGTGCTTGCTAACGAGGAGGTTGTTTCCGGCAAGTGCGAGCGTTGCGGCGCAGACGTTGTTCGCAAGGCAAAGAGCCAGTGGATGCTTAAGATAACCGAGTACGCTGACAGACTTGTTGACGACCTTGATACCGTTGACTACATTGAGCGTGTTAAGCTTGCAGAGCGTAACTGGATAGGCCGTTCCTACGGTGCAGAGGTTAACTTTGACACCTCTATGGGCGACAAGCTTAAGGTGTTCACCACCCGCCCCGATACTCTCTATGGCGCAACCTATATGGTTATCGCTCCTGAGCATCCTTATATAGAAAAATGGCAAGAAAGCCTTAAAAACTATAACGACGTGATTGCCTATCGTGAAGCCGCCGCAAGAAAGAGCGACTTTGAAAGAACTGAGATGGCAAAGGAAAAGACGGGTGTAAGGCTTGACGGCGTTACCGCCATCAATCCTCTTACGGGCAAGGAGATACCTATCTTTGTTTCCGACTACGTGCTTATTACCTACGGCACGGGTGCAATAATGGCAGTACCTGCTCACGATACCCGCGACTGGGAGTTTGCTAAGGTGTTCGGTTTGCCTATCATTGAGGTAGTTGCAGGCGGCAACGTAGAGGAAGAAGCCTTTACTGACGTTGAAACCGGCATCATGGTAAACAGCGGTATACTTAACGGCCTTGAGGTTAAGGACGCAAAGGTTAAGATCATAGAGCATCTTGAGGAAAAGGGCATCGGCACCAAGAAGGTTAACTACAAGCTTCGTGACTGGGTGTTCTCACGTCAGCGCTACTGGGGCGAGCCCATTCCGTTGGTATGGTGCGACCACTGCGGTTGGCAGCCCATCCCTGAGGACCAGCTTCCTCTTACTCTTCCCGAGGTTGACAGCTACGAGCCTACCGATAACGGTGAATCTCCCCTTGCCAACATGACTGAGTGGGTAAGCACCACCTGTCCTAAGTGCGGCGCTCCTGCAAAGAGAGAGACGGATACCATGCCTCAGTGGGCAGGCTCCTCCTGGTACTTCCTCAGATACTGCGACCCCAACAACGACGAGGCTTTTGCATCTAAGGAAGCCCTTGAATATTGGATGCCCGTTGACTGGTACAACGGCGGTATGGAGCACGCAACCCTTCACCTCCTTTATTCCCGTTTCTGGGCAAAGGTGCTTTACGACCTTGGCTACATCTCCTGCCCCGAGCCTTATCTTAAGCGTACCTCTCACGGTATGATACTTGGCGAGGACGGCGAAAAGATGTCTAAGTCCCGTGGTAACGTGGTTAACCCCGACGACGTTGTTAACGAGTTCGGCGCAGACACCATGCGTCTTTACGAGATGTTTATCGGCGACTTTGAAAAGAGCGCACCTTGGTCTACCGACAGCGTTAAGGGCTGCCGCCGTTTCCTTGACCGCTTTGCCGCCCTTACCGATATGCTCGTTCCGGAGAGCTCTGCCGAGGTGGAAAAGAGTCTGCATAAGACTATAAAGAAGGTTACCTCCGATATCGAGGCTATGAAGTTCAACACGGCTATCGCCGCAATGATGAGCCTTCTTAACGATATCTACAAGGCAGGCGGCGCAGATAAGGATACTTTGAAGACCTTCGCTCTCCTTCTTTGCCCCTTCGCTCCTCATATAGCAGAGGAATGCTATGAGCTTCTCGGCGGTAAGGGCCTTGCTTCCCTTGCTCCTTGGCCCGTATACGACGAGGACAAGGTTAAGGAGGACAGTGTGGATATCCCCGTTTCCGTAATGGGTAAGTTTGTTGCCACCGTAAGCGTTCCCGTAGATGCAGACGAGGAAACAGTTTACGCAGCGGCTGTTGCCATGGAAAAGGTTGCCCAGAGAATAGAGGGCAAGGAAGTATTCAAGAGAATTTACAAGGCAGGCAAAATGCTGAACCTTCTCTGTAAATAAACGGTA
>JAFQKR010000085.1 GCA_017396825.1 Clostridia bacterium
CACGATGCTCTTTCCGTGCTTGGCGCCGAGGCTATATGTCAGTTCCTTTCCGAGGAGGAGCATACCCGCACACCTCAGGACGACAGCCTTGCAACCTATGCGGCGAAAATCGAAAAAAGCGAGGCAGAGATAGACTTTTCTGCCGACGCGGTGGATGTTTACAATAAGATACGCGGTCTTTCCCCCTATCCTTCTGCTTTTGCAGTAATAAACGGCAGACGCTTTAAGCTTATAAGCGCCCTGCTTGGCAACGGCAAGGGAGAGGCAGGTAGTGTTATCTCTGCCACCGATAAGGGGATAGAGATTGCCTGCGGAGGGGGTAGCGTAATAATTACCACCATCCAGCCCGAGGGCAAGAGGGCTATGAGCGCGGCAAGCTTTTTGGCAGGCAACAAGCTATAATCAGGAGGTATCGTTATGTTTTTATACAACGGATATTACGGTGCGGTAAGAGTTGACTGGACCTATATTCTCCTTATAATTGCAACTTTTTTATCTTTGTTTGCCAGTCTTAAGGTTAAAACAACCTATTCAAAATATTCTAAAGTTGCCGCTAAATGCGGTCTTACTGCTGAGATGGCAGTGGATAGAGTTTTAAAAGCAAACGGTGTTTACGGTGTAGGTATAGGAAGGGTAAGCGGTGACCTTACGGATAACTTCAACCCCAAAACCAACACCATATCCCTATCGGACAGCGTTTACGGTAAAAGCTCCATAGCGGCGATTGGCGTTGCCTGCCATGAGGCAGGTCATGCGGTTCAGCACGCCAAGGCATACGGGCCTGCAAAGCTTCGTTTGTCAATGGTGCCCGCAATGAGCTTTAGCTCCAAGTTTTCGGTGCTTATTCTGATTTTGGGCTTTGCTCTCGGTTTCATGGGGCTTATATGGGTGGGTATAGCGCTTTTTTCCGTTACCACAGCGTTTCAGCTTGTTACCCTTCCTACCGAGTTTGATGCAAGCCGCCGCGCCCTTAGAGCGCTGGAGGGGCAAGGCATAATGACGGATGATGAACTGAAGGGCGCTAAGAAGGTGCTTTCCGCCGCTGCTATGACATACGTTGCGGCGTTGGCAGTAAGCCTTTTAACCCTTCTTCGTTATATAGCCATCGCTAACAGACGCAGAAATTGATTATGGGTGATAAGGCAAGAGAGTGCGCTCTTAGCATAGTTCGCCGTGTGTGCGAGCAGGGTGCATATTCAAATATAGAAATTACTACGGCTGTAAAAAAATACGGTCTTACAGGGGTAGATAGGGCCTTTTGCGTTGCCCTTGTTAACGGCGTTATCGAGCGTCTTTACCCGTTGGATTATCTTATAAGCAAGGCTTCCGGCAGGAAAACCGAGGATATTGATAAAGAACTTCTTTCGGTGCTTCGCCTTGGCTTTTTACAGCTTTATTATATGAACGTTCCCGACATGGCCGCTTGTAACGAAAGCGCCGCCCTTGTTAAAAACAAGGGAAGACGAGGCTTTGTAAACGCAGTGATGCGTAACGCTTGCCGAAGCAAGGAAAAGCTTATAAAGGATATGGAAAACGAGGCAGAGGGATACGTTAAAGCCTCTCTTTCTCCCGATATATATTCTCTTATCGTAAAGCAGTATCCCCAAGAGGCGGCAGAGATAATGGAAGCCTTCTACGGCCAAAACGCCTTGTGCCTTCGCGTAAACCATCTAAAGACCTCGTCAGATTCCCTCGCGGAGGGCCTGAGGGAAAAGGGTGCCGAGGTAGAGGTAAGGGAAAAGACTCTATTGATAACCAAGGGCGCTGATGCGGCTCTTGAAGCCGTAGGAGAGGGGCTTGCTATCGTTCAGGGGCTGTCCTCTCAAAAAGCGGTAGAGGCATTGCAGGCAAGGGAAGGCCATACAGTCATCGACGTGTGTGCCTGCCCCGGCGGTAAGACCCTTGGCGCCGCCATGGATATGAACGGTAAAGGCAGTGTCATAAGCATGGACATGAACGTTACTAACATTACACTTTTACAAAAAACGGCGGCATCGCTTGGTGTTACCATAGTTGAAACCAAGGCACACGACGGAAG
>JAFQKR010000086.1 GCA_017396825.1 Clostridia bacterium
GCTGCAATAGCAGAATATCTTGCAAAGCAAGCAGAAGAAGCAAAAGAAAAGAACGGTGAGACCACCGAAGAAACAGAACAAAAAGAAGAATAACGGTGTGTAGTTTATGCGGCGTAACCGCTTGCAAAGCTTAACATTATGCACGCCGAAGGCGAAAGAGGCTTTTGTGCCTCATAAAGTACACACTAAAAAAAGGAGCTAATCTTCTATGGATACATTTGTAAAATTTGTTACCGAGTTCCTATCAACGTTTTTTGGGGCCCTATGGTCTATATTCACAGGTATATTTAACGGCTTTATAGGTATGTTCAACGTAATGAAGTACGTTGAAATATTCAAAAAATACTGCGGAGAGTTCGATACCCTTGCTTGGATCTTGGCTATCGTTACCGTAGTGCTTTTGGTTGCCGCGCTCGTTGGCCTCGGCTTCGTTGTATACTTGCTTATTCGCAAATATATAAGAGTTCGTACCAGTATGGTAAGCCAGGAAGAGCTTCTTAACGAGGTTGGCAGACTTAATAATCAGGTAATAAAGCTTTCCATAGAAAAGGATAAGATACTCGCTATGAAGGTTTCTCAGATAGGCCTTCAGCCCGGCGACGAAGCGATTCTTGATATCGAGGGTGAAAAGAGGGAAGAAAAGCCTCTTCAGGAAGGCGAATCCCGTTTCTTCAAGCTTACTCAGGTTGACCAGCAGATGGCAAACTACGTAGCTCCCGAGTATGATAACGAGATTACCCTTTCCGAAATATGTGATCGTTTCCGTAACTTCGCTTGCTCCAGAATGGGTCTCTTTTATGAAATCCGTATAATCCGTCTATTTGTAGCGGCTCTCGCCTCTACCAGACTCGTAATACTTCAAGGTATATCCGGTACAGGTAAAACCTCATTGCCTTACTCCTTTGGTAAGTTCCTTCAGAACGACGCTCAGATAGCATCTGTTCAGCCTTCTTGGCGTGATAGATCCGAACTTTACGGTTATTTTAATGAATTTACAAAGCGCTTTAATGAAACCGAAACCCTTAGAAAGATGTACGAGGCAAAGTACACCGAGGATGTTTATCTTACCATCCTCGACGAAATGAATATTGCACGTATTGAGTACTACTTTGCAGAAATGCTTTCCATACTCGAAATGCCTACAAGAGACGAATGGGTAGTAGACCTTGTTCCCAGCCAGTGGCCCAACGACCCTAAGTTTATCGTTAACGGCCGAATGAAGCTTCCCGAAAACATGTGGTACGTTGGTACGGCAAATAACGACGACTCTACCTTTGCAATTTCCGATAAGGTATACGACCGTGCGTTGCCTATTAACATTGATACCAAGGGTAAGTACTTCCAGGCTCCTCCTACGGATCCGCTTCGTCTCAGTTACAAGCATCTTGAGTCTATGTTCGAGGACTGTAAGCAGAGATATAAGGTTTCCAATGAAAACCTTGAAAAGATCAACAAGCTTGATGACTATGTAATCGAACACTTCCGTCTTGCTTTTGGTAACCGTATCGTAAAGCAGCTTCGTGACTTTGTTCCCGCATACGTAGGTTGCGGCGGTACCGAGATCGACGGTATCGACTACGTTCTTGCAAACAAGATACTCAGAAAGTTTGAAAGCTTGAACCTTGCATTCATTCGTGACGAGATAGACGGTCTTATCGACTACCTTAGCGAGTTGTTCGGCGAGGAAAACATGGGCGAGTCCAAGGCTTACCTCCAGAGACTCCAAAAGACATTCTAAGATAGCGCAATAAACTAAACCAAGGAGGGGAATATCAGTATGAAGGAAAGTGCCGAGCTGTTTTATTCACTTTATACCGATGATTTTATTGATCTGATAAAAAGTGAAGACTTTTATACATATTTTACCAACGCAATAAAAGGCGGCAAAAAAGAGCTGGCATTATCCGTCAGATATTCTCAAAACGATATTGACCTTACGTGGGTAGAAGCAATAGAAAAGTCAATCGTA
Source organism: Clostridia bacterium (assembly GCA_017396825.1). Classification (GTDB taxonomy): domain Bacteria; phylum Bacillota; class Clostridia; order Oscillospirales; family CAG-382; genus SIG636. The sequence continues at coordinate 1,970 of JAFQKR010000086.1, forward strand.
CCCTTGGATAATATTATACGTAACCCTCGTAGGTTCATTGAGCAGATTGAAGAGATAGTTCCTATCGAGCAGGCTCGCCGTATAACCAACGAGTCCATTCGTCATTTGGCACAGCATACCAATATGATAGCCAAGGTTGACGAAAGCGGCGTAACCCCGGATAAGATACTAAATATATATAAAGAAGAAAGTTTTGCTACTTATGAAAATCGCTTTATATATACCTTGCTGATCAATTTGCAGTATTTTATTGATAAAAGACTTAAACTCATTTCTGATTCCGGTACGAGAGCGGTATCAAAAATATCCATGAATAATCAGTTTAACATCGGTAGGGAAGAGCTTAAGTTTGCTATGTCTCTTACTTCAGTTGCCCGTGTTGCCGACGATGCCGAGTTCATGCAGATAGACGCGGATACATCCAAGCTTGACGCCGTAACCAGAATCGAGCGTATAAGGAAAATTCTTTACGATTTTCAGGACTCTGCGCTTATTAAAAGCCTCTATGGTTGCGCTTTGGTAAAACCCCCTATAATGCGTACAAACGTATTACTTAAAAATCCTGATTTTAAGGCGGCAATGGCTCTTTGGCAGTTCATAGAGACCTATCGTGATACGGGTCTTTCCGTTCAAATGGTAGAAAGCAATGAACTCCCCAGTCCCGACTACATTAGTCAGCTTTATTCTATCCTCGCTCTCAACTATTGCTTGCTTAAGCATCATACCAAGACTAAGGACGAGATGATGGCGGCGGCTCCTGTGAGGAAGGAATTCCGTCCTACTCTTATCAGAAACGCCATTGAAGAGTATGTAAATGACCTTACGATGGACGTTGATACTGTCCAAAGGATATTTGTAGAGGAGATCAAACGCTCTGCAAAGAAACGCCTTGAGGAAGAGGACAAGATAAAGAAGATCATTGAACGAGCCTTGCTTGCTGAAAAGAAGCGCAAGGATAAGCTTAAAGCCTTGGAGCTTGAAGCAGCTGAAAAGGAAAAAAAGCGCAAGCTGCGTGAAAAAGAGCAGGCTAAAAAGGCCCGCGAAAAGGTTAGGGCAAAGCAGCGCAGAGAAGCAGAAAAGGCGAAAGCCAAGGAAAAACGCAAAAAAGAACAAGAGAAAAAGAAGCAGCAAAGAGAAAAAGCCAAAGCGAAAGCGAAGGCGTAGTTTTTGTAAAGGAGGCAGGCTTGTATGGCAAAAAAGAATAGCTCTCTTATCAGCCTGACAGTAAAGCTTGCCGTCTCCTTTTTGCTTTTGATCGGCGTTACCACAGCATGGTTTATCTTTACTCATGAGGCCGACGTTGACACGTTGGACATGGATGTTGCAAAAGCTACAAGCGTTTCCGTTTCTTCCGGCGGTGAGTGGAGTCAAAAACTTGAAATTACCCATGAAGGTGAAGGTGCGGTACGCATAACCGAGTATTCCGGTAACGGAAAGCAGCTTTTCGGCCCCGTCGTTAATAATAAGCAAGTGGTTTCGTTCTACACCGTTGATGAAACAGCCGCAAACGATGGATATATCGATTTTACCATGCAGTTCAAGGCAGATGGCCCTGTTGATATCTATCTTGACGAAGGCTGTGCTCTTGTTCCCGAAAGCCTTGATGCAAACCTTAACACTAACGGAGTAAGTAAGAATTATATAGTGGGTGCTGTGAGACTTGCTATGTGGTGTGTTGATGACGATGCTGACCCTTTGATTTGGGTCCCCAACGCAAGTTTTGAGTACAATCCCACAACAAAAAAGATTACCCAAACCGGTAACGTTGAAAGTGAGTATCAATACGCTACCGATACTACCGTAGAAAATATACATACTGTAACTACCAACGATGCCGCAAACGGTACAGCAGATGATGGTATGTTCCTTTGGGGCGATATAGGCAAGATAAGTATTTCCGATATGGCTCCCGTGATGTCTCTTGACCCGGCAGGAAACGTCGAGGCTATAAAAACCCTTAACGTTCGAGTTTGGGTAGAAGGAACAGACCGAGAAGCCGTAAAAGACTTTATAGGCGGCAGATTTAAAATACAACTAAACTTTACCGCAGTAACCAAGGAAGGAGGCGAGGCGTAATGAACAAAAAAGTTAAAATAACAATTTCCGTTTTGTTAACGCTTTTCCTTCTTGCAAGTGCTACCGCCGCATGGTTCTTTACCAATAATGACGTTGAGGTAGACTATGGCTCTACAATACAGTGTGAAGCGGGTAACTCCCTTGAGATTTCCGTTGACGGCGGTGAGACGTGGCACAGCAGTGTTCAGTATTCCAGTATTTCTCCCAGAATAGTTGATATAAGCGGTAACGGCGTTAATTTGTATAAGCCTAACGTAATAACCGATGAGGGCGTTCCTCAAAGCTTTGTTAATGCTACTCCCGCCGCCCAAAACAGCGAAGGTGAGCTGGTTGGCGACTACATTGAAATCGAAGTAATGCTACGAAGCGCTTCTGTTATGAACGTGTATTTCAGTGGCGATTCCAGTGTGCTTCCTAAGAGCACCAGTAGTGAAGATAAAAACATTTATGGTCCCTTTTCCAAGGACTTTATTGCAGGCGCAGTGCGTGTTGCAGTCGTTGAAAAAGTGAACGGCAGTGAAGAACTTCGAATGATTTGGGCGCCAAATCCTAAGTACGAGCTTTATGAAAGAAACAGTGGCGGTGGTTACGGTTTCAGAGAAAACGGCACTCCTGAGAGCAGTTATTCTTATTACGTGGCTAAGAATGCAGAGCTTACCGAAATGGGTGTTGAGACCGTTTCAACCAAGCAGTACGTTGATAAGCAGTTTGTTGTTGGCTCGACCGGCGGCGATATAACTACTTCAGGTAATAGCCCCATACTTACCGTTCTTGATACAAAACTTAATCCCGATGACCAAGTGTATACCAAGACCATTACCCTCAGAATATGGTTTGAGGGGACAGATCGTGAAGCCCATCAAGCCCTCAGCGGCGGTTGGGTTGCTATGAAGTTCAAGTTTAACGGTATGCAAAAATCGGCACCGGAGGCGGAAAAACAGAAGGAAATTAATGATCTTGTGTATTTTAATGGCGAAATCAAGGGGCTTAAGGACGGTATGATGTATACCGTTGACGGTCGCACCTGGTCCACATATTCCGCTGCTGAGCCCGTTCAGTTTGTTTCCGGCTCTACCTATTACTTTAAGTATCCTGAAACCGATACCCATTACGAAACTAATTATAATCCCGTTAAATTTGGTTAATTTTATACATATACGAAAGGAGAAGATGATGAAACACACCAAAAAATTGCTTTTGTTGATGACGATTGCTTGGATATTGCTTTTAACGGTAGTGTTCTCTCATTCTTGGATAGCCCGTAACTGGACTCCAAGTATCTCTCAACCTAACATAACCATCTCTTCTTCCAGCGCGTTGCTTATCAGTTTGACAGAGGATAGCGCGGACCTTAAATCAACGGTTTCGTTAAACAACGTCCTTAATACCGAAGACTTCACGTTGATGCAGGTGTCAAGTTCTGACGGCGCAATCTTTCACACGGTAGATTTTCTTCCTACGCTCAATCAAAAATCTCCGGTGTTCACTAATGAAAATATTGAAAAAAGATACATAGACTTTACCTTCTATCTTAAGCGCCAGATAAACAACAACCCTGACGCAGCTATGGATAAGCTTGTGTATATTCATCCTGAGAGTCATATAGATAGTATTGTTGATGGCGAGGATATAAGCAGGGCTATACGCATAGCTATAACCATTGATAATAGCCCTCCTATTATATTGGCTAATTGTGAAGAAAAAGACGGCGGACAGTACAATGGTAGTCGCAACACTACTGCTTCAAATTCTACCGCCAATGGTCTTGACGTGTATGACAACTATACGTCCACCGAGTCCAATCTTCAGTACAATACTGCTGCAACTGCAACACAGACCGCTTACGGCTTGTATTATTATAATGGCGGCAGAAGCGCGGCAGATTTCACCGACGATAACGACCCAACTAACGATTATGATTTTACGCCAAACGCATCTCGTGCGCTTGTTCGCATGGCAACCGGTCAGGTATGTAAGGTAAACCTTAAAATCTGGCTTGAAGGCGGAGATGAAACCTGTGATGAAGATATTGCAGGTAAGGTTTTTGACTTTTTGCTTAAATTTGACTCTGTAGATATACCGATAGAGCAAACGACTACGACTGATTAAGGCGTTTAAACGTAAAGGAAAGGAGAAAGAGATATGTTAAAAAAAGCACGTCATATTGCTATGGTTTTCGGACTGCTTTTGTGTATCACCCTTTCCTTTGCTTGGATGACCGAACTCGATAATACAAACCAAGGTCGTTTTCTCTACCTTCACTATGATAAGAGCTTGTATTCTGCCGCAAATGAGATGGATGCGTGGCTTTATCATTTGATTGAACCCGAAGAGCAAGACGGTGAAGTGACCTACGAGGATATAACGAATCGCCACGAGGATTCTCCCGAGGACTTTTTTACTACAAATAATTTTGCTCCCGGTGAGTATAGGCTGTTTGCAATCAAACTTCAAAATAAAACCACCTCTCCTATGAGCGTTTCTGTGAACCTTGCGAAGATAGATGGCGATCCGTTGTTTTGGGAACACATAAATGTAGGCATTTTGGGCTCTTACGGCTTTTCTGATGAGTATCCTGCGCCTATGATTGAGGAATTTCCTATGGCAGACCGTTCAAATTCAAACGGCGACGTTAGTTTGGCAAAACTTCTTGAATTACCTCCTTTGGAGGACGGGAAAACTGACGGAAACGTTGTCGAGATAAGGTTTTATATCAGGTTTTCACACACTGCCGTAAACGAGTTGCAAAACAAGGTTTTAACCATTGGCGTTGTTAACGTCTTGGCGGCGTAGACCTTTATATCGGGTTCTGTAATGAAGAATATTCTAAAAAAAGCGTGGAAGATAGTATCAACTGCGTTGATAGTTTTGTTGATAGCCTGCACCGTTTTGTTGGTTGCGATAAAATTCGTTGGCGAAACCCCGTCCGTTTTCGGATATAATTTGTATTATATCGTAACGGGCAGTATGGAGCCTACCATTGCGGTTGGTGATATAATACTAAGCAAGCAGGCGACGGTGGAGGAACTTGAGGTTGGCGATATAGTAACCTTTACCGGCGAAAGCGGTGAGCTAGAAGGGAAGATCGTTACTCATAGGATACAGTCTGTGTATGAAGAAAACGGTCAGATTTACGTTGTTACCAAGGGCGATGCCAACACCGTCAATGACCCTCCCTTGAGAGCAGAGGCAGTGCTTGCTGTTATGAAATGCAAGGTGCCTTTATTGGGTGGCCTTGTACGGATAATAAATACCCCTTTAGGTTTTTTGGCTTTAGTAATTACTCCTTTACTAATATCACTTGTAAAGGAAATAATAGATTTGGTCCAGGCGTTTCGATCCACTAAGGAGGAACAAGGGAATGAGGAAATGGATAAATAAATTGAACATCAAAATAGGAACGGGTAAGCTTATAGCTTTCGTAGCTATATGCCTTGTTGCCGTTCTCCTTGTTGGTGTTTCTATTGCTTGGTTCTCAAGCCAAGTGAATTTAACCGGTAGTGAATTTTCTACCGGCACTCTCGAATTTATGGCTTACGGCTATAACGCGGAAGGTACTCTCGTTTCCAATATTTATCCTGAAGGCAAGGCTTCTAACAACGATGCTTTCGCAAACGCTCCTCTTTTTTCCGATAAGGACATGAAAGCCGGCTCCGTATCCACAGTATATCTTGCCATTGAAAATACCGGTTCTCTTGATTTGGAATATAGGTTAAATTTTTCGGTAAGCGAGTATTTGAACAGTAAAAACGATCTTGAGTTTCTTGGAGGATATTGGTATTCCCTCCTCGATATTACCAACGATGTTACAGGTGATATAGTTTCTTATGCAGCTGCTAATAAGGCTGTTCCTTGTAATGCTGAAAACTGTAGTGAAAACGCACATACTTGTACCGAAAAAGGGCATTCCGAGAATCTTACAGTGCTTTCTCAACAGATAAGCAGTGGTATTATTTCTGCAAACAGCGAAGTTAAACACTATTACCGTCTCGATTACGGTGTGCGTTCCGGTGCAACGACGGTTGAATATTCCGGCAGAAAGTTTTCTGTAAGTGCAAATGTGTTCTCCTCTCAGGTTGGTACCATTGATGACGAGGAGGGCTTTGGTGTTACACGTCAGGTAAGCACCGCTAAGGAGCTTGATAAGGCAATAGAAAACGCACTTCCCGGCGATACCATTCTCCTTATGAATAATATCACCTACAATGGCGATCTTATTATAAACAAGTGTATTAATTTTGAAGCGGGCGGTAAAACTCTTATCGTTAACGGTAATATGATCTATGACTTTGTTTCTACCTTCCCCCTCAAGATTAACCTTCAGGGCAAGGGCACTATAAAGGTGCTTTCCTCTGCTGCTGTTGGTGGTAACTTTACCATTTCCGCACCTCAAAGTCAGGTTGAGCTTATCGGTGGTAATACCGCAGGTGACTTGTTCGTAGGCAACACCTTTACTGTAAACGCCACCAATGCAGCCGGTAGCGGCGGTTGTATCTTCTCTGATATTGTTGTACTTGATGGCGAAGGGAAGAACGCTAAGGCAGTTCAGGTTCGTTCAAATACAAGGGTTACCGTTAGCACGGGCGTTACCTTGGAGCGTATTGAGGCAGCCATCCAGTCAACTAATATTGAAATTCAAAACGCAGGCCAGATAAATACCATACTTCTCAGTAGTATGTTCCAGACCGCACAGGTTGATGCTCCCCAGATATACATCCACAATTATAATAGAATTTTCAATATCATTTTGCCCACTTGGTCCGTCCCCTTTAAAGAGGTAGATGGTAACTGTACGGGTAACACCCGCATAGTGGTTTCTGCCGGCGGCGTGATAGACTCTCTTACCGGCTCCGATAACTTCAGCAAGAACGATATCGAGGACGAGGGTGCCGATCTGTATGTTGAACAGATCGAAAGCGGCTCTAATGCTGCTCTCAGAGTATATTACCGCAACCTCCCCGATCAAACTAATACCACTTTGCAAAAGCTTCTTGAGTATTATTTCTCTAATAACGGTATCACCTCTTATAGCGATGCATTAAAGCAGATTGAAAAACTTGAGATAGTTTGCCGTGGTGACAAGGTAATAACTGCTACCGACTTTACCTATATCAAGACGTACATGAGTAATATAGCAGCTCTGGATATGTCTCAGGCGGCGTTGGAGAGCAACACTTTGCCCGCGTATGCGTTCCAAAATCAGTCTAGTCTTGAAGCGTTAGTCGATTTAGAATCTGTGGTGTTGCCTAGAAGCGTGACCACTATCGGCAATTACGCTTTAAGCGGCATGTCTATTAAGAGTATAATTATCCCTGCAACCGTAACAAGGATCAACTCCAATGCATTAAACGGCATATCATTTGTTTATATGCAGTCTTATGAGCCTTGTACTTTTTCCGCCACCGGTCACGGTAAAACATATTTCTTCGTGCCTGATTCATCTCTTACCATTTATAAAACTACGGGGAACTGGGTTGGTTGCGAGTCGAGGATCTATCCGACTGCAACGCTTGCAGATGATGAAAAGACTCATGTGCGTAAGATGGGAGACGGTACTTATGAGATCGTTCATTATCTTGGCACGGACCTTGAATTGAATGTCGGTGAAAACGTTACCATTGATAATATTAATCTCACTGTAAGTTCTGTTGGTGAGAACGCGTATCGACATATTATTCATGCTTTTACCTTGAAGTTTGCTCCTACAGTTACAAACGTATCTACCAAAGCGTTTTTTGCTTCGGGCGTAAGGGGGATAATTAGTTTTGGCGGCGTAAAAACCATAGGAAATGATGCATTTAGAACATGTAATGGTATTACGGCTATACTTGACGGTAACTTGATAGAAAGCATTGGGACATATGCCTTTGAGTCTTGCCCATCTTTGTATCAAGTGGTTCTTCCTAATATTAAGACAGTCGGGGAAGGAGCTTTTTCAAATACACAATCCCTCGTTTCCATAACCTTTGGTGATGAGGTAGAAAACATTGCAAGATATCAGTTCCAAAATTGCGGACAACTTAGAGAAATTACTATACGCAATCGCAATGCTGATGGTGTTACCATTGCAACTGCTATTTTTTCCAGTGTTGACTCTACAGTTTTGAAGACGTTAAAAGTGTACGTTCCGTCAGAGAGTTACGATGATTACTACACAAAATTCATGAGCAGTTCATTGTCATCTCGAGTGTACGTGTTGTGTGAAGATGGCGAGTTGTACGGTTCAAACGTTGTAGAGGTTCGTCAAAACAACGATATTATAGGCACTGTTGATTTGGGGCTTTTCCGCGTGCATGATTATGGTGATGGCACGGTGTCGGTTTCCAGTTGTACCCTTACCGACAAAGATACCAAGGATGCCTCTTTCTGGTCTTCATTTGATCCCATACCAGCAACTATCGAGGGGAAAACGGTAGTTCGTTTGGGTGCCGGCTCTTACCGAGCAGTTCCTTTTGACAAAATGACCGCGACAGAGGGCGATACTTGGGGAAACAATAATGCTAATATACCTGCATCTGTCAAAGAAATAGGTGCATACGCCTTTTATAATAGCAATGTTTCGGTTACTACCTTGAATTCAGTTGAAACTGTCGGCACTTTTGCGTTTTACGGAACTACAAAGTTATATTACGTTGATGCACCTTCTCTTATCAACATAGGCGCTTCTGCCTTTGCAAACAGTACCGGTCTCCGCCAGTTTAGAGGTAACAATGTAATCTCTATAGGAATCAGTTGTTTTGATAATTGCACAAGGCTTCTCAGAATATATGTTCCTTCTTTTGCCGATTCTGTTGCTGATACGCCTTGGCTAACCGGTGCGACCAACTTGGTTGAACTTTGGATATCTGTTAATGGAACGGCATCGCCTAAAAACAGACCAACTTATGAAACACATCCTGATGCAATAATTTTCTCCTATATTGATGCTTCCGGATCGTATAAACAGTATAACGCGTCCAATGTAATGCCTGCAAACGTAAAGGATTACTACGTCGTTGATGAAAATGGTAAGACTTTGTGCGTGCTTGAAGATATGGCTGATTATTGGGTAATCGAGGAAACATCCGACGATATCGATAATACAGTTACTATAGTGAATTATTTCCAAAGAGATGCTATCACCGGCACATTTACAGTACCTGCTACTTTGCAGGCTGTGAAAAATGGTTCCACTGTTTCTGTAACGGTAGTTTCTATCGGTAAAGCTGTTTTTGTTGGTACGGATTTTGGCGGAAACGCTGTATCTTTCGGATCAACTATCAGAAAGTTGTATACAAACGTGTTTAGACTTAATGACACTTTGGGTGGTAATATCAATCTAAACTCAATTGAAGATGTTGGTCAGTATTCGTTCTACTATACGGGTATAACGGGAGTTGTCGCACCAAAACTTCAAACCATTAGTACCTACGTTTTTGAAGGTTGTTCCTTGCTTAAAACTGCCAGCATGCCCGAGCTTACGATAGTTAGAACTTCGACCTTTGCAAATTGTATCAGTCTTGAAAGCGTTTACTTTGAAAAAGTAACTGCTTTCCAAGGCAGTGCATTTCTCGCGGACGTAAAACTTAAAAGTATTACTATAAACCGTGTTTTAGCCGATGCTGCCGAACTACCTACGTTCTCGTATACTGCCAGTTCGTACAATACCAGTGTCTACACTTATAAGTTTGAATTTTATGTTAATAGCCAAAGCATAGAATATTACCGTAAAGATGCTAATTATAGTAAGTTTTCTATTTACGCTTTAGATACCGTTATGAGCACAACGGACGGTAACTATAGCTTGATAGAGAAGGGTGACGGTTGGGAGCTTATCAGTTTCACTCCCTTGACAAGCGTAACAACTCTTATCGTTCCTCAAACTTATAATGGCAATGACATAATTTATATTCGTCCGGGCGCATTCAGTTTGTGTTCCGCTATTACAAGTATAACACTTCCTGCAAGCTACTGTCATTATCAGTACGGTGCGTTTAGCGGAATGAATGAACTTCAAAGCGTTCTGGTTGCTTCCGGCTCCGGTTATTACAAGTCTGTTGACGGGGTACTGTTTACGGCTAATGGCGATGAGCTTGTTTACTATCCTGTAAGAAAAACGTTGACAAGCTATACCGTTCCCGCCGGAACAAAGGTCATCCAAAGCTATGCCTTTGAGGGTGTTACCGCCCTTCAAAGTGTGACCATATCCGCTGATGTCAGCGTTATCGGTTACAAGGCGTTTGAGGGGTGCGGTATCAAGACGTTCACCTTCCTCGGAACCTCTCCTGCGTATCTAGTGGATACCGATGTGTTCAATACCAACATTGATGGCTTTGCAATCTACGTTCCTGCAGGTAGCAGTTCTGACTACAAGGTTGCCAGTGGCTTTATCAAGTATAAGGACGATATTTTTGAAAGTTAAAATCTAAAACTAAAAACTCCTTCAGGCAAGCGCCTGAAGGAGTTTTTGTTGTAAAAATTGTTTTTAGAACAAGCCTTTGGTGAACTCGTCAAATAAACGGAGCTTTTCATCAACACCTTCGTTGGTATCACCCTTGCCAAGCACGTAAACCTTTATCTTGGGTTCGGTGCCGGAAGGACGGATGATGTATGTGCTACCATCAGCAAGCTCGTAATAAAGAACATCAGAGGAGGGAAGTCCGGTACTTTCAGTGCTGCCGTCAGAAAGAATGGTTACAACGCCTGTCTTATAGTCTCTTATACGAAGAACGGGTATACCTGCAATCTCGGTCATTGCATTAGCACGAAGAGCGGTCATCTTTTCACGCATGGTAGACATAGGGTCGATACCCTTAACAACGTTGCTTATGCCAAGTTCTTTGTAAAAACCGTATTTCTCATACATATTAAGCAGTAAACTGTAAAGGCTTACACCCTTACGCTTATAATAAGCCGCCATCTCTGCAATAAGCAGAGAGGTTGCAACAGCGTCCTTGTCGCGTGCATAGGTGCCGGGAAGATAACCATAACTTTCTTCGTATCCGAAGATAAAGCCATATTCGCCGCTTTGTTCAAATTCCTTGATCTTTTCACCGATGTATTTAAATCCGGTAAGCACGCTCATGCATTTAACACCATTGGTAGCGCAAACGGCATCGAATAAAGCACTGGAAACGATGCTCTTAATTGCACAGGGGTTAGCAGGCATGGTGCCCTTTTCTTTTCTGCCCTGTATTATGTATTCGATAAGCAGTGCGCCGACTTGATTGCCTGAGAAGGGGATGTAGTTTCCGTCGTTATCCTTAGCGATGATACCAACACGGTCGCTGTCAGGGTCAGTTGCAAGGAAAAGGTCACAGTCGTTGCCGGAAGAAACAGCCATAGCAAGTCCGTCCTTAAAGCATTCCTTGCTTTCGGGGTTGGGAGATTTTACAGTGGGAAAACGGCCGTCAGGCTCAGCCTGAGAGGGAACTATGCGAAGGTTTGTAACACCTGCGCGCTTTAAAACCTCGGGAACCAATTTGTAACCGGCGCCGTGAAGCGGCGTGTAGATTATATTAAGGCTGTCGCCACATTCCTGCAGAGCGTCGGGGCATACCTGACATTCAAGTACAGCTTTCAGATACGCTTCATCAATCTCTTCACCGATGATAGAAATAAGACCAGCGTCAACGGCGGCATCAAAGTTCATTCGTTTAACACCGTCAAAGATATCAGTAGAAGCAACAGAGGCGGAAACAACAGCCGCATGGTCGGGCGGAAGCTGAGCGCCGTCTTCCCAATACACCTTATAGCCGTTATACTCCATAGCGTTATGAGATGCAGTTATGTTGATACCTGCAATGCATCCGAGATGAAGTATGGCGAAAGAAAGCTCGGGAGTGGGGCGAAGGCTTTCAAAATAGTAAACCTTGATACCGTTGGCGGCAAGCACTTCAGCAGCTGCACGAGAAAACTCAATAGAGTTTATACGGCTGTCGTAGGCTATGGCAACACCTCTTTCAGCACCGTTGTTATCAATGATAAGTTTAGCAAGCCCTGCGGTGGTGTGAGCAACGGTGTAAATGTTCATTCTACCGGTGCCGGCAGTCATAATGCTGCGTAAACCGGCGGTGCCGAACTCCATCGGTACGCCAAACCTTGCTTTGATTTCATCTTCGTTGTTTGCAATGGAGCGAAGCTCTTCCTTGGTCTGCTCATCAACGATAGGGGAGTTAAGCCATTTGTTATACATATTAAGCATAAGGCAAATCCTTCCTTTTAAATATATTAATATAATTATATCATATATAAAAGGAAAATAAAAGTATTTTTGAACATTAAAGGTAAAAAAATTAAAATTTTTGTTCATAATTAATTTACATTTTTTGGCCCTTATTGCCTAAAAAAATCGTAAAAAACTATTGATTTTACCGAAGCGTTGTAGTATAATTATGAGGCTTGAGTGCGATGAAGCGGGAAGTTGCTGCCGCCATGCAGGTAATTTCCGTGGAGTATGTCCGACAATCGGGCGATGGGGAAGCATTTTTTAAGGGCGAACGATGAAACGCCCGAAAGCGTGTTAAGACCCAGCCACCAAGTTAACTACAATATATTATAATTAGGAGGCACAAAACATGGCAAACAAGGAAAAGATCAGAATTCGTCTTAAGTCCTATGATCACACTCTCATCGATCAGTGTGCAGAGAAGATAGTAGAGACCGCAAAGAGAAACGGCGCATCCGTTTCCGGTCCTATTCCGCTTCCCACTGATAAGGAAATTATCACCATTCTCCGTGCAGTTCACAAGTATAAGGACAGCCGTGAGCAGTTTGAACGCAGAACCCATAAGCGCCTTATCGACATCATTAAGCCCTCTCAGAAGGCTGTTGAGGCTCTTATGAATATCGAAATGCCTGCAGGCGTTGATATTGAAATTAAGCTTTAATTCAAACTGAAAGTGCCGAAAGGCACAATTAATTACGACAATTACGCAACAAAGCGTAAAATAACGGTCATGTTGCGGGGTGCAAAGCCTTGTAACCAATAACCGTAAGGAGGAAAATATAATGAAAAAAGGCATCATCGGTAAGAAGATAGGCATGACGCAGATCTTTGATGAAAAGGGCAATGTGATACCTGTAACGGTAATCCAGGCCGGACCGTGCGTAGTGGTTCAGAAGAAGACCACTGAAAAGGACGGTTATGAAGCAGTTCAGCTTGGCTTCGCTGAAATTAAGGAAGACAAGGTGACTAAGCCTCTTAAGGGCCACTTCGGCAAGGCTAACGTGGCTTACAAGAGATACCTCAAGGAATTTAGACTTGAGGATTGTGCAGCGCTTAACGTAGGCGACATTGTTAAGGCAGACGCTTTTGAAGCTGGCGAGAGAGTTGACGTAACCGGCATGACTAAGGGCCGCGGCTTCTCCGGTGTTATCAAGAGATGGGGTTGCCACAGACTTAGAATGTCCCACGGTACAGGTCCTGTTCACCGTCAGGTTGGTTCTATGGGCGCAAACAGTGATCCTTCCAGAGTTATGAAGAACAAGAAGATGGCAGGTCAGTACGGTAACGAAAAGGTTACCACCCTCAACCTCGACGTGGTTAAGGTTGACAAGGAAAAGAACCTGTTAGCTATAAAGGGTGCCGTTCCCGGTTCCCGCGGCGGTATAGTTTATATCCGCAATACAGTAAAGTAAAGGAGGAAATGACATGGCTAAACTTAACGTACTCAATATGCAAGGTGCAAATTGCGGCGAAATCGAGCTTTCCGATGTAGTTTTCGGCGCAGAAGTTAACGTTGCTGTGCTTCACTCTGTTGTAAGAGCATACCTCCTTAATCAGAGACAAGGCACACAGTCCACTCTTACCAGAAGCGAAGTTTCCGGCGGCGGCAGAAAGCCCTGGAGACAGAAGGGCACCGGTAGAGCAAGACAGGGTAGCACCCGTTCTCCTCAGTGGACCCACGGTGGTATCGCTCTTGGTCCTAAGCCCAGACTTTACAAGGTAAGCATTAATAAGAAGGTTAAGAAAATTGCGATGAGAAGCGCACTTTCTTCCAAGGTTATCGACAGTGAACTGATTGTTATCGACAATATCGCACTTGACGAATACAAGACCAAGAAGATAGCTGCTTTCCTTAGCGCAGTTGGTGCTAACGGCAAAACACTTATCGTTACTGCTGAAGCAGACCAGAAGGTATACCGCTCCGCGGGTAATATTCCCGGCGTAAAGGCGACCCCTGTAAACGCACTTAACGTTTACGACATACTTAACTGTGACAAACTTGTTATAGCTAAGGACGCCGTTGCCAGGTTAGAGGAGGTTTACGCCTAATGAAAACTTGCTACGACATCATATTAAAGCCTGTTATAACCGAAGCTTCCATTGCAGATATGCAGGACAAGAAGTACACCTTTAAGGTTGCTGTTGACGCTGATAAGAAGCAGATCAAGGCAGCTGTTGAAGAAATCTTCAAGGTAGAGGTTGAAAAGGTTACCACTATCAACGTTAAAGCTAAATCCAAGAGACTCGGTTACCACTACGGTAAGACCTCCGCTTGGAAGAAGGCATTTGTTAAACTTACCGCTGGTTCAAAGACTATTGAGTTCTTTGACAGCTTGATGTAATCGAAAGGAGTTATTAGAAAATGGCTACAAAGACATATAAACCGACAACTCCCTCGAGAAGAAATATGGCTACCCCCTCTTTCGAGGAGATAACCAAAAAGACTCCTGAGAAGAGTCTTGTGACAGTTCTCAAGAAGCACTCCGGTCGTAACAATACCGGTAGAATAACCGTTCGTCATCGCGGCGGCGGCAACAAGAAGAAGTACAGAATTATCGACTTTAAGCGTCAGAGCGACCTCGCTAATACTGTTACTGCTATCGAGTACGACCCTAACCGTACCGCTTATATAGCACTTCTTGCGGATACCAACGGCAAAAAGAGCTACATCATAGCTCCTAACGGCGTTAAGGTTGGCGATGTTCTTTACAGCGGCGCTGATGCAGACATCAAGCCCGGTAACACCCTTCCTATCTCCTCCATTCCCGTAGGTACCTTCATTCACAATATCGAGCTTTATCCCGGTAGAGGTGCTCAGCTCGTTAGAAGCGCAGGCAGCGCTGCTCAGCTTATGGCTAAGGAAAACGGCATGGCACAGGTTAGACTTCCCTCCGGTGAAGTTAGATACATCCGCCTCAATTGCGTTGCAACTATCGGTCAGGTAGGCAACCTTGAACATGAAAATGTTAAACTCGGTAAGGCTGGTAAGACCCGCCATCTCGGTATCAGACCTACAGTTCGCGGTTCCGTTATGAACCCCTGCGATCACCCTCACGGTGGTGGTGAAGGCCGTTCTCCTATTGGTAGACCTTCTCCTGTTACTCCTTGGGGTAAGCCTGCTCTCGGTTATAAGACCAGAAGCAAGAAGGCTCGCACTAACAAGTTCATAGTTAAGCGCAGAAACGACAAGTAAGGAGGAACGATTATGAGCAGAAGTGTTAAAAAAGGACCATTTGTCGAAGCTAAGCTTTACAGCAGAGTTTGCGACATGAATAAGAAGGGCGAAAAGCGTGTTTTGAAGACATGGTCTCGTTCTTCCACAATCTTCCCCGAATTTGTTGGCCATACAATCGCAGTACACAATGGTAAGACTCATGTTCCTGTATACGTAGTAGAGGACATGGTTGGCCATAAGCTTGGTGAATTTGCACCTACCCGTACCTTTAGAGGCCACGCAGGCTCCAAGACCTCTAATAACGGTAAGTAAAGCACACGAAAGGAGATAAAAAATGGAACAGAAAATAGCAAAAGCGTATCTCAGACAGTTACGCATGTCTCCCCGTAAGGTGCAGATAGTTCTTGACCTTATAAGAGGCAAGGATGCCGCTAAGGCAATGGCTATACTCAAGACTACCAATAAGATCGCTTGCGAACCTATCAGCAAACTTCTTAAGTCTGCTATAGCAAACGCTGAAAATAATCACGAGATGGATGTAGAAAAGCTTTACGTTGCAGAATGCTTCGTAACCCCCGGTATGCTTAAGGGTATGAAGAGAGTAATGCCCAGAGCACGCGGCGGCGCAGCTAGAATAATCAAGCGCACTTCTCACATCACTATCGCTCTTAAGGAAAAGGAATAGGAGGCAACAGAGTATGGGACAGAAAGTTAATCCCCACGGTCTGCGTGTAGGCGTCATCAAAGATTGGGACTCTCGTTGGTTTGTAAAGGACGAGGAGCTTGGCGATACTATCGTTGCCGACTACAATCTCAGAAAGTGGCTTAAAGAAAAAATAAAGCAAGCAGGCGTTCCTAAGATAGAGATCGAACGTGCAAGCGCAAGACTTCGCGTTATCATCTACTGTGCAAAGCCCGGTATCATCATCGGTAAGGGCGGCGCTGAGCTTGAAAAGCTTAAGGCTGAAATAAAGAACTTCACCGGCAAGAATCAGGTTGCTATCAGCGTTGTTGAGGTTAAGCAGGTTGATACCAACTCTCAGCTTGTTGCTGAAAACATTACAGCACAGCTCGAAAAGAGAATCTCTTTCCGTCGTGCAATGAAGCAGAGCATTGGCAAGGCTATGAGAGCCGGTGCAAAGGGTATAAAGATAATGGTTAGCGGCCGTCTTGGCGGTGCCGAGATAGCTAGAAGTGAACATTACCACGAGGGTACAATTCCGCTTCAGACTCTTAGAGCGGACATCGATTACGGCTTCTATGAAGCAAACACCACCTATGGTAAGATCGGTATCAAGGTATGGATCTACAAGGGTGAGGTTCTTCCCGAAGTTAAGCGTACCCCTTCCGAAGGAGGTAAGTAAGCTATGTTAATGCCTAAGAGAGTTAAATTTAGAAGAGTTCAAAGAGGTAGACTTACCGGTAAGGCAATGCGCGGTAACAAGATCACCAACGGTGATTTCGGTCTTGTAGCAACTGAACCTGCATGGATCAAGAGCAATCAGATAGAAGCAGCCCGTATTGCAATGACCCGTTACATCAAGAGAGGCGGTTGTGTTTGGATAAAGATATTCCCTGACAATCCCGTTACAGAAAAGCCTGCTGAAACCCGAATGGGTTCCGGTAAGGGTTCTCCCGAATACTGGGTAGCAGTAGTTAAGCCCGGTAGAGTGCTGTTCGAGATGGACGGCGTTTCCGAAGAAGTAGCTCGTGAAGCTATGCGTCTTGCGTCTCACAAACTTCCTATCAAGTGCAAGTTTGCGACCAAGAAGGACCTTGAAGCGTAAGGAGGATAACAAACATGAAAGTAACTGAACTTAGAGAAATGTCTGCCTCCGAGCTTGAAAAGGCACTTCGTGAGCAGAAGGAAGTATATTTCAATCTTCGTTTTCAACACTCCATCAACCAGCTTGACAACCCTATGAAGATAGTTGAAACCAAAAAGACTATTGCTCGTATAAACACCATCCTTCGCGAGAAGGAACTGGCTGACAGAGCGTAAGCGGGAGGGTATGAATAATGGAAAGATCACTTAGAAAAACAAGAGTCGGCAAGGTAGTAAGCGACAAGATGGATAAGACCGTTGTTGTTTCTATCGTTGACAACGTAAAGCATCCGCTTTACAACAAGATAGTTAAGCGTACCGTCCGTTTTAAGGCACACGATGAAAACAATGAGTGCGGCATTGGTGATACCGTTGAGATCATGGAAACCCGCCCTCTGTCTAAGGACAAGTATTTCAGAGTTGTGAGAATAATTGAGAAGGCAAAATAAGCCGCACAGTGAAAGGAGGACACATAAATGGTACAGCAACAATCCTATTTGAAGGTTGCCGATAATACCGGCGCCAAAGAAATAATGTGCATCCGAGTTCTGGGCGGCACAGGCAGACGCTATGCCGGTGTTGGCGACGTTATCGTAGCTTCCGTTAAGAAGGCAGCTCCCGGTGGCGTTGTTAAGAAGGGCGAAGTTGTCAGAGCAGTTGTAGTTAGAACGGTTAAGGGTGTACGCCGTGCAGACGGTTCTTATGTAAAGTTTGACGACAACGCTGCCGTTATAATAAAAGAAGACAAGAACCCCAAGGGTACCCGTATTTTTGGGCCGGTTGCAAGAGAGCTTCGTGAAAAGGATTATATGAAGATCCTCTCTCTCGCTCCCGAGGTTGTTTAAGGAGGTAGCGGCATAATGAGCAAGATGCATATAAAGAAGGATGACAGAGTAATTGTTATCTCCGGCAAATATGCCAATATGAAAGAGCCCTCCATCGGTAAGGTAATTGCTGTTTCCCCTAAGGAAGGCAAGGTTATCGTTGAAGGCGTTCACATGGTGTCTAAGCACGTTAAGCCCAAGAGACAGGGCGAAGCAGGCGGCATCGTAAAGACCGAAGGCGCTATCTATGCGTGCAAGGTTATGCTTTACTGCGATAAGTGCAAGGCAGGCCGTAGAGTTCACCACAAGGTAAACGAAAACGGCGAACGTATCCGCGTTTGCGTAAAGTGCGGCGAGAACTTATAATTAAGGAGGAAAAGACATGTCAAGACTTTGTGAATTTTATAAAAGCGACGTCGCTCCTGCTTTGATGAGTAAGTTCAATTACAAAACTCCTATGCAGATTCCTAAGCTTGCAAAGGTTGTTTTGAACGTAGGCGACGGCGAATGTAAGGATAACCCCAAGGTTCTGGAAGCAATAATTTCCGACCTTACCACTATAACCGGTCAGAAGGCAGTTCCCACCACCGCTAAGAAGTCTGTTGCAAACTTTAAGCTTCGTGCAGGCGTTAAGATCGGTGCAAAGGTTACTCTTCGTGGCGAAACGATGTACGAGTTTGTTGATAAGTTCTTCAACCTCGCTCTTCCCAGAGTTCGCGACTTTAAGGGTATCAATCCCAACAGCTTTGATGGCAGAGGTAACTACTCCTGCGGTATCAAAGAACAGCTTATCTTCCCTGAAATTGAATACGATAAGGTAGATCAAATCAGAGGTATGGATATAGTTTTCGTAACTACAGCAAATACAGACGAAGAGGCCAGAGAACTTCTTACACTTCTCGGCGCTCCGTTTGCAAAGTAAGGAGGGTAAAGTAAAATGGCAAAGACAGCGATGAAATTAAAGCAGCAGAAAGAGCCTAAGTTCTCTACCCGTGGTTACAACAGATGCAAGATATGCGGCAGACCCCATGCATATCTCCGTAAGTACGGTGTATGTCGTATATGCTTCAGAAATCTGGCTTACAGCGGTCAGATTCCCGGCGTTAAGAAAGCAAGCTGGTAATTAAGGCAGGAGGTAAACATAAATGCAAATTACAGACGTTGTAGCAGATATGCTCACAAGAATAAGAAACGCTAATAGTGAAAAGCACGAAACCGTTGATATACCTGCCTCCAATCTTAAGAAAGCTATTGCTCAGATTCTTCTTGACGAAGGCTTTATTAAAGATTATAAGGTTACCGAAGATAACAAGCAGGGTATCATAACCGTTACTCTTAAGTACGGCGAAGGCAAGACTCGTATCATCGAAGGTCTTCGCAGAGTTTCTAAGCCCGGTCTTAAGATCTACGCTTCTTGCAAGGATATTCCTAAGGTTAGAAATGGCCTCGGTATTGCAATCCTTTCCACCAGCAAGGGTATTATGACCGATAAGCAGGCTAGAAAAGAAAACATCGGCGGCGAAGTTCTCGCCTTCGTATGGTAAGGAGGATAATGATATGTCTAGAATAGGTAAGAAACCCATTATCGTTCCCGCCGGTGTGGACGTTACTTTTGCAGAAGGTAACGTAATGAAGGTTAAGGGCCCCAAGGGTGAACTCGTTCAGCAGTTCCCTGCATCCATGGCTCTTAAGCTTGACAACGGTGTTCTCACCGTTGAACGTCCCTCCGACAGCAAGGAACATAAGTCCCTTCACGGCCTTTCCCGTTCTTTGGCAGCTAACATGATCTATGGTTGTCATGAAAGCTTTAAGAAAGAGCTTGAAATCAACGGCGTTGGTTACAAGGCGTCCAAGGAAGGCAAGAAGTTGGTTCTTAACATAGGTTATTCACACCCCGTTTACTTTGAAGAACCTGCAGGCGTTACTATTGACGTTCCTACACCTAACAAAGTAATCGTTTTCGGTGCTGATAAACAGGTTGTTGGTCAGCTCGCAGCTGAAATCAGAGCTAAGCGTCCTCCTGAACCTTATCTTGGCAAGGGTATTAAGTACTCTGACGAGACTATCAGACGCAAGGCCGGTAAGGCTGGTAAATAAGAAAGGAGTGTGAATAAGTATGGTAACTCATCCCGATAAGAATAAAAATCGTCTTCGTAGACACAGAAGAGTAAGGGGTAAGATCTTTGGTACCGCTTCCACACCCCGTCTTTGCGTATATCGTTCTCTCAAGAACATAAGCGCACAGATCATTGATGATGAAACCGGTAGAACCCTCGTTGCTGCTGCTTCCAATGAGAAGGGCTTTGAAGGCAACGGCGGTAACAAAGAAGGTGCTAAGCAGTTAGGCCTCCTTATAGGCAAAAGAGCGCTTGAAAACGGCATAGAAAACGTTGTTTTCGACAGAGGCGGCTACATCTATCACGGTAGAGTGCAAGAGCTTGCTGATGGCGCACGTGAAGCCGGCTTGAAGTTTTAAGGGAGGAAAGTACGAATGGCACAAAAAGTTGATTACACACAGCTTGGTGAACTCAAGGAAATCCTTGTTAACACCAAGAGCGTATCTAAGACTGTTAAAGGCGGTCGTATAAGAAGATTCTCCGCACTGGTTGTTGTTGGTGACGGCAACGGCCACGTAGGCGTAGGCAGCGGCAAGAGCGCAGAAGTTCCGGATGCAATTAGAAAGGCAATCGAAGCTGCAAAGCGCGGTATGGTTAAGGTATCTGTTCTTGGTACTACAATACCTCACGAGATCATCGGTGAGTATTGTGCAGGCAGAGTACTTCTTAAGCCTGCTGCTCCCGGTACCGGTATCATTGCTGGCGGCACCATGCGTGCTGTTCTCGAGGCTGCAGGTATCAGAGATATTCGTGCTAAGTCGCTTCGTTCTAACAATCCTTGCAACGTAACCAAGGCTACCTTTGAGGCACTCAAGGCCTTGACCACCGTTGAAGAGGTTGCTCTTAAGCGCGGTAAAAGCGTAAGCGACATAAAGGGCTAAAGGGGGATTTAAAAATGGCAAAGGTTAAAATTACTTTGAAGAAGAGCTTGATAGGCCGTAAGGAAAATCAAATACTCACCTGCAAATCTCTCGCATTGACAAAGATCGGTGACAGCAAGGTTATAGAAGTTAACGACGCTGTTCAGGGTAAGATCAATGTTATAGCTCACCTTGTAAGCGTTGAAAACGCTGACTAATTGTAAGAAGGAGGAAAAGTTATGAAGCTTCACGAGCTTTCTCCTGCTGTTGGTTCTACTGCCCCTCGTTTTAGAAAGGGTAGAGGTCCCGGTAGCGGTAACGGCAAAACTGCTGGTAAAGGCCACAAGGGTCAAAACGCTCGCTCCGGCGGCGGTGTACGTCCCGGTTTCGAGGGTGGTCAGCTCCCTATATACAGAAGACTTCCTAAGAGGGGGTTTAACAACCACTTCTCCAAGCAGTATGCTATTATCAATGTTAGCAAGCTTAACGATTTCGATGACGGTAGCGTTATCAGCGTTCAAACTTTGATTGACTGTGGCGTTCTTAATAAGGCACTTGACGGTCTTAAGGTTCTCGGTAACGGCGAAATTACCAAGAAGCTTACCGTTGAAGCTGCTGTCTTCTCCGCATCCGCAAAAGAAAAAATCGAAGCAGCTGGCGGGAAGGCGCAGGTGATATAAATGTTTCAAACTATTAAAAATGCTTGGCACATTGAAGACACCAGACGCAAGTTAATCTATACAGCTTTTATAGTTATTCTTTACAGAATCGGTTGTATCATACCCGTTCCTTACGTAGACAGTGCGGCATGGGCAGCAACCTTCGATTCAGAAACAACCGGTACCATCTTTGGTTACCTCAACATTTTGTCTGGCTCCAGTTTTTCTCAGGGCACTTTGTTTGCTCTGTCAATAACTCCATACATTACTGCTTCCATCGTTATGCAGCTCCTTACTATTGCTATCCCTCCCCTTGAGAGATTGGCAAAGGAGCCCGACGGTCAGAAGAAGATTACTCAGATAACCAGATACGTTACCGTTATTCTCGCAATTGTTACTGCGCTTGGTTACTATCTTACCATGCGTAATCAGGGCGCTCTTTCCGATAAGGGCTTCTTCGCAGGCTTGGTAATCGTTACCTCCTACGTTGCAGGCGCATCTCTTATCATGTGGCTTGGTGAAAAGATCAACGAAAACGGTGTTGGCAACGGTATTTCCATAATCCTGTTCTTTAACATCATCTCTCGTTTCGGTTCTTTGCTTAACGTCGCAATCAGCGTTGGTAAAACCGGTACGGGTTGGATCTTCGTTATCCTTGCCGCCGTTATCATGCTTGCGGTTATCACCTTCATCGTATGGATGAACGATGCCGAAAGAAGACTTCCTGTTCAGTACGCTAAGCGTACCGTTGGCAGAAAGATGTACGGCGGTATGAATACTCACCTTCCTATAAAACTTAATATGTCCGGCGTAATGCCTATCATATTTGCCCAGTCCATCGTTTCTCTCCCCTCTACTTTGGGTTTGATATTCGGTTGGAATCAGCAAGGCGGCATACTTAAGTTTTTCTCCATGACCAGTGCATTTGGCATTGCTCTTAACTTTATCCTTATCATCGCTTTTGCATACTTCTACCTCACCATCAGCTTTAATCCCGTAGAAGTAGCAAACAACCTTAAGAAGAACGGTGGCACTATACTCGGTTACCGTCCCGGCACTCCTACGGCTAATTACATCCGTAAGGTGCTTAACAGAATAACCCTCATCGGTTCTCTGTTCCTCGGTATCATCGCAGTATTCCCTCAGCTTATCGCTCTCCTTTGGCCTAAGTCCAACCTCGGTTACTTGGTATTCGGCGGCTCCTCTTTGATAATTATCATCGGTGTAGTTCTCGAAACCATCAAGGAACTTGAAAGTGAAGTGACTATGCGTCACTACAAGGGCTTTCTTGAATAATTGAGAGGCGAACGATTATGAATATAATATTATTTGGCCCTCCCGGTGCCGGCAAAGGCACCCAGGCAGAAATCATCAGCAAAGCACTTAACATACCTACAATCTCCACCGGCGCCATCATCCGTGGCGCCGTGAAGGAAGGTACCCCTATGGGTCTTTCCGCTAAGTCCTACATGGACGCAGGCGCACTCGTGCCTGATGAGGTTGTTATCGGTATCATCAAGGAAAGACTTGCAAAGGACGATTGCAAGGAAGGTTTCATTCTTGACGGCTTCCCTCGCACCGTTCCGCAGGCTATCGCCCTTGATAACATGGGCGTTCAAATTGATGTTGTGGCATCTCTTGAGGTTACGGATGAAGCAATCGTTGAAAGAATGAGCGGCAGAAGGGTTTGCCCTGCATGCGGCGCAACCTTCCATGTTGTTTACAATCCTTCCTCTACCGGTGATAAATGTGACGTTTGCGGTGTTGACCTGCTCATCCGTGACGATGACAAGCCGGAAGTTGTTTTAAATCGCCTTGCCACCTATCATAAGGAAACCGAACCGCTTAAGGATTACTACAGCGGCAAGGGAATCCTCAAATCCGTTCCCGGTCAGGATAAGGTTGAGGAAACCACAGCCCTTATGAAGGCAGCTCTTGGTATATAATGATTATACTAAAGAACAAGCATGATATCACGCTTATGCGTGATTCCGGTAAGATTGCAGCCCTTGCCAGAGCAACGGGCGGGGAAATGGCTAAGGCAGGTGTAACCACCGCCGCCATTGATGCCAAGATAAAACAAGTAATTGTTTCTCACGGCGCCATCCCCTCCTTTCTCGGCTACGGTGGCTTTCCCGGATCCGCTTGTGTCAGTGTAAATGATGAGGTAATTCACGGTATCCCATCCGACAGGGAACTGAAGGATGGGGATATCGTAAAGATTGACGTTGGTGCGTTCTATAAAGGCTTTCACAGTGACTGTGCCGCAACCTTTGCGGTTGGTAATGTGAGCGCAGAAGCGGCTAAGCTAATTTCGGTAACAGAAGAAAGCTTCTTCAAAGGGATCGAAATGGCAGTTCCCGGCAATCGCTTGGGTGACATTTCAGCCGCAGTTCAGAACGTAGTGGAATCAAACGGGTTCTCCGTTGTTCGAGACTATGTGGGACACGGTGTGGGGCGTGAGCTTCACGAGGACCCCAGCATTCCTAACTATGGGCGTGCAGGTCGTGGTGTTCGCTTGCAGTCAGGTATGACTTTGGCAATAGAGCCTATGGTCAATATCGGCGGCTATGCGGTAAAGGTGTTGTCTGACGAATGGACCGTTATAACAAAGGACGGTAGCTTGTCAGCCCATTATGAAAACACGATAGCAATAACGGATAACGGCCCTATTATATTAACTGCCTTAGCGTAGGTGACCGAATGGATTATATAGGTCGATTGGTGTTATCTACGGCAGGACACGATAAAGGGATACCGTTTTGTGTGTTGTCTGAGGACGGCGAGTATGTTTTTCTTGCCGATGGACGACATCGAAAGGTAGATAGCCCTAAGCGTAAAAAACTTAAGCATACAAAACTCATCAGTGAAGCCGCATACAGCGGTCCGGTAACTAACAAGGCAATCCGAGCTTTTATAACAAAAGCGACCGCCTTGTTGAATAATTAGACGGAGGGATTAATTCTGGCTAAAGACGATGTTATTGAATTTGAAGGCGTAGTTACGGAAGTTCTTCCCAATACTATGTTTAAAGTAAAGCTTTCCAACGGTCATATAATTACCGCCCATATTTCCGGTAAAATGCGTATGCATTATATCAAGATATTGCAGGGCGACGCAGTAACCGTAGAGGTTTCTGTATACGACTTGACCCAAGGAAGGATAACATTCAGGCATAAATAAGCCTATGGAGGTAATGAAATGAAAGTAAGGCCTTCTGTGAAAAAGATCTGCGAAAAGTGCAAGATCATCAAAAGAAAAGGCAAAATAATGGTTATTTGCGAAAACCCCAAGCATAAGCAAAAACAAGGTTAAAGAGAGGTGTAATAATGGCTCGTATTTCCGGTGTAGATATTCCAAACGCAAAGCGTGTAGAGATCGGCCTTACCTATATCTACGGTATAGGCAGAGCACGTTCCAATGAAATACTCAATAAGACCGGTATAAACCCCGATATCAGAGTTAAGGATTTGACCGAAGACGACGTAGCAAAGCTTCGTGAAGTTATCGAGGGCGATTACATGGTTGAAGGTGACCTCAGACGTGAAGTAGCACTCAATATCAAGCGTATGGTTGAAATCGATTGCTACCGTGGCAGAAGACACAGAAAGAATCTTCCTGTAAGAGGTCAGAGAACCAAGACCAACGCAAGAACTCGCAAGGGTCCTGCAAAGACCATTGCAAACAAGAAGAAGTAATAGGAGGGAAAGGTAAATTATGGCAAAAGCAACAAAAAAAGTTGTATCCAAAAAGCGTCGTGAGCGTAAGAATATTGAGCGCGGTGCTGCTCATATCCGTTCCAGCTTTAACAACACGATAGTTACCATTTCCGATACCAACGGCAATGCAATAAGCTGGGCTTCTGCTGGTGAACTCGGTTACAGAGGTTCCCGTAAGTCCACTCCTTTTGCAGCTCAGATGGCAGCTGAAACCGCTGCAAAGGCTGCTATGGAACACGGTCTTAAGGACGTTGAGGTTTACGTAAAGGGTCCCGGTCAAGGTAGAGAAGCTGCTATCCGTGCACTTCAGGTTGCCGGCCTTAACGTTGTATCCATCAAGGACGTAACTCCCATACCTCACAACGGTTGTCGTCCGCCCAAGAGAAGACGCGTTTAGTCTTAAAATTATAGGAGGATTAACTAATGGCAAGATATACAGGCCCTGCGTGCAGACTTTGCCGCAGAGAGAATACAAAGCTGTTTCTTAAAGGCGATAAGTGTACATCTGATAAGTGCCCCCTCGTTAGAAGAGCAAAGGCACCCGGTCAGCACGGTGCAGGCGCCGGCAGAAAGAGAGTAAAAGAGTACGGTCTTCAGCTTCGTGAGAAACAGAAGGCAAGAAGGTACTACGGTATTTTAGAGAAGCAGTTTAACAATTATTTTGAAAAGGCTGATAAGAAGCCCGGTCAGACCGGTGAAAACCTTCTCACTATGATTGAAACCAGACTTGACAACGTTGTATACCGCATGGGTATGGCAGACAGCCGTCGTCAGGCACGTCAGCTCGTTCGTCACGGCCACTTCCAGATCAACGGCAAGAAGGCTAACATTCCTTCCATGCTCGTTAAGAAGGGTGATGTTATCACCGTTAAGGAAAGCAGCCGCAAGAGCGAACTTATTAAAATGCTTATCGAAAATATCTCCGGAAGGTCAGTACCCGCATGGATAGAGCTTGATAAGGAAAATGCAGTAGCAACCATCGCAGCTCTTCCCACCAGAGAAGACATAGATTTCCCCTTCGAGGAGCATCTGATAGTAGAGTTGTACTCCAAGTAATGGCATACACAGCGTTTAACCGCATTTTAAACGGCTGTTGATTTCAATAGGAGGTATACAAATGATTGAAATAGAGAGACCGAACATCGTTACGGCTGACCTTAGTGAGGACGGCAAACACGGCACATTTGTGATTGAACCCCTTGAACGCGGTTACGGTACAACCCTTGGTAATTCACTTAGACGCGTACTTTTAAGCTCTCTCCCCGGTGTTGCTGCTACCAGCATAAAGATTGACGGTGCATTGCACGAGATATCTACTATTGCCGGTGTTAAAGAGGATGTTACGGAAATCGTTATGAACGTAAAGGGCATTGTTGCTGATCTTCATTGCTCTACTCCCAAGACTGTTATCGTAGAAGGCAGTGGTTACACTGAAATCACCGCCGGCGATATTCAGGTTGACAGTGATATTGAAATTCTTAATAAGGATCACCACATCGTTACCGTAGAAGACGGCCACAATTTCTATATGGAAATTACCTTCGAGCGCGGTAGAGGTTACGTTTCCTCTGATAAGAATAAGCAAAACGGTCAGCCCGTTCTTGGCGTTATCTATACAGATTCCATCTACACCCCTGTTTACAGTGCAAACTATACTGTTGAAAACACCCGTGTAGGCAACATAACGGATTATGACAAGCTTACTCTTACTATTAGTACAAACGGCATAATCAACGCAAAAGAGGCACTTTCCTTTGCGGCAAAGATACTTAACGAGCACCTCAATCTGTTCGTAGAGCTTTCCGACGAAGCAAAGCATACCGAAATAATGGTTGACAGGGAAGAAACCATTAAGGAAAAAGTCCTTGAAATGACCATTGAAGAACTTGATTTGTCCGTAAGAAGTTTCAACTGTCTCAAGCGCGCAAGCATTGACACCGTTGAGGACTTGACCAACATGACCGAAGAGGACATGATAAAGGTGAGAAACCTTGGTAAGAAGTCGCTTGAAGAAGTGATTCAAAAGCTCCAGTCTCTTGGCCTTTCTCTTAAGAAGGCAGAAGACTAACCGACACATTCTGATAAAGGAGGCACATAGAAAATGCCCGGAACAAGAAAGCTTGGCAGAAAGACCGACCACAGAATGGCTATGCTCAAGGGTATGGTAACATTTTTGTTGGAAAACGGTAAAATAGAAACAACTTTAACAAGGGCTAAGGAAGTTAGCGCCCTTGCTGATAAAATGATAACCCTTGGTAAGGAAAACAACCTTGCTAATTACAGACGCGCTCTTGCTTTTATTAAGAAGGAAGACGTTGCTCATAAACTTTTCAAAGAGATCTCTCCTTTCTACGCAGATAGAAAGGGTGGCTACACCACAGTTCTTAAGCTCGGTCCCCGTCGTGGTGACGGTGCCGAAATGGCTATAATTGCTTTGGTTGACGCCGCTGATCTTTACAAGAAGGCTGACGCTAAGGAAGATAAATAACTTCAAAACAAATACCGCCGTTTCAAATTGAGACGGCGGTTGTTTTTTCAGTCTATTTTATTTTTGTTTATTATACTTAAGATGTAGGTTTAGTGTTTTTTCTCTTCTTGGGCTTTGGAACGGGGACGACCTTTTCAAGCTCTGTCAGCACTGCGGCAGTAAGTTCAGTGTTTTCAACGTCCAGTATATAATGCTCCCTCGCACCTTCAAAGGGATGTCCGGTAGGCGTGCCTTCAAGGAGAAGAGAAACACAGTCAATCTTTTTAACAAAGGCAGTGTTGTCGCATAGCAAAACAAGCGGTTTATCGTTTATATAAACCACGTATTCACCAAACATTTTTCTGTATCGCACTTCTGATGGTCGGTTAATTTGCTCACACACGAAAAGCACAAAATCAAGACTGGTAGCCATAAATACTCCTTATTTGAGTGCTAAAACAGCGATAACGCTTAATAATATAAGAACTATGCCTATTATCAAGGCAACTGCCGTATTGGAGGCGGTTACCTTGTTCTCACCGGATTTTACAAGCTTCATGTTTCTTAGTACGGTTATGACTGGCTTGTATATTAAAAGAGTAACACCTGCGTTAATACAGCCTTTTATAAGATTAAAGGGAAGAAAAGCGGGAATAAGCATCACAGAAACAGCTTCTCTGCTGATGCCCATATACAAGGGAGAAATGAGCCAGTTCCAAAGGAGCATAAAGCCGGTTGTGGCAAGGGTGGAGACAATAAGACCGAAAACCGCACCGTAAACGTTACGAACGCGCTTGTATATGAGGGCGGCGCTGCAAGCGTAGATACAGCTTGAAAGGAAGTTCATCACAGCCCCTATAAGTCCGGTGTTGCTGATGGTTAGTTCGATCAATGAAGCGATCAGGCTTACAAAAACAGAATAAACAGGGCCAAGAATAAAGCCGCATAGCGTAATAAGCACGTCCTTAGGGTCGTAATGCAAAAAGGGAAGTGACGGCACCAAGGTTATGGGGATAACGTTAAACATCGCTGCAACGGCAAAGGCCAATGCGGCAAACATCGCAGCAACGGTTATCTTTTTCGTATTATCTTTCATAAAAACCTCACAAAAACAAAAACGCCCGCCAAGCAAATACTTGGGGGCAAACAAATACACCTGCCGATACGGCAAACGTCATCATTTTCTTCTGCCATCCGGACTGTAACCGTTGGTCTCGGAGTTTCACCGAGTCGGCACCTGCAAAAACAAGCAGGTGTTCGCGGACTGTACCGCCAGTAGGGAATTGCACCCTGCCCCGAAGAAATATTATGGAAGCATTATATCAGCAAGAAAAGACCTTGTCAATAGATAAATATAAAAATATAAAATAAGTTGCCATTTGCAAAAAAACGTGATATAATAAAAAGAGCATAAAAGAAATGAAAGGTTGGTGACCCCGTGGAAAATAAAACTCGTCTAACTTTTAAACAATATATGATACTGGCGGTTACTACCGTTACTCTTTTTGTGGCGCTTATGAATTTCAAAACCGTTTTGGCCACTGTGTATTCTTTGTTCAGTTACATACTTCCTCTTTTTATAGGGGCTTGTCTTGCTTTTGCACTTAACGTTCCTATGAAAGCATTTGAGAGGGTATTCGCTTTTATACAAAGGAAATGCCGCATCAAGGTCAGACATACTTTTAACACCTACTTAAGTCTCATCTTTACTTTTGCATCTGTAGCGGGGCTTGTTGTTTTATTTGCCAAATACATGGCGCCTCAGCTTGCCGAATCGGCTGTGGAGATAGCTGAAAAGGTAAAGGCGTGGTATCCTGAAGGAATAAAGCTTTTAAATAATCTTGGTGTTGACACTGCAGTAGCCGAAGATCTTCTTGAAAATTTTGATGTAGAAAAGGTTATATCCTTTGTAAAAGAACATATTTCAGTCAGTCCCGAGAATATAGTAGATACGGTAATCAACGCGGCTAGTTCTACCTTCAGCGTGTTTATTACCGGTGTTTCCTGCATTATTTTTTCTATTTACATGGTAACGGGCAAAAAGAAACTTAATTTGCAGGCAAGGCAGGTTATTTACGCCTATACGCCCAAGCCGTTTGCGGATAAACTTTGTTATATAGGCAGCCTTACCTATAAGACCTTTTATAGTTTTATTTCCAGCCAATGTCTTGACGCTTGCATATTGGCGTTGCTTTTGTACGTAGCACTTTACGTGTTTGATATGCCATACGCCGGTATTATATGCACTTTAACGGGTATTTTTGCCCTTGTGCCCTATGTTGGCGCCTTCGTTTCTTGCCTGATCGGCGCATTGCTGATAATGCTTGTAAGCCCGGTGAAAGCGCTTATATTCTTGGTAATATTCTTTGTAGTTCAGCAGATAGAGGGTCAACTTATTTATCCGCACGTTGTGGGTAATTCCGTAGGTCTTCCCGCTATATGGACTTTGTTTGCCGCTTTGGTAGGCGGTGAGCTTATGGGTATATTCGGTCTTCTTACATTTATTCCGTTAACTGCAGTTATTTATACACTTATAAAAGAAGGAGCAGTTAAGCGTTTAAAGGCTAAGGATATAGTTGTTGAATGTCCCGTTGACACGATGGAAAAAGAAAAACAAAGGGCACTTTTTGAAAAGAAACAACAAAAACGTCAACGACGTGAAGAAAAGAAACGTATAAAGGCAGAAAAGAAAAGCCGAAAATATGATTTTGATGATGACGATGAATAATGCCATCCATAGTTTATATTTATCGGTAAAATAAAAAAAGAAGGCAAAAACGCCGCCTTCCTTCAAAAATTCATACTGTTTTAACTTAACAAATTTATACTGATGTTGCACCTTACGGTGTAAGGGTCGGTATCTCCTTTGTTTACACAATGCAAAAACGCTAAAGGAGGAAGAATAATGAACGTACTTATGCTGTTAAAGCCAAAGAAAGATGTGGCTTTCATATATGAATCCAGTACCATTCGCCAAGGCCTCACAAAAATGAGAACTCACGGTTACTCGGCTATTCCGGTTTTAGACGACGAGGGACGCTACGTAGGGTCGGTAAGCGACTCGGATTTTCTCTGGCATCTTATAGACCAAGGTAATGCCTCCTTAAAGGACCAGGAAAAGCATTATATCCGCGATATTATGCGTAAGGACTTTTCGCCTGCAGTAAGGATAAACGTAACTATGGACGAACTTTTGGATCAGGCCATGAAACAAAACTACGTTTGTGTTACCGATGATCGAGATGTGTTCATAGGAATAGTTACCCGCCGTGATATTATCCGTTGCTTTATTGATAAGATACCTACGTCAAGTGATTAACTTGTCGAGAAGCTCCGCCAGTTCTGCCACCGTTTTTATACGATAATCGCCCACGGGCGCATTAGGAGGAGTGCAGTCGGCAGTAAGCAACTCTACGGTAATGTATCCGGCGCCTGACGCGCCGCCTACGTCGCAAATGGGGTTGTCACCAACGTATATTAAAGTGCCTTCACTGCATCCCAACCGACGGGCCATTTCCTTAAAAGGAGCGGCATCCGGTTTTTGTATACCAAAGTCACCGCACAATATGACCTCATCAAAGCTGTTTGTAAGTCCAAGCAGCTTTAATTTTTCCCGCTGAACAGCCGCATCACCGTTGGTTATAAGCCCTGTTTTCAGTCCTCTTGTCTTAACCTCCTCCAAAACCTTGTAGGTGAAGGGAAAGGGAACAGCTTTGGTTGTGAACAGCTTCAGAAGCAATGCTTTGTATTCGGAGTATTCAGGATGTATGGTAAACATACCCTTTTCCAAAAGGAATTCAAACACTCTTTTCCAGCCATAGTATATATACGTCCTATCACCCTCACATAAAAGCTGTGCTACGGCATTTTCATTCATACCGCCTGCAAGCTTGTCTTGAAAATAGGTGCAAAAATCAGAAGCGATGGCACTTAAGGTTGCGTATCTGTCAAATAAAGTGTGGTCAAGGTCAAAAACTACACCGTTGATTTTCATCGTTATCACCTCATGGGGGATGATACCACAAATTCTTATATTAGTCAATCTTTTCTAAACGGAGGGGCGCTATGCCAAAAAAATATCAGATACTCTCTTTCGGGGAGGCGCTTATAGATTTCACACCTACTTCGGAAGGTACATATGTACCGAACGTAGGCGGCGCACCCTTGAACCTTGTTGCTTGCGCCGCAAAATACGGCCTTAGAACTGCTTTTGTTGGAAAGGTGGGCAAAGATGCTTTCGGCAAGCTTATCGCTTGTACGGCAGAAAAATGCGGCATTGATACTGCGGGTATCCTTTGGGACGATGACCGAGTTACAACCCACGCTTTTGTCACTCTTGACGATACCGGGGAGCGTGACTTTGTATTTTGCCGTGAACATGGGGCTGATGCTGCTCTTACCTCATCAGAACTGCCAAAAGAAATGCTTGCGGATACCGAGCTTTTTCATTTTGGAGGCTTGTCCCTTACCAACGATGAATTAAAAACGGCTTGTTTCACAGCCCTTGACTATGCGGCGGATAATGGCGCCATAGTTTCTTTCGATCCGAATTACAGACCGCTTCTTTGGAAAACACCGCTTGATTTTGTTGCCGCCTGCAACGAGGTGCTTTCTAAGGTTGATATACTTAAGGTATCTCTTGAGGAGGCACTTATGCTCACAGGGGAACGTACGGAGAGGGAAGCGGTTTCCGTTCTTACAAGTAAGGTTTCCGCAGTGCTTGTCACCAAAGGTGCAGAAGGTGCCCTTTGGGCGAAAGGTGACCGGGTTGTATTTCTTCCTCCTACCAAGGCATGCACTGTGGACACTACGGGAGCAGGGGATATATTTTTCGGTGTCTTTCTTTCGGCTATGCTTTCAGGCGGATATACTCCTCAAAGCCTTGATGGAGAAAAGGCTGAGGTTTTTGGTAAGAAGG
The DNA here is from genome assembly GCA_017396825.1 of Clostridia bacterium. GTDB lineage: Bacteria > Bacillota > Clostridia > Oscillospirales > CAG-382 > SIG636. The sequence goes on from JAFQKR010000086.1 coordinate 34,817, forward strand.
CGTGCTACTTCGCGGCAAAAAGCACCGAAAAACACGGCGCTATCCCCTCTATTCCCAACTTTTCGTAAGAAAATTGGCTCTAATGCTTGACATAGGGGCGTCTTTGTTATAAAATAAAATCGTATTATACATATGGAGGTTTTTCATAATGATTAAAGTAATAGTTTGCGAAAACTACGAGCAGATGTCTGAAGAAGGCGCAAAGGTAATTGCGGCTCAGCTTAAGGCTAAGCCTGATTCTATTCTCGGTCTTGCAACCGGTAGTACTCCCGTTGGTATGTATCAGTGCTTGCAGAAGATGAACAAAGCAGGCGAGATCAGCTTCAAGGATGTTACCAGTTATAACCTTGATGAGTATTATCCCCTTGCACCCACCCATGATCAGAGCTACAGATATTTTATGAACTTTAATCTTTTCGATCACGTTGATATAGATAAGAACAGAACTCACGTTCCCAACGGTCTTGCTAAGGATCCCGCTGAAGAGGGTAAGGCATATGATGCAGCAGTAGCAGCAGCTGGCGGCATTGACCTTCAGGTTCTGGGTCTCGGTCAGAACGGCCACATCGGCTTTAACGAACCCGAGGATGAGCTTTACGCCGGCACCCACCTTACCGACCTTACCGACAACACCATCGAAGCAAACGCACGCTTCTTCGCTTCTAAGGACGACGTTCCCACTCAGGCAATCACCATGGGTCTTGCTACCATTATGCAGGCTAAGCAGATTCTTGTTCTTGCCAGCGGCGCTAACAAGCACGACGTTGTTAAGAAGATGGTAAGTGATGACAGAATTACAACTCAGGTTCCTTGCACCGTTCTCAAGGCTCACAAGGACGTTATCCTTATCTGCGATAAGGCCGCTTATAACGGTTAATTCAGCAAACAAAAAGCGTGCGGACAACCTCCGCACGCTTATTTAATAAAACTAGTTCTTTTTAGAACGGAAAAAGTCAAGACAGCCTGTAAGCAGTATCCCCGTACCTACACCCGCAAGGCAGTATATCCACATATTGTTAAACCACAAAAGCAGTACCGCCGCAAGCATCCCGTAAAGGGCAAGTTTTATTACCGCAACTCCTGCGGCACCCTTCTTTTCTGTCATGTAGTTAACAAAAGTTTTAAGCAAGCAATATTGCAAAAAACCAACGATAAGCCCTATGGCAATAAATACGTAGTTCATAATAAACACTCCTTTATACGCTTTGCTAAATTATAGCACAGCCGTAGTAAAAGGTCAATACAAAAAAGGGAGATGGAGCATTTGTTGAAACGACTAACCGCCATAATTTTAACCTTAATTTTGCTTACGGCAACGGCATCTGCGGTCTCTGCCGCATCTTTGTCTGTTCTGCCGCGCGTTTACAGACCTGATATGTTCGCCTCTGTCGGTTATCACGGAGGACAAAAATACATCGCCTTGGACGTCGTTATAAACGATATAACCGAGCCTACCGGTCTTTTGTCCATAGGCTTTAATATAGAATTTGATGGCGATGCTCTCGTTCCTCTGTGGCAGACCGATAAGGAACTTAACGGCGACGGTACTATGGTGGGCAAGTACAACGCTCCTCAAATGATTACCAGTTGGCCTACATTTTCCATGACCTTGGGTGGTAACGAGTACATTATGTACGCGGCGGAAGGGCTTTGTAAGTCTTATGCAACCACAGGGAAGGGCGTTCTTAACGTTAACCTTGTTGTTAATATTGATTTTGTGTCAGAGGGTGTTGTTGACGATGGCGCAATGGCTCTTCGTTTGTATTTTACCCCTACTAAGGGTTTCAGAGAAGGTGACACCTACACCTTTGCTATCTCAGGACAATACGATGAAACCATCCCTCAAAAGGTAGGCGCCGAGGGTACAAATAACGAAACTCCCATGCCTAAGCGAGTTCTCGGTTACGGTAGTGAAGCCTCCGTAACGCTGGGCTATGCCGATTGCGGTGCCTTTGACCTGAGCGAGGCGGGTATATCTGCCGGTGTGGCTCACGATGGCGCAAAGGAAATCCTTTGGGTAAAGGAAGACACCGATATGTCGGGCATTTCTTCTATGTTTTTGACCTCCAAAACCGTAAAAACAAGTGGGAAATACACCACAGTAAGCGACGGCAAAAAGACCATTACCGCGGCTGTAAAGGGTGATGTTAATACCGACGGAACAGTAAGCACGGCGGATTATCTGGCGTTAAGGTCTGCTATTCAAGGCACAGGCTCTCTTGATGAGGTGCAAACCAAGATAGCCGACGTTAACGGTAACGGTGTTCTCAGTACTGCAGATGCTGTCGGATATACCCGTATGTTCGGAAAACAGTAATAAAATAGTAATAACAAAACGCTGTAGAAGCATCAGCCTCTACAGCGTTATTTTATTGTTTTGCGTTTTCTTCTTCCTCTAAAACCGTGTAGGCAATTTTGCCGACACCGGTCTTTGGAAGCTCCTCTCTGAACTCAATGTCATAGGGCATAGCGTATCTGGCGATGTGCTTGCGGCAGTACTCCACAAGCTCTGATTTTAAGGCTTCGTTTGGGGTTATCCCCTTCTTTAGCACCACAAAAGCCTTTACCTTTTGCATTTTATAGGGGTCCTTAACTCCTATAACGCAACTCATTTGTACCGAAGGATGTGCGTCGATAACGTTTTCCAGCTGGCTTGGATAGATATTGTAGCCGCTGCTTATTATCATGCGCTTGATACGCTGGCGGAAGTATATAAAGCCTTCCTCGTCCATGTATCCAAGGTCTCCCGTGTGCAACCATATTTTTCCGTCGCTGTGGGTACGAAGCGCTGCGGCATTTTCCTCCTCGTGGCCTATGTATCCCAGCATCACAGAGGGTCCCCTTAGGCAAATTTCGCCCTCAGTACCGTAAGGTGCTTCGTCTGTGGTGCCGACAGCGCATATTTTGTAGTAGGTGTCGGGGTAGGGATAGCCGATACTGCCTTCTCGTTCTGTGTGTAAGGGAGTAAGACAGCTTGCCGTTACGCATTCGGTGGTACCATAGCCCTCACGTATCTTTACGTCTGCGCCGTGCTCTGCAAGAAAAGCATCCATTTTCTTTTTTAACTCAACGGAAAGACTGTCACCGCCGGAAAAAACACCCATAAGGCAGTCAAGACGCACCCCGTTAAGGCTTTCGATGCGTGTAATAGCCTCAAATAAGGTAGGTACCCCCGCAATGTAATTGGGGCGGTTTTTCTTAATAAGGTCAGCGTATTCCTTTGGGTTGAACTTAGGCACCAAAACCGATGTGCCACCTGCAACCATCATGGTATGTATACACACGCCAAGTCCGAATCCGTGGAACATAGGCATCGCCGCCAGCATTATTTTGTTGCGAATAGGTCTTCCGCACATTGCGGCAGTCTGCAAAGCCAGGGCGTTAAAATTAAGGTTGGAAAGCATTATGGCTTTGGTAACGCCGGTAGTACCGCCGGAAAACAGTATAACGGCAACGTCACTTGCTGTGCCAACCGGTTGTATTTCGCATGGAACGTTTATCCCCTTTTTTACAAAGCCTTTCCAAAGGGTGGCAGAGGCCGGAACGTTCTTTTTGTATTTTCGTCCTTTTGTAAACTTAAAAACGGTAGATTTAATAAAGCCAAGCCCGTCAGCGGCAGAGGTTACCAATAGTGAAAGGTGAGGAATGTGGGAGAGGGCGCTTTTGAATTTGCCTGCAAACTGGTCAAGAGCAACAGCAAAACGGCAATCAGCTTCCTTAAGCATCGAAACAATCTCTTCCTCCGCTGAGAGGGGGTGTATCATGCAGGCAACGGCGCCTAAAAGATTTACGGCGTACAGACAGTAAACGGTTTGAGGAAGGTTTGGCAAACAGATAGCAACACGGTCGCCTTTTTTGACACCGAATTTTGCAAAGGCATTTGCTGTAAGTCTTACGTCCTTTTCCAAACGTTTGTAGCTTATGCCGCGCCCCATAAAGGATAAAGCGGTGGCAGTGGGCATTTCTTTCGCAGTTTCTATGACCAGTTCTGCCATTGTGCGGTCGGGATATTCTAAATTAAACGGAACATCTCCGTAGTTTTTTAACCAAGGTGCGCCTTTTTCCATTACGTCCTCCATGTATTAACACTGCCTTATATAATACCAAATTTTCGTTTTTTTGTCAATGACGAAGAAATTTTGAAAAAATTCAAAAAATCACGCGAAAGCACTTGACAATCATGTGATTGCGTGTTATAATCACTACAACGAGCTAGAGAGGTGATGCGTATGAAGTACCTACCGGGCACGACGATAGAGATAGATGTAAACGAGCTTGGCGTGTCGGAAAAGTTATTCAGTAACATGTTCAAAATGGGCGGATTGGTTATGTCCCAATTGTCAAACCTTCTGGGGCTGGAGCCGTATATAATCCAAAACTGGGTAAAGCGTGGCTTTGTTTCGCCCCCTGTGAAAAAAATGTATACCAAACGTCAATTTTGCAGGCTTTGCATAATAAATATGTTAAAGGATACCTTGCGGCTTGACCGCATTGCCGACCTTATATCCTACGTAAACGGCAAGTTGGACGATGAAAGCGACGATACTGTCGGAGATGACAGCCTTTACGATTATTACGTTGACCTATGCTTTTTGCTGAAAAAATGCAAAATGGATACGGAGGAAGCACTGGATAAGGTTGTGGAGAATTATGACGAGCCTTGCGAGGGCGGCAGGGAAAGACTTAAGAAGGTGCTTTTGGTTATGCACCATGCTCGTGTATCAGCCGTAGCAAAAAAACGCGCGGAAAGTATTTTAGAAAACTTTGATATAGAAAGGGTGAACAATGATGAATGAATGGTGGGAAGCTTTAGACGTAGCAGGCAGGATATTTGCTTGTATAGCTATCCCTTCCACGGTGCTTTTGGTGATACAAATAGTACTTAATCTGCTGGGTATAGGTATGGAGGGTGACGTTGACATTCCCGATGCAGACGGTGATGGGGATATCGATTTCAACGATTACGTTCTTGATGACGGCTTCCGTTTCTTTACCGTAAGAGGCATAATTGCCTTCCTGGCTGTACTGGGCTGGACGGGTTTGACCATGCTCAGCTATAAAAACGGCTTGGCGCTGACACTGACAGTTTCCGTCGCCGCAGGCTTTGCCGCTATGTTTGTTATAGCTCTTATGTTCCGTCTGTTTATGAAGCTGCAAAACGACGGCACCTCTGATATCGTGAACGCAGTTGGCAAAACGGGTACCGTTTATCTTACCGTTCCCTCTGCTCGCGGTGGCAAGGGGAAGGTGAACGTAGTATTTCAGGACCGCCTGACAGAGCTTGACGCTATAACCGACGACTCCGTTTCTTTGCCTTACGGTACAGAGATAGAGGTCATAGGTGTTAGCGGTCAAAATACCGTAATAGTAAGCAAACAAAAATAATAAAAACCTTTAAGGAGGAAAATTTAATGGGAGAAACCTTAGGCTTGATAGTTGTTATCGTTTTAATTGTATTTTCGCTGTTCTTGGCGTTGCTTTCAAGGTACAAAAAATGTCCTTCCGATAAGATAATGGTTATCTACGGTCGCGTAGGCAAAAACAAGGACGGCAGTACCCGCAGCGCAAAATGTATCCACGGCGGCGCAGCTTTCGTGGTACCCGTTATTCAGTCCTATCGTTTTTTGGACCTTACCCCTATATCCATTCAGGTAGACCTTACCAACGCTCTTTCAAAGCAGAATATACGTATTGACGTACCTTCTCGTTTTACCGTTGGTATATCCACCGAGCAGGGTATAATGCAAAACGCCGCTGAACGCTTGCTTGGTCTTAAACTTTCCGAGATCCAAGAGCTTTCCAAGGACATCATCTTCGGTCAGCTTCGTCTTATCATCGCTACCATGGATATCGAGGAGATCAACACCGACAGAGATAAGTTCCTTGAGGCAGTGTCCCGTAACGTTGAGACTGAGCTTAAAAAGATAGGTCTTCGTCTTATAAACGTAAACGTTACCGATATCAGCGATGAATCCGGCTACATTACCGCTCTCGGTAAAGAAGCAGCTGCGAAGGCTATAAACGACGCTAAAAAGAGCGTTGCAGAAAAGGAACGCGACGGTTCTATCGGTGAAGCCAACGCCAAGATGGACGAAAGAATTCAGGTGTCCCGTTCTGAGTCTGAGGCTATCGAGGGTGAAAACCAAGCGCAAATGGCAATATCCATGTCCAACGCCGCCCTTCGTGAAAAGAACGCAGAGGCACTTCGTATAGCCGTTACCGCAGAAAAAATCCAAGCGGCAAAGGCGGCAGAGGAGTCCTATGAAGCAGAACGCCTTGCCGAACTTGCCCGTTCCTCTAAGGAAAAAGCAACCCTCGAGGCAGACGTAATAGTAAGAGCAGAAATCAAGAAGAGAGAACTGGAGCTTGCCGCAGAGGCAGAGGCAGAACAGATACGCCGTAAGGCAAAGGGTGAAGCAGACGCTATCTACGCACGCATGGAAGCAGAGGCTCGCGGTGCTCGTGAAGTGCTCAGTAAGCAGGCAGAGGGTCTTGCAGAGGTAGTAAACGCGGCAGGCGGTGACCCCAACGCTGCTCTTAAGCTCCTTATCGCAGATAAGCTTGAAGCCCTTATGACCATTCAGGTTGAGGCTATCAAGAACATCAAGATAGACAAGGTTACCGTTTGGGATAGCGGCGCAGGCACCGACGGTAAAACCTCCACCGCAAACTTCCTTTCCGGTATGATGCGTTCTGTACCTCCTCTTGAAGAGGTATTTGCACTGGCAGGCATGTCTCTCCCCGAAATTCTCGGCAAAAAGGCAGAGGAAGAGCCGAAAGCGGAAGAAGTACATGCAGAAATAGTAAGCGAATAAAAATACCCTAATAAGCAAGCTGTATTGTGCGCATAGGAGCAAGCGTTTGAATTGTTCCTGTGCACACACTTTTTATAAAAATTAAAGGGGGTGGCATTAATGGAATACTTGTTTTCGGCATTGCATTCACTGGCGGCATCGCTTTTCCTCAGTAATATGGTTTACCGTGCGGCAGTCGCAGGTGCGTTGACCTATTTTGACGTATTTCTGGGCGCGCTTATTCTCTATGTTGTTTTCCATAACAACAATAGCAGTAAACGTTATCTTTGCCTTGAGGATGAGGATACTAACAGTGGATTTTTCCATTGGTTGCTTAAATCCATTAGATCTGCCGATTTTTGGCTTTGTGCCTTGATTATAGTTACCCCGGTTTCCTTTATAGCCCAAAAGTCCTTGGCAATGCCTGTTTATTGGATGATTGGTATAATGCTTATAATGCTTTTAATGTGCGAAGCACAGCAATGCCGCCGTTGGGCAGAGGCGTATTACGATTATTGTGAGCTGCGCGTGGAGCATAGTGCAAAAGAATATGTGAAGACTACAAGAACAAAACCTGTTAAAAAGGCAATAAATATGGCGCTTGGCTGTATAGCTGTGGCGGGTATAAGTGTTTTGCTGTACTTATATAGGTTAGCAACTCCGGTGCTGATGTTTGTGGTATACGAGGCAGGAACCATTATAATTTTAATACTGGGCGCTGTTCCGGTCCTTATGCTTCTTCGCGGCTTCGGCTGTATGCGTAAGAGGCGCAGTGCTGTTAAAGCGCTTGCTCAAATATGCAAGAAATACGGATATACGTTAACGGATAATACCAAGATTTTTAAAGGGTTGTATTATTCAACGGGTAAAACCGACTTAATGATAGAAAAGGGCGACCGACGATATGGTATCAGCTTTCTGCCCATACCATACAAAATCAGCAGCATTATTTTTTACACCGATAAAAAATACCGATTCCGTCCCACTGCTTTTGGAATGAGTATTCCTTTACCGTTGCATGCTGTAGGGTTTGGCGATGAATATGGTGAAAAGTATCTGCTTTTTACAAAGCCTGCCTCAAGGGCAAGGCTTTATGACGGCAGACGGTATAACGAGATAGATAACGGGGAAGTGCTTTACGGCGCAAAGGCGTATTCGGTTTCAGCGTTCATGACCTATTTTGACAGATTGGCAAGAAATGATCATCAATAACAGAAAAAGGGGCTGTAAAAAACAAAGTTTTTTACAGCCCCGATTCTTGTATTCTTAATCAATTATAATAAGCTCATAATCCTTACTTCCAACGCCCATATCAGCGGCGGCATCTATGGTGTGGGTGCCGTTTCTGCTTTCAACTCTCTCTAAAAAGTGGGCTTTGCCCTTGTCCTCGCAGGCGTACACCAAATCAATGCAAGCTTTGTCGATAGCCACAGGGTCGTCACTTGCCAACATGCCTATATCGGCAATACAGGGGTCCTCGGCAACGGCACAACAGTCGCAGTCAACGCTCATGTTTTTCATAACGTTAATATAAACTATGTTACCGTCAAAGAAATCAACCACCGAGGAAGCGGCATCTGCCATGGCCTCCAAAAAGCTGTCGTGGTCAGCCGTCCATATGTTTTCTGGCACACCTGCGCCGTGAATGTACGCCTTACCAAAGGATGATGCAAGACCTATTGAAAGCTGTTTTATGGCACCGCCAAAGCCGCCCATGGGGTGCCCTTTAAAATGGGAAAGAACCAGCATAGAATCATAGTCGTTAATGCCATTGCCGACGTAGTTCTTTTTTATCACCTTGCCGCCGGGTATATCAAGCACAGTGTCGGGGGAGGAGTCGTCGAGTATGCGGGTTTTATAAAGAGCATCCCAGCCGTGGTCTGTCAAAAGCCTTTTGTGCTTTTCCGCAGTGTCGCGCTCGCCCTCGTAAGCAGTGTTGCACTCCACTACGGTGCCGCCTACCTTATCTATAACGGGCTTCCAAAAAGAGGGCTTTAAAAAGTTTTGGTTACCCTTCTCGCCGGAATGAACCTTTATGGCAACTCTTCCCTTTAAATCTTTTCCTACCGAATCAAACAGAGCGGCTACCTTTTCAGGGCTTATATCTTTAGTAAAATATACAGTTTTTTTCATACAATTATCTCCTTTTTCAGATGTATTAATTATACCATAAAGAGTAGTAAAAAGGCAATACGCCGTTTGTAAAAAAATAACTTGTTTAAAATGCACAAAACTACGGTCTGTAAAACTGCAAAGCAGTATAAAAATACCACTTGTCAAAAAGGCTGTCATTTTGTATAATTATATGTATATTTATAGTTGTATTTGTAAGTGCTTGTAGCTTGTTGTCCTATGTCAAAGATTGTTGGCAGGGAATACTCTGTAGATATAGCCTTATCTCCACAGAAAAAGGAGTTTTGATATGAAAACTTATAACGAGCTTTTAAAGGAATATGAAGAATATAAGGCGTTGGGGCTTAAACTGGATATGACCAGAGGCAAGCCTGCCAAGGCTCAGCTTGATATGATGGAAGGTCTTCTTGGGGCGCTTTCTACTAACGAGGACTGCCTTTCCGACGGGGTCGATTGCCGTAACTACGGTATTGTTGACGGTATTCCTGCGGCAAAGCGTATATTTTCCGACATCCTCGGCGTGCCTGCGGAAAAGATTATCGTTGGCGGTAACTCCAGCCTTAACCTTATGTTTGATGCTGTTGCTCGCGCTATGCTTCGCGGCGTTGCAGAGGGTGAAAAGCCTTGGTCAAAGTATGATAAGATAAGTTTTCTTTGCCCTGTTCCCGGTTATGACAGACACTTTGCTATCTGTGAATATTTTGGTATAAATATGATAAACGTTCCTCTTACAGCCGAAGGTCCCGATATGGATGTGGTTGAGGCGCTTGTGTCTGAGGACGAAACAATTAAGGGTATGTGGTGCGTGCCTAAGTATGCAAACCCCACGGGTATTACCTATTCTGCAGAAACTCTTCGCCGTTTTGCTTCTCTTTGCCCTAAGGCAAAGGATTTTCGTGTGTTCTGGGATAACGCTTATGTTGTTCACGATCTTACCGATACGCCCGACGAACTTCCCGATATCCTCTCTCTTGCCGCTGAACACGGCAACGAGGATATGTTCTACGAGTTTACCTCTACCTCCAAAATAAGCTTTCCCGGCGCAGGTCTTGCGGCTATCGCCTCCAGCGAAAACAATATTAAGCGCATAGTCAAGGACATGTCCTATCAGACTATCGGCCACGATAAGCTTAATCAGCTTCGTCACGTAAAGCTTTTCCCTAACAAGGAAGCGATAACGGAGCACATGAAAAAGCACGCTGCTCTTATAAAGCCAAAGTTTGACGCGGTGCTTAACGCCTTTGCCGAGGAAGGCATCGATAAACTTCAGGGTGTAAGCTATACCCGTCCAAACGGCGGTTATTTTATAAGCCTTGACCTTCCCAATGGTTGTGCAAAGCGTCTTGTTGCTCTTGCAAAGGACGCAGGGCTTGCTCTTACTGCCGCAGGCGCTACCTTCCCCTACGGTAAGGATATAAAGGACAGCAACCTTCGTATTGCACCCACCTTCCCCTGCCTTGAGGATATAGAAAAGGCAGCAAAGGTGCTTTGTGCATGTATAAAGCTGGTCGTTGCAGAAAAGGCAGAGATGTAAAAAAGTTTACTGAGTGAAAAACGAGATTTACTTTGCAAAGTAAATCTCGTCTTTTTTATTCTTAATCTGCTTTTGTAACCGTTACCTTTTCAATAACGGGTTGGTCCTCAAAAAGAACGGTGCCGTTGCCGTCGATGGGGCGAACCATCTTTGCAATAGCATCAACAACGTCAATACCGTCGGTAACAACGCCAAAAGCGGCGTACTGACCGTCAAGGAAGGTAGAGTCCTCGTGTACTATAAAGAACTGGCTGGATGCGCTGTTGGGGTTCATAGAGCGCGCCATGGAGATAACGCCGCGCTTGTGAGAAAGGGTGTTGTTAAAACCGTTAGCGGCAAATTCGCCCTTGATTGTATCCATGCTGCCACCCATGCCATTGTGCTCGGGGTCACCGCCTTGAATCATAAAACCGCGGATGATGCGGTGGAAAGTTAGCCCGTCATAAAAGCCCATATCGGCAAGCTTGACAAAGTTAGCAACAGTTATGGGTGCGGTAGCGGGGTCAAGGGAAAGGGTAATAGTGCCAAAATCCCTTATTTCCATTTTTACATTAAACATAAAAATCCTCCGTAAGGTTATTCATCAAATTTATTATATACCACAATTCCAGATTTTTCAAGCATAAAATAAAAGCGACCTTGTGATGTGAGGCCGCTTTTGTATCTTGGTGTGTTATTTCTTAATATCGTTTCTCTTTATCTTTTTAGTGGTAGTCTTAGGGAAGTCTGTGTCGCGGATAACTACCTTGTGTATGTGCTTGTAGGAGGGGAGGTCCTTGGTAAGTGCAAGTATATCGGCCTTGAATATTTCCTCGGGTTTTCTGCCGTCGGCGGGCAAAAGGTCCATATCAAGGAAGCCTTCAGCGCACAAATCAGTCTCTGCACCGTTCTCGTCCTTAATGGAGTAAACCACAGCATCCTTTACGTAGGGAATAGAGTAGATGTAGTTTTCTATTTCCTCGGGATAGATGTTCTTGCCATTATCAAGAACGATAAGGTTCTTTTTGCGGCCGGTTATGTAAAGCTTACCGTTGGTGTAGTTTCCAAGGTCTCCGGTGTGGAACCAACCGTCAACCAAAACCTCGTCGGTCTGAGCCTTGTCCTTGAAGTAGCCCATCATAACAACGTCGCCCTTAACGCAAATTTCGCCGTTGCCGTTTTCATCCTTTTGGTCTATGTTGATTTCAAGGCAGGGAAGAACAACGCCTACAGAGGCAAAATCGTTGTCATGGCCTTGGTTTACGGAAACGAGAGGAGAACACTCGGTAATGCCGTAGCCGTTTTCAAGGTCGATGCCGATGTTGGTGAAAAACTCACCTATCTCAGGTCTTACAGGTGCGCCGCCGCAAATAATCTGACGAAGCTCGCCGCCAAAGTTGTCTATTATCTGCTTAAAGAATTTACGGCGAAGGTCGATACCTATCTTGCGAAGACCATTGCTAAGCTTTATCATTTTTCTTACAAGACCCGCTTTGCCCTTTTCCTCAAGAGTTGCCCAAACACGTTTATAGAACAGCTCAGCAAAAGCGGGAACCACGAAAATATAAACGGGCTTGTAAAGCTGAATGTTAGGAAGAACAGCACGGAGAGACTCATTAATGCAAATGCAGTTGTGCTTGTGTATGCTTACGAGAATACCTATAACAGACTCATAGGTGTGGTGATATGGAAGGACGGACAAGCAGCGAACCTTAACGTCTTCAACCATAAGACCGTAGTTCAGAGCAGAGCGAATGTTGTGGTGAGACAGCATAACACCCTTGGAATTACCGGTGGTACCGGAGGTGTATACCAACATCTTAAGGTCCATATCGGGGGTGGTTTTTTCAGTGTAAGCGGTGTAGCCCTTTTCAGAAAGTGCCTTGCCCTCAGCAAGAAGAGACTCAAAGGGAACAGCATCGTCACCATCAAGGCAAACTACCAGCTTAACCCTTGCAAGCTCCTTTGCATCGGAGGTGAACAAAGGTACGAGGGACTTGTCGCAGAAAATAACAACACTTTCGCTGTGTTCAACAACGTTAAGCAAGTCTTTTTCGGGGAGATCCTTGTCTATAGGAACGAAAACATTACTGCCGCAAAGAGTGCTTAGGTAAGTAACTATCCAAGGATAACTGTTTGCGCCAACGCAGGCGATGTGGCAGTTCTCCGCAAAGCCTCTTTTCGCAAGAGCGTTACCAAGATAAATAATGGTGTCGTTAAATTCTTTGCACCCAACTTCCTGAACTTTTCCTGCTTTTTTATATTTAAACAAGGTTTGGTCGCCCATAGCGGCAACCGCTTTATCCATCATATCACGGATAGAGTCAATTCGCACTACTTCGTTGTACTTGATCTTTTTAGCCATAGCAACCTCCGTTTTGGAAAGTATATAATCTAATCACAACAACTATTATACATAGTTTTAATTACTATGTCAATAGTTTTTTCTGAAGTTTTGCTTTTTTTGTTGACTAAATTGCGTATCGGTGGTACAATACTTAAGAAAGTGAGGGGATAATTTTGTTAAGTCTTGACGAGATAAGGGCATATCGCAGTCCAAGGTGGGATCAGCTTCCCGATATAGATCTTTATATGGATCAGGTGCTTGTGGTACTTGACAAGTATTTGCGTATATTTAAGGAAACAGAGGACGAAAAGATAATAACCTCTGCAATGATTAATAATTATGTAAAACAAAAAATTACAAAACCGCCGGTTAATAAAAAATACACCCGTTATCACGTGGCTTTTTTGTACGTGGTTTGTGTGCTTAAAAATTTTGTAAGCCTTTCCGATATATGCGTCGGCGTAGGTTCTTTGCTTAATGGCCGTCATTCAGCGGAGGCGTTTGATATGTTTTGCGAGGAGTTTGATGCGGCGCTTGACGCTGTTTTCGGCGACGGGGAGGATAACAGAAAAAAGCCCGTTACCGACACCGAGCGTATCCTACGCGCTACTACTACCGCCACTGCCAATATGCTTTATGCTAAGTACTTCATCTCACTTTCAGCTAAAATGGCAGGAGGCGACGAGGTTGACTAAGACTAACGCAATGCGTCAGCTTGACGTAGCGGGGATCAGCTACAAGGCGCTGGAGTATGAATGTGACGAAAGCGACCTTTCGGGTACTACCGTTGCGGCAAAAATAGGCCTCCCTTGTGAAATGGTTTTCAAAACTCTCACCGCAAAAGGGGATAAAACGGGTCTTTGTGTTTTTTGTATACCCGCCGATAAGGAGCTTGACCTAAAAAAAGCCGCAAAACACAGTGGTAATAAGAGAGTGGAGCTTTTGCCGGTTAAGGAGCTTCTCGGAGCAACCGGATATATACGCGGCGGATGCTCTCCTATCGGGATGAAAAAGTCCTATCCCACGTATTTTGATGAAACACTTATCTTGTTTGAAGAGATAACGGTAAGTGCAGGCGTTCGCGGCTGTCAGCTTCTCCTAAACGCTGAAAAGCTGCTTAAGTTTTTGAATGCTAAGGAATGTGACCTTACAATGGAATAAAAACAAGCTGTTGCAACGCAACAGCTTGTTTTTTTTATTAAAACTTAGTCTTTCTTGCCGGATGTCTTGTTAAGGATAACTACTACCGTGGCGATAAGACCCAAAACTATCATAACGCCGAGAAGACCGAGACCCATGTGGGTAAGAGCCGTCTTCATGTTGTCGGTAGTGAACTTAAGTTCAACATCGCCAACGGCCTCTTCGTTCTTTTCCTCGGAAGCCTCAGAACTTTCGGGTGTAGCACCGATGGTGGGGATAGAAGGCTCGCTTTCGGGGCGACCTTCGGGTCTTTCGGGCTTGCCGTCCTCGGGCTTTTCAGGGGGAAGCTTATCATCCACAGACTCAGCCGGGATCATAGCATCGTTAGCGCCGCTGTCTTCGGAAACAACGGAGGATTCTTCGCTGCTTACTGCCTCGCTTAACTCTGCAGAGGAGTCCTCAGCAAAAGCGGTTATGGAAAGAACGGAAACAACAGTTATAAAAGTAAGAATAAAAATCAAAGTTTTTTTCATATTACGCACCTCATCCCTGAACAAGACCGAGTATCAAACCACCTGCGATAACAGAAGCGATCTGACCGGAAACGTTAGCCGCGGTGGAATGCATAAGCAAGAAGTTCTGAGGGTCTTCCTTAAGGCCCATCTTGTGAATAACACGAGAGGACATAGGGAAGGCAGAGATGCCGGCAGCACCAACCATGGGGTTAACCTTTTTCTTGGAGAACAGGTTCATAACCTTTGCAAGCATAACGCCGCCAACGGTGTCAAATACGAAAGCAAAGAGGCCGAGACCCATTATCAAAAGGGTAGCGGGCTTAAGGAAATCCTCGCCTTTCATGGTGAAGGCGATGGTTATACCGAGGAACAAGGTAACGAGGTTAGCAAGCTCCTTCTGTGCGGTCTGGGAAAGATTGTCAAGCACACCGCACTCTCTTATAAGGTTACCGAACATAAGGAAACCAACGAGAGCAACGGAGGCAGGAGCAAAGAGACCTGCAAGAACTGTTATAATGATGGGGAAAAGTATACGGGTAGTCTTGGAAACAGCCGCGGGTTTGTATTCCATTCTTATCATACGCTCTTTCTTGGTGGTGATAAGACGGATAACGGGAGGCTGAATGATAGGCACGAGAGCCATGTAGGAGTATGCCGCAACAGTGATGGCGCCAATATAGTTGGAGTTAAGCGCACGGGAAACAACGATGGCGGTAGGGCCGTCGGCCGCACCGATTATACCGATAGAGGCAGCATCCTTTATATCAAAGAAGAAAGAAGCAACAAAGTAGGTAAAGAATATACCAAACTGAGCAGCAGCACCGAAGAGAAGCATCTTAGGATTTGAAAGCAATGGACCGAAGTCGATCATCGCACCTATACCGATAAACAGTATAAGAGGGAAAAGTTCGTTTGCGATGCCTGCGTTGTAAAGAGTCTCAAGCACCTCGGAAACGCCCTCAGCCTCTACAAGATTGCCGGCGGCATCTTGCTGAAGGGGAGTAGGCAGGTTCATAAGTATTGCGCCAAAGCCCATGGGGAGAAGCAGAGTGGGCTCCATATCTTTTTTTATCGCGAGATAAATAAGAATAGCGCCGATAAGCCACATAACAGGCATCTGCCATTCTATCTCGCCAAAATAGCGAAACAGTATGTTTATACTATCCATACTAAACAGCGGCAAATTTTTCATGCCGCATCCTCCTATTATATTTCTCTCAATTTTACCCTATTTTACTTCTTTTGTCAACAAATAATTACCACGTTAAAAAAATTAACCGTCTCTTAGCAGGCTTTTATCAATTATTCGAAAACTGCTTTTATAATACTCTATAAGCCCATCGTTTTTCATTTTGGAAAGCTCTCTGGAGAGGGCGCTTCTGTCTACGTTAAGGTATCTAGCCAACCCCTCGCGGTCAAAGGGTACTTCAAAGATGGCGGTACCGGTTTTGCCATGCATAAGAGTCAAATACTTTACTATCTTGCCGCGTATAGTGGGAGAAGAAATGCAAATGAGCCTGTCCATCAGCAAAAAGTATTTTTCTGCGTATATTGCTACAAGGTTGCTTAGGATTATTCGTTTTTCCTCGTCAAAGCCCGTATCCCTTGCAAACAATCCACCAAAGGGAATAAGCATAACGCGACATCTGTCTCCTGCGATAATGGAAACGGGGCTTTGTGCCGTATCATCTGCCGCCAAAAAATCAGCAAACACCTCGCCCCTCCCCAAGGCGGATATGAGGGTGCCGTTGCCGTTTGCACTAAAACGTATGGCTTCGATTGAGCCTTCAGTAACCACGCCCAGCTTATCTGTGTTGTCCCCTTGGTTTATTATTACCTCGCCCTTGCCAAAACTTCGTTCAAATGCTCCCAGAACGCTTCGTAATCCGGACAGCGCCTTTTCATCTATCCCCGCAAACAATTTGCACTCCCTGCAGTCTTTCATTGTTTATCCTCCTTTTTGTATTTAGGGTTAAACTCTATAAATACAAAATAGGGTGATGTTGGGGCGTTAAGCACGTTAAAACGGTAAGCGGAAAGCTCTCTTTGGTCGCGTTTCGCAAGCATTTCACAAATAAGCTGTCCTTCTATGCACCCTTCCTCGTGGCCGGGATAAATGGCAATAAGCAAGCATCCACCCGGCTTGACGGCATTTATTGCGGCTTCAATGGCCGGGAGCGTGGTCTCTCTGAGTGTGGTAACTCGTTTATCTCCGCCCGGAAGAAAACCAAGATTGAATATTCCCGCATCGATAGGCTCTTTAATGTACTCGGCCAAACGGTGGTGGCTATCATGTATAAGGGTGCATTGCTCAATGCATCCCTTCTCGGCAAGTAGTTTTTCGGTGTTTTTAAGGGCATCCTCTTGAATATCAAAGGCATATACCCTTCCATAAGTGCCAACACGCTGTGCAAGCCATAAGGTATCGTTTCCGTTACCCATAGTAAAGTCTGCCACAACGTTGCCATTACCTATGTGCTCTGCCAAAAGGTCTTTTTCTATAACACGCAAACTAAGCATATATTCTCCTCCGGCGAAGAAGAAAGGGGCTTTAAAGCCCCTTTCTGTGTGTTTTAACTACAAATCTTTAAAGTTCGTCAATAAGACCTGCGTCGTACTTAAGTATCTTGGTAGCGTCAAGGTTGTCAACAACGTCGTCGCCGTTAACGTCAGCATTTGCGGGAGTATCGGAAATGAGACCTGCATCATACTTAAGGATAACAACTGCGTCAAGGTTGTCGATAGTGTCGTCGCCGTTTACGTCGCCGAGAGTACCTTCGGGAGGATTGGGTTCGTCGCCACCGTCAACGGTCTTACCGAGAACCTCGATTTCGGTAATAGCTATAACGTATGCCTTGGAGTTGTAGTCAACCTTGAAGTAACGTGCCTTTACTTCGTCGAAAGCACCGAGGTGGGTTTCGAGAGAGGTATCCTTCTCACCGCCGGGGGTGGAGAAGTAGATAGTATCTGTAAAGTTAGAAACCTCGGTAAAGGTTACGCCATCATTGGAATAGGAAACAGTAAAGGAACCATCAACGATGCCCTGGAAGCTGGTACCGTGTGCAGATGCATCGCGAATAATAACGTTGGAGATTACTTCAGCCTTGCCAAGGTCGATGGTAATTTCAGCCTTGCCGCCTGTACCCTGGAAACCTACGAAGTTCTTGGGATTGCTAGAGAAGCCACCGGTAGCTATAACGCCGTTGGTTAACTTATTAAGGCTGGGGTCGTCAGAAATACCGTAGTAGGAAATGTCGGTGGAAGAGCCCTTCCAAACCTCGGTGTAGGTCTTGTTGAGAGCATAGTTGGTAAGGTGGGAAACATCAAGCTCGCCCATGTCTTCATAGTTAGCTCTGATTTCGGTGTCCTTATTGCTCATGGTTATAGTGGTAACGGAAGCAGTTGCGTCAGTAATAGTAGCTTCGCCGTTTACGATGGTCCACTTGGTAAATGCCTTACCGGGCATGTTTCTTGCGGAGATGGTAACAACCTCGCCTGCCTTGTATCTGCCGGAACCTGTGCCGGATTCAACAGAAAGGTCATAGGTGTCACGGTAGCTTGCCTGAAGTTCAACGTCACATGC
Source organism: Clostridia bacterium (assembly GCA_017396825.1). GTDB lineage: Bacteria > Bacillota > Clostridia > Oscillospirales > CAG-382 > SIG636. The sequence goes on from JAFQKR010000086.1 coordinate 52,842, forward strand.
AAGCATTGTGATAGTGGTGGTAGTAGCATTTTTGTCAGCGATGGAAGCGGAACCGTTTGTAACTTCCCAAATGTCAAAGAGGAATTCGCCTTCGGGAGCGTTAGCGGTAACCTCAAAGGTTTCGCCTGCTGCATAGTACTTGCTTTCGGAACCGAAGGTGGAGGAATTCTTAACGGTAACCTTGTAAACCTTGGTAAGGGTAGAAATGTCAGCAGTGCCGCCTGCATAGGTAGCAGTGGTGCCGTTAATAGCGGTTACGTCAACGATATCGCCGCTTTGTGTTCTGTATGCGCCAAGGTCGTAACCTGCGCCCTTGTAAGTAAGGGTAGCGAGAGATACCCAACCCTGAGTGCCGTCGGAAAGGGTTACCTTACCCCAGTTCCAAGAGGTTTGCTTAACGTTAACGGTTTCGCCGGAAGCAATGGTGCCAACCTTTTCGGTGGTGGTGTTACCGGCACGGTAAACGTTAACGGACTGAGTAGCGGTATAAGCGCCCTTGGAGTAAACGGTCTTGTTGGGGTTGTAGTATACGTTCTTTATAGAAGTATCAGCGGAAGTGTAGGTGCCGCCCATAGCTTTGTAGTAGTCGTACATTCTGTCAAGCATTACCTTGAAGTAAGTGCCGTAGAATGTAAAGGTCTTACCGCCGGAGCCGAATACGTAACGCATCTGGATAGGGCAGTTCTTAGCAGCGGTAGAGTAGTGCTGAACAACCTGAGTGTAGGGGTTGAAGTTGAGGCTTACACAGATGTAAGCAACAAGTTCTGCAAGGTAGGTAGCAGTGCTGTCGAAGGTGTTTTCATACCATTCGTACATTTCATCAGAGTCCCAAAGTTCGCCTGCGGAGGTCTGTTCTGCAGGGAAGCCGGGGGTAGCGGTTTCAATACCGATACCGGTGGAGTTGGAAGCGTCGGAAACCCAACCCATTTCAATCTTAGTAGCGGCGTCGCTGGTGCCCCAGTAGTTGCCGCCTGCGTGCCAACCCTTTTCGTTAACGGGTATCATCTGGAAGATACCGTCGTTACCGCAGGTGTAGTGCCAAGAAACCTCAACGTCGGTATTCTTACCGTAGTTGTGGTTAGCAAGAGCGGTGGAAGCAGCAGGATAAGCGCCGGTGTTGTGAACAACTATGTACTTCTGATAGTTGTAAGTACCACGGCCCTTCTTACCTTCTGCAAGGAAGTCGGTGGTAACCTTCTGTTCCCATCTGGTACCTTCTGCAAGGTAGAATTCTTCGTTGTTGGTGATAAGGTCATTATCAGGCAACAAGATGGATTCGGGGATCAGAATTTCGGGTGCTACAAACTCAGCGTCTGTGATAACTTTAGCAGAAGCAGGGAATGCAACAACAGCGGATGCAATGATGAAAGTAAGTGCAAGCAAAATGCAGGCAAGTTTTCTCTTCATGCGTTCTTCTCCTTGTAAATGTTAGTATTTGCGGCGTTTTGTGCCGCGTCTTACACTAGCATTTTATAACAAAAACGGAGCATTGTCAACCTTTATTTTATATAAAAAACAATAAAATTATTGTTAATTCAGGTGAGTCCGTGCGGTGTGTTTTCGGATAACCAACGTTTGGTGTTTTTTTTTATTTTGCACGTTAAACGTCATAATTTAGTTGACAAAATCACCTTAAAAGTGTATAATAACTTATAAATACATATTAAGGAGGAACTCGTATGTTCTGTGTAAAATGCGGCAAACAATTGGCAGACGGCGAAGCCTGCACCTGCCAGCAACAGCCTCAGTTTAATCAGCCCCAGTATAACAATCAACCTCAGTTTAATGCTCCCCCTCAGTTCACCCAACAGCCTCCCAAGCAAAACTCTGGTGACTCGATTTTTAAGTTTAACAAGCTTACCCTTGTTAAGATAATTACTCTTGGCATTGCGGGCGTTACTTTCCTTTCCCATCTGTTCTTTAATTGGTACAGATATAGTGCCATTATTGTTTCCGGCGGCTTCGGGCCCTACGGCGGTCCCTCTTTATACGGGGTATCTGCTCCTCTTGGCGAAGTTAGCGGTATGTTCAGTTTTGCAAGGCTTCTGTTGATACTTAACGTTTTTGTATTCCTTGCTTATATAGCTTGGGAACTTATTGACATTAAGAAGTTCGTTCCCGCTCTCGGCAATCTTAAATTTGACCTTGGAAAACTTCTTTCTCTTATCTTTTATGGTCTTATGGCAACGGCGTTATTCTTTGGTCTTATAGGCACGTTCACCGCCGAGGAAGGCTACGGCGTGAGCGTTGGCATCGGCTTCGGTTGGATATTTACTTTCCTTAACGCAGGCGCAGGTATTGTAAACTTCTTTATGCCTGACTTGCTTAAAAAGATTCTTAAACAGCAATAAAAGCAAAAACTTAAAAGCGGGCTTATAGCTCGCTTTTTAAGTTTAAAAGAGAGGCAAAGTATGAAAATTACTGTTCTAACGGAAAACATTTCACATTTTGAGGATTTAAAAGCCGAACATGGGCTGTCCTTGTATATAGAAACGAATAATAAAAAAATTCTTTTCGATATGGGGCAAACGGAGCTGTTTGCCGAAAACGCCGAAAAACTTGGTATAGACCTTTCCTCCGTGGATATTGCTGTGCTTTCCCATGGCCATTACGACCACGGAGGCGGTATGAAGCACTTTTTATGTGTTAACAAAGAAGCCCCGGTTTATATAAACCGCCACGCTTTTGGCGATTATTATAACGGAGCCGAAAAATATATAGGGCTTGATAAATCTTTGCAAGAAAGTGATAGGCTTTGTTATACAGATGGATTTTTTCGTATATCCGAAGGGCTTATTTTGTATGCGTGCAACGATATCACCAAGGAATATGATTTAGGCAGCTTTGGCTTGAACGAAAAGAAAAACGGGGTCTTTTTACCCGACTCATTTCTTCACGAGCAATATCTTCTTATAGAGGAAGAGGGCAAGCGTGTGCTTATTAGCGGCTGCTCTCATAAGGGTGTGCTTAATATCGTCAAGTGGTTTTACCCGGATGTTCTTGTAGGAGGCTTTCATTTTTCAAAATTACCTATCGGTGAAACCCTTAAGGGTTACGCTGAGTATTTGGGCGGTTTTGATACAGACTATTACACTTGCCACTGTACCGGAGTTGAGCAGTACGAGTTTATGAAGGATTATATTAAAACCCTTGATTATATTTCTGTCGGAAAAACCCTAATTATATAGGGGCTGTAAAAAACTGTCGGAACGTACATATATCCACCCGTTAGGCGTACTTACGTACGTCGTGGGTGGATTTTGTTCGTGGTAAAAAAGATATTATAAATAAAAAATTGTTTTTCAAGTTTTTTACCTTATTTAGAGTCTTTGAAGGCATCAAAAAACACTGTGTTTCGTGCTTTTTTCTTTTTGCGCTCCGGGCTTTTTATATCCCCTATCCTAAAAAGTCTTTTCTGTAAGACACACCAATATGGTCAGCAAGGCTTATCAGATTTTCGTCGCTTATGCAATTTTTATGGGGAAGGGAGGAGGTCAGCATGTATATCTGAGCCGCCTTTTCCACCGTGTCGATAAGGCCTACTGCTTCGTTCAAAGTTCTGCCTGCGGCGTATATTCCGTGCATAGCCCATACCACTATTCGGTACTGCTTCATCTTTTCCGCAGTGGCCCTTCCTATGTCTTCAGTACCGCAAACCATCCAGGGCAATATACCAACTCCGTCGGGAAACACCATTATCCCCTCGGTACACGTCCCCCAAAGGGTACGTGTAAAGGCTTTTTCATCGAGCTCGTGCAAAAAACTCATTGCCATAAGATTTGTAGGGTGGCAGTGAGTGATAACGCGGTTTTCGGGATCCACCTTCAGCCTTTCTATGTGGCTCATAAGGTGGGCGGGAAGCTCGCTGGTGAACCTTTTACCGCCTTCAAAGCCCCATATAACCTCCGCAGTCTTGCCGTCTGCGCTTATGCGAATGATGCCCAGATCATCAAAGCTATGATTGCTAAAATAAGAGCCGGAGGCTGTAACTATAAGCAGTCTTTCCGCTAAAGGGGATGCATCAAATCCTATTGGGATAGTGCGTATAATTTTACTTGTGTCAATATATTCTCTCGCTTCTTCTTCAGCAACAAGACAGCTAATGTTTCCGCTGTTGCGTTCACACCAACCCTTGCTGTCCATTCTTCTTTCTGCGTTGATCATACCCAAAGCAAAGGGTGCAGAATATATATCTTTCATAATGTTTGGTCCTTTCAAAAAAGCTCTCATGCTTATTATACATATAAATTTCCGGATTTCAACCTAAATATCAAAACTTTACCATAACGACTGCGAGCAGCGAGGTTCGTTCATAGCAAAAAACAAGGAAATAAAAAAGAAAAGCGGCAAACGCCACTTTTCAACCATAGATATTCAATAATAATGTTTTTTGCGCTCGAGGCTGTTTTTATATTAATCAAGAGTTTTTCATGATAACGCTTTCTATAATATCTGCAGCGTCCTCGCAGTAATCAAGGCATGCCTCAAGGTCGTCGTATATCTTAAGCCAAGTTATAAGCTTAAGCGTATCCTTTTCATTGCAGAAAAGCTCGTGAACAAGCTCTGTATAAAGGTGGTCGCCGTCGCTTTCAAGGGTGTTAACCTCAACAAGTTTTTCCTTGATGGTCTTGGAGCTTTTAAAGTTTCTGAATTCATCCACTGCGCCCTTTAGAGCGCCTGCACATTTTGCGATAAGCGCACTGAACTTCAAAGCGCCGTCACGGATCTCGGAAGCATCGTACATATAAATACGGCGCATAGCATCATCAAGTGCGTCTACTATGTCGTCAAGCTTTGTAGCAAGCTCTATGATATCCTCACGTTCAATAGGGGGAAGAAATTCGTGCATAAGCTGCTTTGTCATAACGTGTTTGCTCATGTCGGCACGGTTTTCTATTTCATGCATACCGTCAACCTGAGCTACAAAGCCGGTCTTGTTAAAGGTTTTAAGCGCGTTATCCAAATATTCTGCAGCTTCGCAGATTATCTCGGTGGTGCTGAAAAAATAGTCAAAATAGTTAAAATCCTTTTTCTTTTCTCTTGCCATTTTATCCTCCTGTTTTAAAACAACATAGCAAACAGTTTAACCATAAGGAAACCTAAAAGACCGCAACCCGGGAAGGTAAGTACCCAAGCGAGAACCATTTCCTTAACAACAGCCCAGTTGATGGCGGAAAGCCTTTTAGAAGCGCCAACACCCATTATGGCTGTGGTCTTGGTGTGTGTAGTGCTTACAGGGATACCCGTAACGCTTGCAAGAAGCAGGCAGAAGGCGCCGCCCATATCAGCCGCAAAGCCCTGATAGGTCTCAAGCTTCACCATGTCCATGACAACGGATTTAATTATCTTGTAGCCGCCTATGGAGGTGCCCAACGCCATAACAACGGAACAAAGGATCATAAGCCATATCGGAATAACGAATTCCGTTGTATTCATATTGTTTTGAGCCATGGTTATGCCAAGAAGGAAAACCCCCATGAACTTTTGGCCATCCTGTGCACCGTGCATAAACGCCATGGAAGCACCGCCTGCAATTTGGGCGCCCCTGAAAAACTTAACGGTTTTTATTCTGTCCATTCGCTTACAGAACAACTCTATAAGCTTAGTCATGGCAAAGCCGCTGCCAAATCCTAACACGCTGGAAAGACCTAAACCGTAAATTACCTTTATCCATTCAGCACCGTTAACACCGTCAAAACTGCCGTGTAAGGCTATAGCAGCACCCGTAAGACCCGCGATAAGAGCGTGACTTTCGCTGGTGGGAATGCCAAAGGCCCAAGCAGCGGTAGCCCATACTACTATGGCAAATAACGCCGCGCAAAGCGCCGTGGTTGCTTCTCCTGCATTGTCGCCGAAATCAACCATATTGCTTATGGTAGCGGCAACCTTGGAGTTAATTAGTGTCATAACGAACACGCCGAGGAAGTTGCACACGGCGGCCATAACGATAGCGGCCCTTGGCTTCATAGCTCTGGTTGATACGCAGGTGGCAATAGCGTTAGGCGCATCTGTCCATCCGTTTACAAGTATAACTCCAAGAGTTAAAACTACTACTATAAGTATGGCAGGATCTTGCCACAATACGTTTATAAAATCGGTAAGGCTCATCCGATTTCCTCCGTGATATAAAAGTTAATTATTCTTCGTCCTCGTTCTCGTCCTTCGAAACCACTTTCTTCGTAACTCGAGCCAACTCCAAGCGATGGTTGTCAACCAATTCGCCGTTTATTATAAGAAACTCTGTTTCCAAAGTAAAGGTAGTACCGTCCTCGGGGATCGCGCCGTAAAGACCGAATGCGTAACCGCCAAGGGTATCGTATTCGTCAACGGGTAACTCCACGTTAAGCTCCTCGGCGATCTCGTCCAACATAACGCCGCCCTTGATCATCCAGGTATCCTCTGCAATCTTTTCGATGTCGGGTCTTGCGCTTTCCTCGTCCGGATCATCGTCAAAGTCGCCCATTATTTGGCTAAGTAGGTCGGTCATGGTAACTATGCCCGCAACTCCGCCGTATTCGTCAAGAACAACGGCAAAGTGGTTGCGTATTTTTTTCATTTGATTAAACAAAACGTCAGCCTTTATGCTTTCGGGCACAAAATGCGCGGGACGCACAGCCTTTTTCATAACAAGCGCTTTGTTGGTTTTATCTTTTATTGCAAAATAATCCTTGGCGCAAAGCACGCCCTTTATTTCGTCAACCGTTTCACCGCATACAGGGTAATAGGAAAAACGATTTTCAATAATGGTTTTTTCCCAAATATCCATTCCGTCCTCTTCCCAAAGGAAGGCAACGTCGGTGCGGTGAGTTGCAAACTCGCCAACGGGCAAGTCGTCAAACTCAAACAGGTTGTGTATAATTTCTTTCTCTTCGTCGTCGATAATACCCATACGGGTACTTTCGTCAACCATAAGCTTAATATCGTCCTCGCTTGCGGCCTCCTCAGCCTCCTTGGGGTCGATGCCCAAAAGACGAAGGGTACCGTTGGTGGAAACGGTGAGAAGCCACACTATGGGAGCCGTTACAGTAGCAACAAACTTCAAAAGACCGGATAGCCCAAGAGCCATCTTTTCGGCTTTTTTCATAGCTATGCGCTTAGGTACAAGTTCACCGAATACGAGTGTAACGTATGAAAGTAATATGGTTATAACTACAACCGCAAGGGTGCTGCCCACGTTTGCGGGAACACCTATCTTTTCAAATAGCGGAACGAGATACACCGCGAAGTTGTTAGCGGCAAACGCACTCCCCAAAAAGCCTGCCAAGGTTATAGCAACCTGAATGGTGGCAAGGAACTTGGAAGAGTTATCCGTTATTTTCTCAAGCCTTGCGGCACGTTTATCGCCCTTTTCTTTAAGTTGGGCAATTTTTGCATCGTTAACGGAAAGCACCGCTATCTCAGCACAGGCAAAAACCGCATTAAGCGATATCATAACAATTTGAAAAATAATCGGGCCTATAATGTCCATGATATAAGTAAATATCCTCCGTAATATAATGTTATATATAAAATATAAATTAACCTAAGATTAAAGCGCTCACCGCGCTGTGGTATCAATCATAGGCACGAAGGATGGGCGTGAGTATCAAAAGCCCTTTGTTAAGTTGCTTAGCCGTGTTAAACGGAAGCGCAAAACTAAAATTGCATAAGTTGCCCGCCCCGGGGTCGCTGTCGCTCATAAACCAAATTTCTCCTTTTCAATTAATATTCAGTGGAATTCTACATCACAGTTATATATGTCTTGTTAACAATTTATTTCTGATATATGAATTTTACGTTTTTTTACCAGGCAACGCTTGTAAGTTAAATAATGGTAAAAAAATGTTGACATTTCGGTATAAATATGATATATAGAATATATAATAAAATGAAACAAAGCGGTGTTACCGCTGTTATGGGGGAGTAATTCCACACTGCGTGTGGGGCAGGTCAACAACAAGGCGTTTTTCGCCTGGTCTGTCATTAAAGGATGAGACTCATATACAGTAATGTATATGGGCTTTGTTTGTTTTCAGGAGGTTTTTATGAAAGAGTATCTAAAGGATGTCTCACTGGTGATGGACGAATGCAGTACCGGTGACGAGGGTCTCACCAAGGCGGAGGCGGAAAAGCGTCTGGCTGAAAACGGCCCAAATAAACTGAGAGAGGCGAAGAAGGTTTCTGTTATTCGCCGTTTTCTCGGTGAACTTGCAGACCCAATGATAATAATTCTCATTATAGCTGCCGCAATATCAGGTGTTATGGCCGTGATTGAGGGTGGCGAGGGCTTTGCCGATGTTATTATTATCATGGCGGTTGTTCTTATCAACGCGGTTTTGGGTGTAGTGCAGGAAAGTAAGGCGGAGGCGGCGATAGCGGCTCTGCAGGAAATAGCGGCGGCTACCTCCAAGGTTCTTCGCGACGGTCATGTGGTTACAATCAAGAGCGAGGAACTTGTAAAGGGCGACGTAATCGTTCTTGAGGCGGGTGACTCCGTTCCTGCGGATGCACGTATTATAGAATGTGCAAGCCTTAAAATAGAGGAAGCGGCGCTCACCGGTGAGTCTGTGCCTGTAACTAAGCAGGTGGAAACACTTGAGTTGGGGAATGCGGCGGATATTCCCTTGGGTGACCGTAAAAATATGATGTATATGGGCAGTACCGTGGTTTACGGCAGAGGCAAGGCCGTTGTCGTTGCTACGGGTATGGATACCGAGATGGGTAAGATAGCCGATGCCCTTTCTACCGCTGAGGACGAAGAAACTCCTTTGCAAAAGAAACTTAATCAGCTTAGCAAGGTGCTTACCGTTCTTGTTATCGCAATTTGTGTAGTTATATTCGGTATTCAGCTTCTCCGCGCAAGCACTATAAACGGCACCGTGGTTATGGATACCTTTATGGTTGCGGTAAGCCTTGCCGTTGCGGCTATTCCCGAAGGGCTTGCTGCGGTAGTTACCATCGTGCTTGCTATCGGCGTAACCAATATGTCTAAGCGCAAAGCGGTTATCCGCAAGCTGACCGCGGTTGAGACTCTTGGCTGTACCCAGATAATCTGTTCCGATAAAACCGGTACTCTTACTCAGAACAAAATGACCGTTGTAGAGGTTTATGCCGAGGATGAGGCGCTGCTTACCAACGCAATGTCTCTCTGCAGTGACGCTACTCAGGGCGAGGACGGGGAAGCGGTAGGTGAGCCTACCGAGTGTGCTCTCGTAAATGCCGCCGCCAAGGCCGGTCTTGGTAAGACCGAGCAGTCTGCGCTGTTCCCCCGAATAGGTGAGGCTCCCTTTGATTCTATGCGTAAGATGATGTCCACTGTTCACAAAGCTCCCGACGGCACCATCGTTCAATATACCAAGGGCGCTCCCGATGAGGTCCTTAAAAAGTGCACCAAGGCATATATCGGCGGCAAGATGATACCCCTTACCGACGCTGTTAAGGAGGCTATCCTCGGCGCAAATAAATCGATGGCAGATCAGGCGCTTCGCGTGCTTTGCGCCGCAATGCGTGTTTGGAAAGAGGCTCCTGCTTCTTTCGAGCCGGAATATCTTGAGGCTGACCTTTGCTATATAGGCCTTAGCGGTATGATAGACCCCATTCGTCCCGAAGTTAAGGACGCTATTGTTAAGTGCGGCGAAGCAGGTATTCGTCCTATTATGATAACAGGCGACCACAGAGATACTGCCGTTGCCATAGCAAAGCAGCTTGGTATACTCACCGACGGGGCAGCCGCTATAACGGGTGCCGAGCTTAACGAGCTTTCTGACGAATACCTTTCTGAGCATATCGGTGACTATTCCGTTTACGCTCGTGTTCAGCCCGAGCATAAGGTTCGTATAGTGAACGCGTGGAAAGCTAAAGGGAAGATAACGGCAATGACGGGCGACGGTGTAAACGACGCTCCCTCCATAAAGAGCGCAGATATCGGCGTTGGCATGGGTATTACCGGTACCGACGTTACTAAAAACGTTGCCGATATGGTGCTTGCAGACGACAACTTTGCAACCATAGTTTCCGCAGTAGAAGAAGGACGCCGTATATACGACAATATAAGGAAGGCTATACAGTATCTTCTTTCCTCTAACCTTGCCGAGGTGTTTGCTATATTCGTAGCAACCCTTATAGGCTTTACCGTGTTGGAGGCTCCTCATCTTCTTTGGATAAACCTTGTAACCGACTCCATCCCCGCCCTCGCTTTAGGTATGGAGCATGCAGAGGGCGACGTTATGCGCCGTAAGCCCAGAAACGCAAAGGACGGTATGTTTGCCGGCGGCATGGGCTTTGACGTGGTGTTCCAAGGCGTAATAGTTGCTGCACTTACCCTTACCTCTTTCTTCATAGGTCACTACATTCAGTTTGGCAACTGGAATATCGGTAACAGCGAGGTTGGCACTACAATGGCATTCCTCACCTTGTCTATGGTAGAGATAATCCATTCCTTTAATATGCGTTCACGCAGAAAGAGCGTGTTCAGTCTTAAGACACATAACAAGGTGCTTTGGGGCGCAATGGCTCTCTCCCTTGTTTTAACTACTCTTGTTGCTTTCGTTCCCTTCCTTCAGGACGCCTTCGGCTTCTACGATGGCCTTACCTTTGCGGAATACGGTATAGCTCTTGCAATATCCTTCGCTATCCTTCCCATTATCGAGGTAACAAAGTTTGTTCAGCGCAAGCTGGGTAAATAACCGAAAACAAATAAAGCCTTGAGCATTTATGCTCAAGGCTTCAGACCGCTGACAAAGGCACAGAACACGAAAAAAGAAAATATAGTTACCATAAAGTGAAAAATTTCGGGGAAAATTTCCCCGAAATTTTTATATATTTTTATATTTTTTCGCTCAAAACGAACCTCTGCTCACAGTACTCAGTACAGCTTTCGCCTCGGTTCGTCTTGTCTGCACTCTTTCTCAGCAGTCTGCCAAGCTGATGACAAGGTTTGTCATCAGCTTGAAGCCTTGAGCATTTATGCTCAAGGCTTTATCTTTGTTATTTGAATTCATACAGCGTGGCATTTTTGCCGCTTTCAAGGGCCGAAAACTCTTCTCCAAACTGCAAAACACCCTCGTAACTTGCGGTGTTGTAAAAATTCTCACAGTCGGAAACGGTCTTAAATAAGGTATTGAAAATTTGGTATTCAAAGGTAAGGCACGGTCCCTTTTGCCCGGTGACCTTAAGTGGAAAACTGCCGTGGGAGGCGGTAACCGTTGCACACCAGGTAAACCCGCGTTTTTTTCTTCCAAGCCGTATAAGCAGTTTCCCTAAACGCAAGAAATCATTCTTGGCTGCTTTTACGATGATCTCGGTAGGGAAGCAGCTGTAAAAATAAAAGCCGGTCTTGTCGTCCGTTTGTGTTATGCGTATAAGGCTTTCCATGTTTAAAATAGAAGCTTTTCCGCTTTATAAATGTCCCCTGCGCCCATAAACAGCACAAGGTCGCCCTCAGTGGCGTTTTCTTTTATGTAATCACAAATCTTTTCAAAACTGTCAAGATACACACCGTTTTTTACGGAACGCGCAAGCATTTCAGAACTTACGCCGTAAACGTTTTCCTCTCTTGCAGCAAAAACGTCGGCAAATACCTTTATGTCAGCATCCTCAAAAGCCTCAGCAAAATCATCGAAAAGAGCATGAAGCCTTGAGAATGTGTGGGGCTGAAAAACGGAAATGATGCGATTTACGTCCATGTTTCGTGTTGCCGCAAGGGTTGCCCTTATTTCGTCGGGGTGGTGGGCGTAGTCATCGTAAACAAGGGCACCGTTCACTTTACCCTTGTACTCAAATCGCCTGCCAACGCCTCGGAAATCCTTAAGACCCTTGATTATAGCCTCGTCGGGCACCTTCGACATAAAGGCTGCCGCAACTGCAGCCAAGGAGTTGGATATGTTGTGCTCGCCGGGGATGGATAACTCTGCCCTGAAGACCTCGCGCCCCTTGAAAACCAAGGTGTAGGATGGAAGTCCGTGGTCAAATCGAATGTCCTTTGCGTAAAAATCTGCCTTTTCGTCTGTTATGGAGTAGGTGTAAAACTTTCGTTTATAGCCCTCCATACATTCGATGGCGTGCACGCTGTCCTTGTTTACTATAACGCATCCACGCTCTGCGGTGTTGTTTATAAAGCGTTGGAAAGAGTTTTCCATCTCCTCCAACGAGTGAAAATAGTCTATGTGGTCAAGCTCCACGTTGAGCACTACGGAAACGGTTGGGAAAAACTTTAGGAAAGCATCCTTATATTCACAGGCCTCAAAAACAAAGTTGCCGTCGTGACCCGTGCGGAAGGTAGAGTGTATACAAGGAAGCTTTGCGCCTATAAGTATGGACGGGTCAGCCTCCTTGAAGGATAAAAATATCTGTGAAAGTATCCCGCAGGTGGTAGATTTACCGTGAGTACCTGCAACGGCTATGGAATTTGGATATTCCTTAGCTATGGCACCCAAAAGTTCCGCCCTGCTGATGGCGGGTATGCCTGCCTCGTTTATGTATTTCATTTCGGGGTTGTCTGCGGCTATGGCGGCGGTGAATACCGCGATATCACAGCCCTTACAGTTGTTTTCGGTAGTTTCGTAGTAAACGGTTATTCCTTCCGCTTCAAGGCTTTGGGTAGCGTCGCTTTTAACGCGGTCGTAGCCCTTAACCTCTTTACCGCTTCTTTTAAGTATCAAAGCCAACGAGGACATGCTGATGCCCCCGATGCCCACGAAGTAGTAGCTGTTATAATCGTTTATGTTAAACTGCAACTTGTAAACACCTCAATCAAAGTTAAATCAAAAAATTCCTAACTAATAATAACATATAATTTTCCAAAATAAAAGAGGAAATTTTGGATATACTTGTAATATATTAAAAAAACAGGTGAAAAACATGGAAATTACCGATGTTATAGTAAGAAAATATTTTTCCTCAGGCCCTCTTTACGCCGTAGTAACCGTCATCCTTGACGGGGTTTTGGCGGTCCACGACATAAAAGCGGCAAAAAAACCCAACGGTGCCCTTATAGCCGTAATGCCTGTAAGGACCGACTCCTTTGGCAGAAACCGTGATATAGTGCATCCCGTAGATGACGGCTTTAGAAGAAGCCTTGAACGGGAAATAGCAAAAAAACTTGACATTCGGTAGGGGCTGCAAAAGAATTTACAGCCCCTATTCTTACAGCTCTTTTTCGTATGCGGTATGCCCGTAGTCGCAAAGAGGGCAACGCTTTGGGGGAGTAGTACCCATGTGTCGGTATCCGCAACGGGTGCAGCGCCAAACGCAGTCCTCTTGACTTTCGTACATTTTGCCGTTGTTTTTTTCTCTTTTGTATTTCATCAGCTGCTCACGGTGACCGCCCTCTGCCTTGCCGTTGGCGATAAAACGGTCAGCCAAAGCCTCATATCCCTCCATTTCCGCCATGGCGGCGTATTGGGGATATGTGGTCGCGGCTTGGGTGCCCTCGGAGGATATGCTGTTTTCCAACGTATCGCTTTCGTTTTGCTCGCCGTACCACAGTCTGGCGTGGCTAAGTTCTTCTTCTGACAGTCTGCGGTAAATCCTTGCAAGGTCGCCGTTGCCGTCGTTTTCTGCCTTTTCGCTGAGTATCATATATCTTACGTGGCCGGCGGCTTCATCGCCAAAGGCCTTTTTTATATTTGTAAAGCTTTCGCTTTTGCTGTTATAGTTCATAAACTGTCCCCTTCCTTCCTTGACAGTTTATGCAAGACACAGCACGTTTGATTATCCGTTGTAGTCTTCCGAACTTATGCCGTAGTAGCTAAAGCTTTTGTATACTCCCTTTATGTAAAGTGCGTTCTTTAAGGTTCCCTCGTATTTCATTCCTATATCCATCGCAAGCTTTTCGGAGGGAGTGTTTCCCACCAGTATTCTTGCTTCGATGCGGTTAAGTCCTAAAACATCAAAGCCTATGGAAAGCACTTTTTTTGCTGCCTCTCTCATATAGCCTTTGCCGCGATAACGATGTGAAAGGACGTAGCCTATTTCTCCTTTGTTGTTGTATATGTCCATAGAGGCAAAGCCGCAGGTGCCTATAAGTATACCGTTTTCCTTCAAGGAAACTCCCCAGTCGGTGCAACGTCCTTTTTTGTACTCTTTTTGCAAAAACTCAATGTGCCCCTTGGTTTCATCAAGGTTCAGGTGGGGAGACCATAGCAGATAACGTGAAACCTCGTCTTCTCTGGAGTAATCGTACATATCATATAAGTCTGCGGGGGTAATCTTTCGAAGTATAAGCCTTTCCGTTTCAAAGGAAGGCAGGTCAGTAAAAAGCCCACGGTATTTCCTATCGTCCAAGTTAATCACCTCCTTTACAGTATAATACTGTGTGGCGATAAATGCAACAACAGTCTTTATTAAAAATAAATAAAATACTTATTGACATAAATGGGTTTATGGTGTAAAATACTTTATGCGTGTAAATATGGCATTTTATCTTTGGAGGTATTCATTCACATGAAAAAGAAAAAAGTACTTAAAAAGGTCATAGTCATCGGTATAGTGCTTGCGCTTATCGCAGGTGTTGTTGCGCTTGTACTTAGCAGCGGTGACGATGCTGAGGAGATAAAACTTGCGGATATTCCCGTAATAAGCTTTTTCGGCATCACAGGGGACACTACTACCGAGGCTGATATTATAGCAGTTGAGAGAGACCTTAACAACGTTCTCATTACTGAGGGCTACGCCGTTAAGCTTTTCCTCGCTCCTGAAGAAAGATTTGATACCATGGTTTCCTCTGCTATGGAAATGATGGATGCATACATGGAGAACAACAAGAAAAAGGCTGATGAAAAATACGGCTTTGAATACAAGTTTGACTATAAAACTTCCACTTTTGACTTTAAGTGTGATGAGTCTGCCGTAACTCCCAGCGTTGTTTACAATCAGGATACTATCATCGAACTCCTTGACGCGGGCACAGAAATATATCCTAACGTTCCTTCCATTGACGTACTTCTCGTTAGAGACTACGATAAGTATTATGATCTTGCAGGTGAGGGTGCGTTTGAAAGACTTAACGGTAGCCTTTCCGATGTAGCCAAGGCTCTCAATCAGTCTATTCCCGCAGCTTTCTTTGAAGCATTAAAGATAAACAACAGCGATATATTCGGCGTTCCCAGCGTTCAAATGGTTGGTGAATACGAGTATCTTGTTTTCGATAAGGATATGCTTGATAAGTACGAAGTATCCAGCAAGCAGCTTGTTACTGTTGACGATCTTGACGGTTATCTTAAGACTGTAGCGGCAGATGAGGAGAATACTGCAATTCCTTTGCTTAACGCTCCTGTTTCTTCTCCTATAGAGCTTCTTGAGGGCAATTCCTTGGGTATCACCACAGAGGGCGCTATCCTTTTCGCTTATGACGAAACTCATTTCACCGAATATTACGCAACTATTGCTCGCTACCGTTCCCTTGGTCTTATGGGTGAAGTAGGCGCTGACATTGAAAAGAGTGATTTTGCAGTTGCTTTCTTCCGCGGTACCGAAGCTGAAGCAAAGGCTCTTTCCGAAAAAACCGGTAAAAACCTTACCTACAACGTATTTTCTAAGCCTCTTGCAACCAGTGCTGAGGTTGGCGAAGCAGTGTTCTGCGTTTGCTCTACCAAACTTTACTCTGTAAATGATGCAAAGCTTGGTATAGACTTCGTTACTCTTCTTAACAGACCTCAGAGCCAAACCGACATTAAGAACATACTTCTTTACGGTGCTCTCGGTATCAACTACAACATTTCCGACGTAGACGGAACTGTTATTTACGCGAACGACAATACCTATGCCATGGATAATCTGTACACCGGTCACACTCTCCACGCGCTTGCTTCAAGCGATAAGGGCGTTAGCAAAGAGTGGATAGAGATGGTTCAGAAGCATAACCTTGACCTTGGCGTATCTAAGCTTTCCGGCTTTAAATTTGCCCCTAAGGTTTATAACTTTGAGAACAATAAAGGCGAATCCGTTAAGATAACCGGTCCCGATTATCTTGCTATTATCGACAGTGTTTGTAATGAGATTTATACCGACTATATAAACGGCGTTTCTTGTGCAGTTGATATTGAAGAGTTCAACGGCAAGGTTGACGAACTCATTCGCGAGCGTATAAAGAAGAACATTAAGAGTGAATACGAAACCTTGAAGGACGCTGAACTTAGCGTTACTATCGAAGAAGAGGTTCGCGCAGACGAGGCGTTTATGACACCCAAGCGTGAAGAAGCTTCCTCTACTGCAAACGCTCTTATCAAGGAAACCGTAAAGGCTCAGCTTGAATCTGAATTCAGAGCAAGTTATAAGAACCTTGGCGTTACTGACGAAACAGAAATTCAAAAGCGTCTCGCAAAGGACGTTACTGATGAGGTTATTCAACAGCGTATCGACAGAGACTACACCGAAGAAGATATAAATGTTGAGATTGAAGCAACTCTTACCAAGTTCGTTTCTTCCGAGGTTACCGTAAGACTCGGTAACTACAAGCGTACCGATGAATACATAAACATGGTAAATGCATACGTTGCATCTGCTGAGTTCTCTGCAAGAGTTGAAGAAGAATTTGAAGCAAATCGTGACACTCAGTACTTCGTTCACCTTGACGAGGCTATTGCTGACAACGTATATAACTTTGGTGAAGAACTCAAGGAAAAGATAGCAAAGGCTTACGAAGAAGCAGTTGCAGCTTTCCTTGAAAGCCAGAAGGCTGATATTCCCGCTGCCGAGCTTGAAGACGCTACCATCTTTGTTACCTTTGATGACGTTCTTATAAATATGTTCCAGAACCAGTACTACGGCCTCAAGGGCGAGCCTAAGGCATAATAATTACGTTTAAAAGAGGCTGTAAAAAACTTCGGTTTTTTACAGCCTCTTTTCTGACAAAGGAGAAAAGTATGTTTGTAAATGCTATAGAAAAGGTAGGAGATTACACACGACCCTTTATATACATAGCGCGTAACTACGGTGAAACGATGGTAATGCCTCACTCAGCCACTATGTTTTTCGTTAACGACGAGGGGTATGCTGTTACCACAAGAGAGGTTGCAAAGATAATCCTTACGTCACAGAATATCAACGCAAAATACGCGCAGTTCAAACAAACCATAAAGCAGTTTCCAAATGATTCAAAGCGAGCCTCTTTGATAAAAAAGCAGGAAATGCTTTTTGGGTATTCCAAGGGCGTTACCGTTAATGTAAAATGCAATTTCAAAAGCTGTGTTTCTCCTATAACGGAGATAACCTGTCACGTACATAAAAATTTTGATGTGGCTATCGTTCATTTCAAGGGTTTTGATAAAACTCATTATAAGGGGCACGCGGTTTTTGCCGACAACGCTAATGCAGTAAAACCGGGGAAAATGCTTTGCCGTGTGGGCTTTCCTTTTCCCGAGGTTTCAGGGGCTATTTATAACGGTATTACTGACGACATTGAATGGGGCGACCCAAACTCGGTAAACACACCACGTTTTCCTACCGAGGGAATGGTTACCCGCCATGTTGGCACCGCAGGCGAAGTTACGGGCATTGAACTAAGTACCGCCGGCATCAAGGGTCAAAACGGTTGCCCGCTTTTTGACGAAAACGGCGTTGTTTACGGTATGTATATAGAAACTCGCCGTCTAAGCATGGGGTATGCCTTTGATGAAAAAGGTATGCCTTGTAACGCGAGAGACACGCATCCTTCTTTCGTCCATATAGCTCATTGTTTAAGCGGCGATATTATTAAAAAATTCCTTGATGAAAACGGTGTTAAGTATTACACTGAAAGCGATATGGTTTAAAACAAAACAGCTTGACCAGTTTAAAGTCAAGCTGTTTTTTCTTATTTGTCTATAGGGGCGTTTTTATGCTTGTAACGCAAACGTGACCAAAGTAGTATAATTATCTGCCCCGGTATACCAACAACGAACACAAGCCAAATATTGAAGCCAAATGGTAAAAACGTAAGGTACAGCGTGGAAATTGCCGTCCACATCAACAAGGATACTATCACAAAGTTAAGTCTGCGGTTGAACCAAACGCTGTTAAGCACCAACCATACCACAAGGGAAATGGGTACAGCCCAAACAAAGGCAAGCCAATGACCGTTGGTGTCGGTAGAGTAGTCGATGATTACGAAAGCCACCGTTGCAATAAGCCACACTAAAATAACGCTCATAAGTGTAATAAAGGTCTGGTTTTGTTTTTTTACCTTTCCGCTTGTTTTTGGCGCAGAGGAGTGATCCTTTTGAACGAGGTAGTCCAGAGTTACACCGAAAAGATCGGCTATTTCTTTAAGCACTCCTATTTCAGGAACAGATTCGCCTCTTTCCCATTTGGACACAGCCTTGTCTGAATAATTAAGCTTTTCTCCAAGGCTTATCTGGGTGTATCCGTTCGCCTTTCGTAAATCAGTTATGTTTTTTGCAATTATCAATTTAATATCTTCCATAAACATCACTTCCTGTGGTCGGTGTATAAATGTGAAAAAACCGCTTAAAATCAAGAGTTTCTACCATTGGTAGAGACGGTTTTTAAAACTCTACCAACGAGATTGGTAACAGTATAGTTCCAAAAACAAGCGGTAGGTTTACTTTTGGCAACTGTTGGGGGTATAATAAACTTGCCGCAGGACGAGCGGCGAAAAAAGTTATACTATAGAGGGTGCTTACACTGATGAAAAAACTTTTTATATTCGGCGACTCGATTTTAAAGGGCGTTACCTTTTCTGAAGAAGCAAACAGATATAAGATATGTCTTCCAAACTATAAGGATCTTTCTGAAAACGGAATCGAGGTAAACAACCTTTCCAAGATGGGCGCAACCATAGAATACGGCGAGCGTATACTTAAAGAAGAACTTTCAGGTATGGACAGTGAAAGTATAGTTCTTTTTGAGTATGGCGGAAACGATTGTGACCACAAATGGAAGGAGATATCTGACTCTCCCAAAGAAAACCACACCTGCAACACCGCCCCCGCTTTATTTGAAAGACTTTACGGTGCGTGTATGGAATACGCCCGTTCAGTCGGCGCACGTGTTTTGATATCAAATCTGCCTCCGTTGGACAGTGAAAAGTACATGAACTGGATCAGCCGCGGGCTTAACTACGACGTTATATTGGGGTGGCTGGGTGATACCAGTATGCTTTATCGTTGGCACGAGAACTACAATAGGTTGGTTGAACGCATTGCGGATAAATTCGGTGCAGAACTTGTAGACTTGAGAGGAGCCTTCCTCACTGCACATAATTTTAAAACGCTGATAAGCGCCGATGGTATACATCCAACAGAGGACGGACACCGTCTCATAACCAAAACTCTGACCGATGCTGTTCTTGCTGAGTAGCACACTCATCATTATATAATTTTTTAAGTGAATTTTCAATACCCAAAATACAAAAAACTCATGCCGAGCTTAAAAGTCGGCATGAGTTTTTTTGTTATGCGTTATGCGAAAATTTGGCAAAAACAGCAGTAAGGGCATTCACGGCGGATTCAAAGCCTTCGGGCAAACCGTGCATATTATTTGCCTCAAAGGTTCTTCCGTCAGGAAAAACACCTTCTCCGTTGAATACCTCAAGGTTGATCTCGGAAGCAAAACGGTTGAAAAGCTTGTAGGCTTTCCATTCAAAAATTCCCGTTTCTTCTGCAACGGCAGCAAGTGCGTTCCAAAAAGCCTCTGTTACCGAAAGGTTTTCAATAACATGGTGCTCTCCGTTTTCGTCATACCACTCGGCGTTTGCAAGTCCGTTTTTTGCAGATAGAGAAACGCATTTTTCCGAAGACGAGCAGCCGAAGTTAAAAACAAAGTATGGTGCGTTTTCTGTATTCTTTTTAAAAAACATAAATTACTCCTTTATAAGTGAGCCGATTTTGTCGGTAACGTTTGATATGACTAAAATACTTTGTCCGTTGCCGTATTTTCCGCCTGCACTGCCATAGTAGTGGATGGTAAGCATATAGATGCTGTCACCGTTTGTGTAATAATAACAGTAAGCGCGGCCCGCGAAACGAATATCAATTTTTGCCTCCTCAAAGGTTATAAGCTTGACGGGTGTCAGCGGGTCCATGGCGTTATAAACGGTACAGCCCCTTTCAGTCAGGGATTCAAAAATCTGCTTTGCAAGGCTGTTTATTTCTACAAACTCACAGCCTTTAAACGTAGCCTTTAATTCGCCGTTCGTTTCCTCTGTGCGAATGACTGTCGCCTCTTTCGGAAGAGTTATCCATTCGACGTCATAGCTTGCAGAATTTGAAATCTCTCCAAATACTCCGCCGTTGGTCTTATCTTCTCCGTTACTACTGCTGCAGGCAGAAAGGCCGATCAAAAGGGTAAGTGCAAGTAATATAAAATTTTTCAAAACAAATCTCTCTTTCTCACTCATCAGTACTCGGTTCTTTTTTACCTTTTTTGTAAAGGTAGAAAGTAACCGCGCCTGCAATCAGCGCCAAAAGCGGCATACACCAAAGCCACAATTCTCCCTTATTGTCCTCCGCGTTTGAATAACTGATGGGCGGTTCCTTGCAAAGACGAAGGGTATATAGCCTTACGCTACCGTTTTCCGCCCCGCAACTAACGGTTATAACTCCGTTTTCAGGGTCGTATTCGGATACCGTGGTAACAGAAAGCACGCTTTCGGGTACCGCTTCTACCGTTACTGCCTCGGGAGCCGAGGTAATAACGTAATAGTTGGTAACGTTTTTATCGAAAACGGGTGAAATTACACCTCCATTGACCGTCAAACCGGACAGATAATTGTTGTCATTTTTGTATACGTCGGTGTTGCCGGAGGCGGGCGGTGAAGCTTCGCTTTTCTCGCACTGGTAGTTGTACTGTGATTTTTTTCCGTTATTATCAGTGAATACCACTGCAAAGGATGTAGTCAGCCTATTGCCGAAAGAGGTCTCTCCTGCAATGTCGCTCATCTCCATGGGGTAAGCAGAAACGTAAACCCTTTGAGAAGAGGAGGGGAGAGTTAATCGGTTGTCTTTTATCTCGCTGTCAAAAACGTAATCAGGCAGGTTGTGTATCAGTATTTCCTTAGTGATTTCTGCCCTTGTTTTTACCGAACCGGTCTTTCCGTTTATAACTGCCGCAGAACCGTCAAATATGCACAGATCCTCGCAGATAACTTCCACGTCAGTGCCTACGTCAACGCCGTCGTTTACCATGAATACCGCAAGAAGCACTACCGCAGTCTCGTCGGTATTCTGCGTGTCGGTAAAGAAGAATATCCCATCGGAGGTCTGGGTGTAAAAGCCACCGTCCTTGCCGAGAACGGAAACATCTTTTAGGGTAATTCTATTGATGTTGTATTTCAGAACTCCGGATATTGCAGAAACTCCCTTCATGTCAGATAGGGTGAGACTTACAGTAAAGGAGGTGCCTGCAGCAAGACCTTTAGGCATAACAACGTTAGCCGTTGCGTTGGAAACGCGGGTGGGAGCAACGTTTGTGCCGCTGATATCATTCTGCCCCAGCAGATGCTCTTTCATCGCCAGCAGGTCAAAGGCGTTCACGGTGCCGTTGGAGTCAATATCCGCGGTGGCGGTGAAGACAGGCGTGAAACTTTCCGGGTGAGACACGGCTTTATTCAAGGTATAATAGTCGTTAGCGGTTATGTAACCGTCTCTGTCTATATCCCCTAAAACAGACAACTGCCAAGTATCAATCACCTTTCCGAATATATCGTAAAGTTCCGCTTTCATGCCCGTGTGTATCGTACCTGCGGTAACTGTAACGTCGCCGTAACCGCGTATTACCAAATTACCCTTAGTCTGAGAGGCGGCAACAAGAAAAGCTTCTACGTCTGTGCCGGCACCTATACCCTTTACTATACGTTCGCGTTTGTCTGCGAAAAAATAACTGCTGTCGAATTCAATAAAGCCTTCGGTGATTTTAAACTTAACCATTGATTTATGCTGTCCGTCAGCAGTGGTTGCCGTAACGGTACAATCTCCTGCAGCGGCACCGATGATACTGCCGTCCGGAAGTACTACCGCGTTGTCGTTATCGGTGGTGTAAACAACGTCCACCGTGCCATATGTGAAGGGGTGTGCGGTAACGTTAAGCTTGGTGCTTTCGTTTACTCTAAGGGTAGTTTTAGGTGCGGTGAGCACTATATAGTTAATATCTGCGTTTATGGTGAACTGGACTTCTGCAGTTACTCCAAAGGGAAGCGAAACCACAAATTTATGCATACCGCCGTTTTCGATGGGAGTACCTGCGGTATAAGGCTCGCCATCAAGGTAAGCAACACCAAATCCCCAGCTTGCGCTTATAGGACCGTCAAGTATAGCACCGTCGGTTATACCATTGATTTGCGGCAGTGTATCAAGATCGTTTCGTGGGTTTTTGATTTTGCTTATTCGGTCATCACTTACGCTGTAATAACTGTAATCCTCAGCAAACATTGGGGTGGAAAAATCCACTTTGCAATTACTGAGTAAAGTGCCGTCGCTGCTGCGGTAAAGTCCGTCATCGGTCAATACGTATTTGCCTTGCCCGAATCTAATAGGGGAGTTTAAGGTGTATATCTGATTAAGAGTTTCGGCGTCAAAGGCCTTGTTGCCTGCAAATACCGTGCCCTTAGCGGTGAATATTTCATCGGCGTTGACGTTGATAACGGCAGACTCGGAAACAGCGAAATCGACAGGGGAAATTTTGTAGATCATCCCCACTGCGACGGGCTTAAGATAAACGTATATAAAACCTCCGTTGCAAGCAAAATCAATAACGTTTTGCCCCTTTATTATCGTTTCCGCATGGGCAGCAAGACTTGCGGCGGTAAGGGCGTAAAGGTTCCCCTTACCGTTAAGAGCGTATACCTTTCCATCGGCATATTCAAGCTTGACATACCTATCGGCGCAATTAAAATACTGACCGCGGTTGGTGCTTATGGAGTAATTGTAAATAAGGCTTTCGTTTTTAAAGGATATATATACGTTTTTGCCGTCAGAGCAAAGGCTGCTGGGCTCGTATGCCAAAGGCGTTTGCCCTATAACCTGAAGATTTTCGCAGCTTATTCGATACAAGGTGCGTTTGGCTGCGGAAATAGCGTAGATATCCTTAGACTTCTCGGGTAAAACTGCGTCGATTATATTGATTCCTTCGGGAATGGGAGCAAAACTTTCGTAATTTGAAAGGCTTGAAATCGCACCGAAGGAAACGGCTTTTTCCTCCGCGGCATTAAGCATTTTTGCGGCGGTTGAAGGAGAAAATTCGGTTCCCTGGCAGTTAATCATTTCCATTTGGGAGCCGTTAAGGGCTTTAAAAGCATATCCGTTTTCGGTTATAACGGCATCTGTAAAGGTGTCGCCAAAGGAGGCGACCGGCTTTCGTACCTTTAGGTCGTAAACCGAACGGTTTGTAACCAACACTCCGTTTTTTACAAACACGTTATTTTCGTTGTCTTTAAGAGCAAACAACTTTTCAAGCTTTTCGGTGCCGAAAACGAAGCTGTTAGTGCAGATATAACCGTCGCCGGCGGTAATTTGAGTTATTTTGTGAGCAGTGTCAGCTTGATTTAAGAGGACGCCGTTCAAGCTGTAAATAAGAATTTCACCGTCTTCCGTAGCGGCAACTATGTTGTTTTTGTCGCCTGCAAGGTAACGAATTGCTTTATCTATAGTGGTAAGAGCAACGCTTTTGCCGTCTGACGAGTTCATTCGGTAAAGGGTGGCGGAGTCGGAGCTTTGCGTAACGTAGTAAACGAAACCGTCCTTAAAGAAAGCGGATATGGCTTTCTTTTTAAATCCATAGTCTACAACGCCGCCTGTGTTGCCCGAGGCAATTCCGCTTCTTTCGCAAACAGTTATACCCTCTTCGTGTATAAGCACAAGACTGCGGCTGGTAAAGCCGTAGCCGATTACTCCGCCTTCTGTCCGTATAAAGCATTTTGTGCGGTTAAGGTTTCCCCAGTCAAAAACTCTTATACCGGAAAGGGCGTCGTTGTAAAGAATAAGAGTTTTGTAAACATCATCTGATATAAGCTTGGAACCCGAAACAGCGGCGTTGAGCAAGGTAACGCTGTTAAGAGACAGTGTGAAATAAAGTGTGGACTTTGAACTACCGTCAGCGTTGGCTGATACCAATGTGTAGCCACCGCTTTTAGAAACCACTGTTCCTGAAGAAATAACCTTTCCGTTAAGGGTAAGAGTACCGCCTTTTTCGGCTGTGATACAAACGGGGGCAGTGTAAAGACCGCCGTTTTCAACGCCAAAGACCTGCGGCGCTTTAAGATCACATTCAAATTCAAAGCTTTGGGTGTTTCCGTAGGGACCTGTTAGCTTGAAAAAGTGTTTACCTTCGGCGGTTATGGGGCTTCCCGATAAATACGGAGCGCCGTCAAGAGTTGCAGTTCCTCTTGTGAAGGTGATAAATGCCCCTGCGGAGGAAACCTTATAATCGTATTTCAAAGGGATATTATCTGTAATAAAGCTTATGGTTAACTCGTTGTCTTTGTCGGTGATCACGAGGGTGTGACTTCCGCTGGTTATAACACTTTCACCGCTGTAAAAGGGTTTGCCGTCAAGAACAGCAGTGCCGCGGTTAAATGTAACAGCAACGTTTTTATGATAAACTCCACCGTTTGAAACCCCCGAAACCAAGGGTGTGTTGATGTTTGTCAATATTTCAAGAGCGTTAACTGCGCCGTACCCGTATCCGTCATCTCTTGTGCCGCCGTTCAGAAATGAAACGAGAGAAACAAACTGTTCGGCGGTAAAACTAACCCCTTCGTCGATGGCAGAAAAAGCAAGGGAGGCAACGGCACTAACGTAGGCGGCGGCAAAGGAGGTACCCAGCTCCTTCTCGTAGCCGTCCTCCATGTTGGCAACGGTTACGTTAAAGCCGGGGGCAACCATATCAACGTCGTCGTTTCGTTGGGAAAAGGGACAAAGAACTCCGCTTTCGTCAACAGCGCCTACGCTTATAACCGAAGAATAGGAGGCGGGGTAAGCCTTCATGCCCGCATATTGAGGGTCTGTTTCTTTATTTCCTGCCGCTGAAACCAATAAACACCCCTTAGAGCTTGCATACTCCATGGCGGCCTCCTCCATAGCAGAGTAGGTGTATCCGCCAAAACTCATGTTTATAATATCAACCCCGGCATCGGCGGCGTAGTATACCGCTTCGATAAAGTCTGCCGAGTGGATATATCCGGTATAATCACTTACCCTAATAGGTAAAATGGATATATTCCTACCAACGCCGGCCATTCCCTGACCGTTATCCGTGGCAGCTGCAAGTATGGAAACCACCTTAGTGCCGTGTCCGTTGTGGTCTACATTAATAACGTTAACGCGGTCAACTGCGTCGTATCCGGCAAGGATAGTAACGCCTTCAAAATCAGGATGCTTTCTGTAAACACCGCTGTCAAGGACGGCAACGGTCACATCGCGGTTTCCCGTAGTAATGTCCCAAGCAGAATATGCTTCCAAAAAGTCAAGTTCCCACTGGTCGCCGGCCAACGGGTCGTTTACTGCGGCGGATAGGGTGAGAGTTCCCTCCTCTTCAAGGCAGTATATCATATCGCCAAAGGTTGCTTTAAAACCGATAACGTCGTCAAGCTTTATCTTGAAAATACGGTTTTTGCTTTCAGCCAACAGCTTAAAATCGTATTTGGTTACGCAGTTATATATTTTGCTCAGCGAAACGTCTTCTTTAAACTTTACTATATAGCCTATTTCGTTGCTGCTTTCCTTTTCTTGACCCGCACCTTCCACTTCGGCTCCGATGGCGGTTTTTATGCTGTTTTTGCGCTCTTCGTCGTAAAACTCAAATGGGTTGTATTCGTAATTCAAAAAAGAAAGGCACAGTGAAAAAGCCGCACTCAGCATTGCGGTGACAAGCAAAAAAGAAACATATTTTTTCATGTACTGTCCTCCTTTTTTCAGCCTTTTGCTATATTTTCATAAATCTTATCTCCGTGCCCTCGGCACCGCCCTTCTTCGCTTCAACCAAAGCAAGAGCGCATTTTTCCGCCGCTCCCGCAAAGCATATCCTTTTTGGTTCAAGACCGTGAGTCTTCATTGCCGTAATAAGTGTGCAAATACGTTCAGGTCGGTATACCACGTAAAAGCAACCGCCGTATTTAAGGTAAAGGGATGCCGCGGCGCAAAGAGCCTCCGGCGGTAAAAACTCCTCATGCCTTGCTATGGTCTTGGATTCAGTGTCGTTGTGCTTGCCTGATGCGGCTTTCATAAAAGGCGGGTTGGATACGACAAAATCCGCTTCTCCCGTAGGATATAATCCGACGGGATTTTTTGCATCACCGCAAACAGCGGTAAACCTTTCACCAAAGCCGTTTGTAATAGCATTGCTGTTTGCAAGGTCTGCATATTTGGGCTGTATTTCGATACCTGTCATGTGGGCGGCTTTGTTTTCGGACAGCAAAATAAGAGAAATAGGACCGCTCCCGGTACCGATATCAACCCCTTTTTTGCGTGGGCCGCCTTTAACAAAGCGTGCAAGCAAAAGGGCGTCTGTACCGAAAAGCAGTCCGTCCGTAAACTCAGTAAGCCTTATTCCGTTATTAATTTCCGTGGTTTTAGTGTTTGACATTTTCCTCTGTAAAAATTAATAGAAACGGTAAGATAAAACGCCCACAACC
>JAFQKR010000087.1 GCA_017396825.1 Clostridia bacterium
GTCTCTGCCTGCCTTCCTTGCCGCGTTTTCCGCCGGCAAAGGGCTTACCGCCGAGGAGGTTGCTTCTCTGCGTCGGTTCGTTGACGAATACGAGGAGGGAGTGGAATGGAAAGCTTTGTGAAAAATATACTTGACGTAAGTATCACCGCAAGTTATCTGGCGGCGGCAGTGGTGATTTTAAGGTTGCTGCTTAAAAAAGCGCCAAGGTTTTGGACGGTGCTTTTGTGGGGCTTGGTGGCACTTAGACTGATAATACCCTCTCTGCCCGAAAGTAACCTTAGCCTTATCCCCGACACTGCACCGATAACGGGCTCCTTTACGGAGCAGGAAAACACCTACGTGCCTCCCACATCACCGACTCCGCCTGCGGAGGATGCTGTGGGAAACGAAAACGAAACGGTGACGACACCGCCCGTTTCCACACCCGACAAGCCTATACAAACGGAAAAAGCGCAGGGGCCTTGGACCATAGTCTTCTGGGTATGGGGAGCAGGGGCTTGCCTTATGATCTGCTACGCCTTTATAAGCTGGTTTAAGATATACCGCACTGTAAAGGGAGCCGCCCACACCGAGGGCAGGATATACTCAAGCGGTAACACCGTTACCCCCTTTATACTGGGCGTTATCAGACCCAAAATATACCTGCCCGAAGGTCTTTCGGAGAAGGAGAAGGAGTACGTTATTACCCACGAGAGGGCGCACCTTAAAAGAGGAGACCATCTGTGGAAGCCTCTTGGGTTCTTACTGCTTAGCATCCACTGGTTTAACCCTTTGCTTTGGGTGGCTTACGTACTGCTTTGCAGGGATATTGAGATAGCGGCAGATGAAAAGGCGATAGTTGCCTTGGGAGAGGAGCACAAAAAGCCCTATTCCCACGCCCTTATAAGCTGCTCGGCAAACCGCGCTCTTATTGCCGCCTGTCCTCTTGCCTTTGGTGAGGTAGGTGTTAAGGACCGAGTTAAAAGGGTGCTTAACTACAAACGCCCCGCCTTTTGGATAATAATTGTTTCCGTTATCGCCCTTATCGCCACATCGGTGTTTTTCCTTACCGACCCTAAGGACAACAAATCGGAGCTGGTTGGCACCTGGTACGGCTCTAACGTTTTCTCCGTAGGCCACACCTTCCGTTTTGATAAGAACGGAAAGGGGATCTCCATCGGCGCAGAGGGTACGGAGAACGAGTTTAAATGGGAGACCGAGGACGGTCTGCTTAAGTTCAAAGACCCAAGTCCAAGCATCAGAGACTATTTGTATGACTTATATAACTCTGTATTTGACAGCAACTATATTGACGACAGTGGTATTCCCTACGCCATAGAGGACGGCGAGCTGGTGTTCAAAGCACCCGATGGAGAAAGAAACGAGATCCGCTTCAGCAAAACCAAGGAGACCTACGGCGGAGACAGCGCACTTGTGACCGAGACTCCGTGGGTAAACGAAAACGACAGCGTAAGCTTGACCTTCGACAAATACGGCGTTGTACGGGGCACTCTTAAAATCAACCAGCTTTACAACCTCTACCGTGCCCATGACGGCAAGCTTGAAATATACCTTGAGGGAGAAACGCTCGAATACTCCTATGCCGTAAACAACGGCATTCTTATCCTCGTAGCAAACAAAGAGAGCATTTTCTTGAACAACGGCAAGACACCCTCCGATTTTGAAAACCATCCGTTGCTTGGCACGTGGTACGGCATCGACGTAAAGAATGCAGGCAAGGAATACGTGTTTAAGGCTAACGGCACGGGAACGTGGGACTTTCGCTTTAAATACGCCTCCTTTACTTGGAAGGATGCGGACGGCACATTATCCTTTGTAGAAGCCGACGAGGATTATACTCCCCACGAGCACAAGCACACCCCCGGGCCATTCTTCTACGAAAAGGAATACGAGATAAAAGACGGTGTTCTTACCATAGACGGCTTGCGCTATTCCAAGACCAAGCCAGACTTCGGCGGTGACGAGGAGCTTATCTACCGCTACGGCTTTGCGAAAGAATCGTTCAGCAGGAAAAGGTATTTCTTCCACGAAGGCGGCAGTCTGGAGATCTGGACCTACCACACACCCGTATCCACCGAGAACGATTACAACGAAGTGTCTTACCTTTCGGAGGACCGTATATGGATAGCAAATAAAGATACGAGAGAACTAACGATAATAAGCAGTCACGGCGAGGAAGTTTTCACCTATTCTATCTTCGAGGATACACTGCACCTTAACAACTTGACACTTGTTAAATATGAAAGCTTGTTTATCGAAGAAACCCCCGACACCTCCGAGGAGTTTATCACCACGGACCCTGATACGGGAGAGCTTGTAACGCCGAACCCCAACTATAACGGGAACAAAACCACTTGGGAACTAAAGTCAGAAACGCTGACAGTAAGCGGAACAGGGGCAATGGACTACCCGCCCGATTCGGCAGTGGGTTTCAGAAACGCCAAGGCTCTTGTTATATCCGAGGGTATAACCTCTATCCCCACAAGGGCCTTTGACGGGTATTTTGCTCTTGAAAGCATCTCCTTACCCAAAAGTTTGTACGACATAGGCAGCCGTGCCTTCGAGGGCTGCTCCGCCTTAAAGGAGATCATTCTGCCGCCCAACGTAAAAAACCTTGAGTCGAGTGTTTTTGACAGCTGTATATCCCTTAAAAAGGTAGTGCTTCCGAAAAAGCTTAACAACGTCAGCAGTTCCGCCTTCAACAACTGCCCAAACCTTGAGAAGCTGATACTGGAGGAGGGAAACGAGCGATATTTTGTTAAGGACGACGTTTTGTATTCTAAGTCCAAGACACCCTACACAAACTCCTATGCCTACCATCTTGAGTTCTGCCCCCGCGGAAAGCAAGGGGTTTGCACCGTGGATACTAACGCCAGTTTCACAAACACACACGCTTTTGAATACTGCGCTAAGCTTACCTCGGTAGTCTTTACCGAAAACGTAAACGCACACATACGGGAAAACATGTTTTACGGCTGTACCTCCCTTAAAGAGATACGCATAATGAACAAAAACGTAGCCCATATAGAGCAAAACGCCTTTGCAGGCTGTCCTAACCTTGAAGCTTTGGTATACGGAGGTACAACCAAGGATTGGGCGGCTCAGAGCAAGCACGTCTATTGGTTCGGCGAAGACGAGCCTACTGTGAAAAAGGTTACATGCACCGACGGCACCGTGGAGGTAAAGCCCTTTGTCAAGTTCTGGTCACTGGACGAGGACGGCACCTTTACACTCCTTGCCGACGGGGGTTACAGTAATCCCCCTTTGTGGGAAAACGATAAGGAAAAGATAAAGACCGTAATTATTAAGGACGGAGTTGCCGCCATACCCCAAAGCGCCTTTTCCGGCTGTATAAACCTTACCAAGGTGGTTATACCGGACAGCGTTACCGTTGTAAATACCAGCGCCTTTTTCGGTTGCTCCTCTCTTACGGAAATATCTCTGCCTGACGGGATAAATATGTCCGAAAACTGGTTTAACGGCTGTACCGCCCTTAAAAAGGTAAAACTGCCAAAGAACCTGGAAGTTCTTGGTTATTCCACCTTTGAGGGGTGTATGTCACTTACGTCCGTGACCCTTCCCGAATCTCTTAAAACCATATCGCCATCGGCGTTTGAGGGCTGCACCGCCCTCATAGCCATACACATACCCGACAGCGTTACCGAGATAGGCTGGGATGCTTTTCTTTACTGTCGATCTCTGCGCGTTGTTACAGGCGGCACGGGAGTAAAAACGGTACGAAGCAGCGCCTTTGCAGAGACTGCCATAGCCGATATAGGCTTTTTGAAGAACGTAACGTATATGGATAAAATGATGTTTGCCCATTGCGTTAATCTGGAAAACGTGGTTATACCCAAGGAAATAGGCGGACTAAGCCAGTATATGTTTTTCGGCGCAGGAGTTAAGACCTTGCACTTGCACGCCAACGTAAAAGCAATCGATTCCTACGTCTTTGCCGACAGCAAAAAGCTTGAAGCCATATACTACGACGGTACAGTGGAAGAGTGGAACAAGGTGAAGCTGTACAGCAAATGGCTGGGCGACGACTTAAGCGGTACGGTAAAGGTCATCTGTAAGGACGGCACCGTTACCGCAGCAAACAAAGACGGCCCCGTTGATTACGGACCGTGATAAAAAAGGACAGAGGGCTTTTAAAGCCCTCTGTCCTTTCTTAATTCACTTTGTGTGATTTAAAAGCCCGTTACCGCACCGGTAAACAAAGGCATGCCCGTAGCGGTGTCGATTATTGCATACACAAACGGGCGGTTGATGGTAAGCGTATAACCCTCGAAGACACAGTCATCCTCGGCGATTATGCTGGTTACTGCCGCCGCTCTGGTTCCAAGCTCCGATACCTCTATAAAAGTATCCTGCGTTGCAGAGGATACGAAAACGTTTCCGCCATCGGAATAACCAAGCCCCGTAAGATTAGCGGAGGAAGAATCAAAGACATCGGTCATACCCAAGGCTTGAAGTGCAGGTATAAGATCCATTGAACAATTGTACTTAAACTTGGGCATAGTCAACTCCAGTTCACCCTCCACGGCGCTGTCAACTGCCGCCATGAACGCCTTGCCGTCAAGGGACGCTATATAATCGTCAATGGAAATACCCTCATCGGGCATAAGGGCAACAAAGCTGTATTTACCGCCCTCGTAGTCCTTTATTACGCCCTTGGCGTTTTCCGTATCGATATATTTTCTTTCATAGCCAAAGAACATATAGTCAGCATCGGCTTCTGTTCCGTCGGCATTATGGAAGATGCCATCCCGGTCCGCATCTGCTTTTCCTACCCACTCCGCTTCAAAGCAAATGGCGTTTATAAGCTGCATTACCTCGTTGCCATTGTATTCTTCTACTATTTTTTCTATCATGCCCTTGGTCTTTTCCTTCACCCAGCCGTTTACGTCCTCTACCGTTTTGTCGTTAAAGGCGGTCTTATACAGATCGGCAGAGTAATAATTGGCGTTGGTTTGAAGAAAATCGGCGTTAACGTGGAACCTATCGCTGTCAGTCACCCAAATGGAGTTGGCAATATTCACCTCGTCCCCCTCAAGGTACTTTGCAAGGAAATAAAGATACTCGTTAAGGGTCTCCGTATCCATGCCGCCGAGGAACTCCTCTATCTGTACCGCTGTTTCGCCCTCTGCGCCGTTGGCAAGCATTGCAAAGGCGTACATTGCGGAAAGGGGCGACACAAGAGCGTTTTCACCCTCGGCGTAAAGACCTTTAAACAGATTCATGCTAAGATCCGCATAAGCGCTTAAAAAAGCGTCGTCTATGGCCTTCCCCGTCACGCCATCTGCCGCTATACCCTCCATAAGGTTGGCGGAAAGCTGTTTTACGGACAGATAACGGCTTTTATCAACCTTGTCGGCATAATTCGGATATTTTTCCTCCTTGCTGCTGTTTTCAATAACCTCCAAAGGTTCTTCCACCGTGCCTTTAAACGGATTAAATACAAAGCCTACGCATATGGCGCATACCAAAAGCAGTGACAGGCAGGTATACACTATCGCCTTTCTGCGGGCGTTTTTTTGAGCGATGCCCTTTTCACTTTTTTGTTTTATACCGTTCATTATTTCGTCAATATTTCTTCTCATATAAGTTTTCCCCTTTCTCCAAGTTTTTCTTTAAGTAATACCTTTGCTCTGCTTAGCAGATTTGCTATCTGCTTTTTGGTCTTTTTTAAAACCCTGCTCGCTTCCTCGTAGCTTTGGCCCTCAAAATATACAAGGTGCACCGCCGCCTTCATATCATCAGGCAGTTCTTCTATGGCACGACTTAGGCTTCGCCTTGCCTCATCGGCTATCACCGCCTCCTCCAAGGAAGAAAAATCCTCGCTTTCGATACCCGTAAGGGAGGTAAACTGTATCTTATTCCTCCGCTTTACGTAGTTGATAGCCCTTGATCTGCCGATCATAAACAGATAGGTTTTAAGAGAGGTTTTAAAGTTGTAACGCTTTGGATGTATTATCAGATAAGCAAAGGCCTCCATGGCTATATCCTCCGCGGCGTGGATATCGTGCACATAGCGCTCTATAAAAAAAACAAGGCTGTCCAGATAAAGGCGCACTACGTCCTCAAAGGCGTTGTCGTCACCCTCCAAATATCGGCGGTAGCTACTTTCACCGTTATTCATTATCCGCACCTCCTTTGTTATTACATCTATTATACAATTGAAAAAGGGAAAATACTTTAAAAAACACAAAAAAGGTCAAGGTTTTTTAACCCTTGACCCTTTTAAATCACTAAGCACCCTACCGCTTATTTTCCGCGGCCTGCGCCTTTTTGCACGGCAAAGCGCATAAAAAGGATGCAGATTGGACGAACCAAGGCGAGAGCTGTACCTCTGTACTGCGAGCCGTAGGTTCGTTCAAAGCGGAAAATTATAATTATTTTTAAAGGTTATGGGGACTTTTGCTCCCCCTAACCTTCATTGTGCTTTGTTTTTC
This sequence comes from Clostridia bacterium, assembly GCA_017396825.1. Classification (GTDB taxonomy): domain Bacteria; phylum Bacillota; class Clostridia; order Oscillospirales; family CAG-382; genus SIG636. The sequence continues at coordinate 6,456 of JAFQKR010000087.1, forward strand.
TTTTTCCGCGGTCTGCGCCTTTTTTGCACTGAAAAGCGCATAAAAAGGATGCAGATTGGACGAACCAAGGCGAGAGCTGTACCTCTGTACTGCGAGCCGTAGGTTCGTTCAAAGCGGAAAATTATAATTATTTTTAAGGGTTAGGGGGACTTTTGCTCCCCCTAACCTTCATTGTGCTTTGTTTTTCTTTTTCCGCGGTCTGCGCCTTTTTTGCACTTTGCTTACAGCATGTCGGCGAGTTCAAGAACCAACCTTTCGCTCTTTTCCCAACCCAGACAAGCGTCGGTAATGGACTTGCCGTAGATATGCTCGCCTATCTTTTGTGCGCCGTCCTCGATATAGCTTTCTATCATAAAGCCCTTTACAAGCTTTTTGATATCTGCGTTATACTTGCAGCTGCTTATAACCTCCTTGGCTATACGTATCTGCTCCAAGGGCTTTTTGCCGCTGTTTGCATGGTTACAGTCAACAACAACGCCGGGGTTTACAAGGTCCTTTTCCGCATATGCCGCGCAAAGCTCCTGCAAATCCTCGTAGTGATAGTTTGGCATAGACCTGCCGCGGGCATCTACGTAACCGCGAAGTATTGCGTGAGCATAGGGATTGCCTTGGGAATGAGCCTCCCAACCGCGATATATAAAGGTGTGCTTATGCTGAGCGGCTGTGATGGAGTTCATCATAACGGAAATATCGCCGCCGGTGGGATTTTTCATGCCAACGGGGGTATCGAGACCGCTTGCGGTAAGGCGGTGCTGTTGGTCCTCGACGGAGCGAGCACCTATTGCCACGTATGCAAGAAGGTCGTCAAGATACTTAGCGTTTTCGGGATAAAGCATCTCATCTGCACAGGAAAAGCCCGTTTCCTTGATGGCACGCATATGAAGTTCTCTTATCATAACGATGCCCTTGAACATATCGGGCTTACCCTCGGGATTAGGTTGATGGAGGAGACCCTTGTAGCCGTCACCGGTGGTACGGGGCTTGTTGGTGTATATTCTGGGGATAATGTATATCTTATCCTTCACCTTCTCCTGCAGGGTAGCAAGACGGGTTATGTAATCGAGAACGCTGTCCTCGTTATCGGCAGAGCAAGGACCTATAATAAGCAAAAGTCTGTCGTCCTTACCGCTGAGGATATTTTTTATCTCCACGTCGCGGCGGCGTACTATCTCGCTCATTTCACCTGTTAGCGGATACATTTCCTTTACTTCCATAGGGATAGCAAGTTTTCTTTCAAATAGCATGTTCATAACTTATACCTTCTTTTTATATATTGTTTATTTTTTGTCGAACCAAGCGCGTCTTTCGGTGGAAAGGCGCATTTTTTGTCTCATACCCTCGGTATCGCCCTCGGCAAGCATCTTGCGGAAAGCGCCGAACTCCTCCATAAAGGCGTCCATCTGACGAAGCAGTGGTTCCTTGTTCATGTTGAAAAGCTCGCTCCACATAGCGTCGTTGATACGGGCAATACGGGTAAGGTCACGGAAGGAGTCGCCCGTGTAATCCACAAGCCTTTTGTTGTCACAGCAGGTCATAAGGCTTACGGCTATACAATGGGTAAGCTGAGAAACAAAACCTATTATGTCGTCGTGCTCCTCGGGTGACAAAACAGAGATACGGGCAAAGCCAAGCATGGCGCCAAGGTCCTTGCAAAGCTCTATGGCTCCGTGGGTGTTTTTAGCGGTAGGAACTACTATGTAGTTTGCGCCGAAGAACATCTTCTCGTCGCTGTTTTCTACGCCGTAGACCTCACGACCTGCCATGGGATGCGCGGCAATGAATTCCGCATCGGAGCGAAGTATGCTTTGAACCTCGTAAACCACGCTGCCCTTTACACCCGTTACGTCGGTTATTATAACGCCGGGTTTAAAGTACTGCTGGTTGTCCTTTATCCACTGAACGAACACCTTTGGGTAAAGCCCCATTATCACAAGGTCGGCAGAGGCAATTATACGCGGGTCGGGGCTTATGCTTCCCGCATCAATTATACCGTTATCTATCGCGTAGTTTATTGTTTCCTGCCTTCGAGAGATAGCGTTTACCGTAAAGCCAAGCCTTTTAAGTGCCTTGGCATAACTGCCGCCCATAAGACCAAGACCTACGATAAGCACCTTCATTTTTTTATTTATAAGCAATCTAAAGTCGCCTTCATTCATGAATATCACACTCCACTCCAAGTTCTTTTATCATTTCAAAGAATCGCGGCATACTTTTGGACACCGCCTCCGCCCCTTCTATCTCACCGCCGCAGAGGGTAAGAAGCACCGCAAGGGACATTACCACACGGTGGTCGTTATGACCGAAAAGGGGCTCTTTGGGAGAAGAAATGCCTCCCTTTACGATTATTTCGTTTTCCTTTACACTTACCTCGGCGCCAAGTTTCGAAAGCTCTGCCGCCATAGCAGCGCCGCGGTCACTTTCCTTTATTTTTAGCCTTGCACTTCCCGTAAGGGTAACACCGTCAAACGCCGCCCCCACCGCCATAAGTATAGGGCCCAGATCGGGGCAGTCGGATATATCAAGAGTCGGGTTGCCTTCTTTTATCCCATGGAAGTATTCAACGTATACCTTGTCACCCTGAAGGCTGTCGGGTTTAAGTCCTCTAAGTTCCACGTGACCGCCAAAGAGATCAAGGGCGGAAAAGAATGCGGCGTTGGAGTAGTCGCCCTCCACGGTAGTATCCGCAGGCTTGTAGGCCTGACCGCCCTTTACAAAAAGGGTGCTTTCATCCTGCCAGCACACCTTTACGCCAAAGGTCTCCAATGCAGAAATGGTCATGTCTATATAGGAACGGCTTTCCACCTTACCCGTAAGCCTTATAACGCTGTCCCCATCGGTAAGAGGAAGGGCGAAAAGCAGGCCGCTTATAAACTGGCTGCTTACGTTACCTGCCACGGTGTAGACGCCGCTTTGTATCCTACCCCTTACGGTAATGCCTCTTTCGGTTTTTGTGTAGCAATAGCCCTTTTCACGACAAAGCTCCTCGTAAACGCCAAGGGGTCTTTCCATAAGCCTGTCGCTGCCCGTAAGGATCACCTCCCTATCAGACAAAAGACAGATGGGAATGAAAAAACGCAACGTGCTGCCGCACTCACGGCAGTTGAGGATATCCACCGGGTCTATACCGCCGACGCCCTTTACGGTAACGGTGCCGTCGTCGTATACATATTCCACACCCAACGCCTTAAGGCAGGAAAGGGTTGTCTTTACGTCCTCGGAAAGTTCCACGCCCTTTATAAGGCTTGTGCCCTTGGCAAGGCTTGCCGAGATAATAAGACGGTGTGCCATGCTTTTGGATGGCGGAGCTTGAAGAGAGCCCTTTGCCGTTGATTTGCCTATTACCACCCTCATTTGTCGGCACCGCCCTCAAAGAGTATGTTCATTGCCATAAGATAGCCGTCTGTGCCCTTGCCCGTTACGGTGGCAACGCAGGCCTTTCTTATATAGCTTACCTGCCTGAAGTCCTCCCTCTCCTCCACCTTGGAAATATGCACCTCCACCGTGGGGATGGAAACGCTTTTAACGGCGTCAAGAATGGCAACACTTGTGTGAGTATAAGCCGCAGGGTTTATTACTATGCCGTTTGCATCGCCGTAGGCCTCTTGTATTTTATCCACCAAGTCCCCCTCGTGGTTGGACTGGTATATTTCTACGTCTATACCAAGCTTTTTTGCATGGTCTTCTATTTTTCGGCACAGATCCTTATAGGTTTCTTTCCCGTAAACGCCGGGCTCTCTTATGCCAAGCATATTAAGGTTTGGGCCGTTTATTACAAGTATTTTCATTTTGTATGCCTTTCAATTATCCTTTTTGCCATCTCCTCGGCAGTGCCGTCCACCCTAAGAACGCAGTCTGCGGTAGAGAGATATATGGGGTAACGCTCCTTATAACGCTGCTCCAACGCTTCTCTGGTTCGTGACATGGGGCGGTCGTCCGTAGCAACAAGGTCACCAAGCGGTCTGTCCAGGAAGTAGATGGTGCCGTTTTGCTTAAGTCTTAGGGCGCTTTCGGGTCTTATTACCGCACCGCCGCCCGTGGCTATTATACAGCCGCCTTTAACAGAAAGCTCTCTTATCGCCTCCGCCTCCATATCGCGGAAGGCAGGCTCGCCAAAACGGGCAAACATATCGGGTACGGTCATACCGTGCTTTTCCTCAAGATATTTGTCGCTGTCGTACAAGGGTCTGCCGGTTATCCCCGCAAGTATACCGCCGACAGTGGTTTTGCCGCAGGAGGGCATTCCTGAAAGGACTATGTTCTCCTTATCGGTCTTTAGCCTTTTGTATACTCGGTCGGTCACCTCGTCCCCGTATTTAGCGCCTGTAAACAGTTCCGAGGCAAGGACTGCCTGCTTTACAAGCATATACAGCCCGCCCTCTGCCGCTACGCCCCTTTTCATTGCCTCTTGAACAAGACGGGTGCGGAGAGGGTTATACACCACGTCCACCACGCCCTCCAGACGGGTAAAGGGTGTAAGGTCTATTGGAACTGAGTCGTTATCGGGGAACATACCGCAGGGGGTGGTATTTATGATGACCTCGGCATCTCCGTGGTTCTCCATTGCCTCATCATAGCTTAAGGCACCGTCCTTGTTCTTTCTGCTTACCTTAAAGACAGAAGCCGCTCCGCCGCCCATTGCAGCGGTAAAAGCCGTGTTGCTTGTGCCGCCGGTGCCAAGGATAAGCACTCTTTTGCCCTTTATATCTATCCCTATCCTTTGAACAAGAGCGCTTATACCGCCTATATCCGTGTTATAGCCGTAAAGCTTGCCACCACGGTTTATTACCGTGTTCACCGCGCCTATCTCCAAGGCAAGAGGGCTTATTTCGTCAAGGTAAGGCATGACCGCCTGCTTATAGGGAATGGTTACGTTTATACCGCAAAACTCCCTTTTATTCATAAAACGCTCAAGTTCTGACGGCGTAAGCTCTGTAAGCTCGTATTCATAACCGCCTATCATCTCATGTATCTGCGCCGAAAAACTATGGGGCAGATGCTCGCCTATCAAACCGTATTTCATAAATTATCGCCCCTTAACCAATCTGTTCCGTAACGCATGGAAAGCGCATCACAAAGGGTAAGGGCAACCGCCGCATCTGCAACCACCCTTGCTCTGTGTACTATGGCAGGGTCGTGTCTGCCGTTTATAACCAAGGTCTCCTCACTGCCGCCTTTGAAGTCAACGGTGCTTTGAGACTTGTATATTGAGGGTGTGGGCTTTATGGCAGAACGGACGATTATGGGCATTCCGTTGCTTATGCCGCCGTTTATACCTCCGTTGTTGTTTGTTGCGGTAACCACCCTGCCTCCCTCCATACGAAGGGGGTCGTTGGCGGTACTGCCCTTGTCGTCGGCAATGGCAAAGCCCCTGCCAAACTCCACGCCCTTAACAGCGGGAATGCTGAACAAAGCGTGGGAAATAAGGCTTTCAAGGCTGTCAAACCAAGGCTCGCCTACCCCTGCGGGCATACCTATGACTGCCGTTTCCAGAACGCCGCCTACGCTGTCGCCCTCCTCGGCGGCAGAAAGAATAGCGCTTTGCATTTTCTTTGCCGCATCGCCGTCCAATACACCGAAGGTCATATCCTCAAGTTCTGATACGTCCTCTCTTATATCATCAAAATCTCTGTCGTTTATACCTGCAAGGCGTTTTATATGGGTACCTACATATATCCCCTTTCCCTTCAGGGCGCTTATGGCAATGGCCCCTGCCGCTACTATAGGCGCTGTAAGCCTACCGCTGAAATGGCCGCCGCCGCGGTAGTCCTCAAAGCCGTGGTATTTCATATACGCCGTGTAATCCGCGTGGGATGGTCTGGCAAGACGCTTAGTTGCATCATAATCCGCGCTTTTGGTATTTGTATTAGGTATAAGTATGCAAATGGGCGTGCCCGTTGTATATCCGCCGAAAACTCCGCTGACTATGGAGAACTCGTCTGCCTCCACCCTGGCGGTGGACATTCTCCCTGCAGGACGCCTAAGGGCAAGGCGGCTTTTTATATATTCAACATCAACGGGGATACCGGGAGCCATACCGTCAATAACTGCTCCTATCATCGCTCCGTGGCTTTCCCCGAACAGGGTTACTGAAACGCTTGTACCGAAGGTGTTTTTCATTGTATCCCTCCTTCTTCAATAAAGGCCTCGGCTATTCTCTTAAGCTCGCTGCCGCTTATCTTCTCAAAATAGCCCTTCCCTGCCTCGTCTGCCCTTACTACGGTAACCGTGTCACCGCCAAACTTTTTATCGTGGGAGATGGCATCTAAGGCTGACTCCGTATTAACAGAGCATTCAGTGGGCAGGTTAAGAGCCGCAAGCACCGCCTTTACACGGGGCAAAAGCTCCTTGCCGCACATGGGTAACATACCAAGCGCCACGCACTCCCCATGGTAAAGCCTGCCGGATGCGGCGCTTTCTATGCCGTGGCCTATGGTATGGCCGAAATTAAGCATACGACGAAGCCCCGATTCCTTTTCGTCCTTCTCCACTATATTCTTTTTTATATTGAGACAGCTTACTATTATCTCATCTATTCTTTTTTCTGCTTCTCCGCCTTCAAACAGTTCAAAAAGACCGCTGTCGGAGGTTATTGCCATCTTTACCGCCTCTGCCAGCCCGTTGGAAAGCTGACGCGGAGGAAGTGTTGAAAGCACCTCCGGGTCTATAAGCACCTTCTTGGGCTGGTAGAAGGCACCTACTATATTTTTTACACCCATGAAGTTTATTGCAGTTTTTCCTCCTATAGAGGAATCTATCTGAGAAAGCATGGTTGTGGGCACGTTATAAAAATCAATACCCCGCATATAGCTTGCCGCCGCAAAGCCTGCAAGGTCTCCAACCACGCCGCCGCCTACTGCCACTACGCAGTCACCGCGGGTAAAGCCGGAATTAAGCATCAACTCAAGAAGCGCCCCATAGGTTTGAAGGCTTTTGCTTCCCTCGCCCATAGGAACGATCATCCTGTAAGGCTCCTTACAAAGGTTGGCTATACACTCCGCATACTCCATGGGTACTCCGCTGTCGGTAACAACAAGCACCTTACGGTCAAGCCTCAAATGCTCTGCCGCCCTCTTCAGACAGCCGCGCTCTACTATTATATCATAGCTATGCTCGCCTAAATTTACGGGTATAACCATTACTCCTCACTCTCCTTAAGCTCGATTTCCGCAGGATAACTGCCAACCACCTTAAGCATAGCGCAATGCTCCTTAAGCTCGTCAAGCATAAGTCTGCCTGCCTCTGTATCCTCGTCACCCTCCGCCTCTACGTAGAAATAATACTGCCAATCCCCTTCTCTCATGGGGCGGCTTCTGAGGGCTTTCATATTAAAGCCGTGACGGCCGATAACTCCTATCGCCGATGCCAGTGCGCCTGCCACGTGGTTAACGGCAAACAGCAGGAAAAAGGTGCTGTTTTTTGTGCGTCCCGATTTGTTTTGTATGCGTGAGAGCACCGCAAAGCGGGTAGTGTTGGTAGCGCTATCGTTTATGCTGTGGTCCAGAACCGTAAGCCCGTAAAGCCTTGCCGTTTCAGCGCTTGCTATGGCGGCGGTTTGCTTGTCTCCTTTCTCCAGCACTGACAGCGCCGCTAGGGCGGTATTGGATGCCTGCGTCTGCTCAAAGCCGCGCTCCTTTATATAAGCCGCGCACTGGCTAAGCGCTTGCGGATGGCTTACGACCCGCTTTATATCCTCAATACGCGCACCCTCTATACCTAAAAGGTTTTGCTTTATTTGCAGATCATAAACGCCGTTTACGTACAGGTCACCTCCCCATAAAAGGTCCATTACCTGCCCCACCTCGCCTGCATAGCTGTTCTCTATGGGAAGCACAGCCACGTCGCACTCGCCGTTGGCTACAGCTTTGTAGGCGCTGTCGAAATCGGGGTAGGAAACCGCTGCGCCGTCCGGAAAGATGCGTCTTGCCGCGATGTAGGCGAAAGCCCCCTCTACGCCGCTGTATGCCACCTTAAGCCCCTCCATAAGACGGTGCTGATACTGCTTAGACAGCTCCATATTATGCTTGAGGAAACTCACGTAATAAGAGCGTACGTCGTCGTCCGATACGAAAGAGGAGTTTGTCCTTATTATTTCCGCCTCTCTGCCACCATCAAGAATGGGCAGCCCTCTTTCCGCTGTATACTCCGCTACGGAGCGAACCGCCTTCATCCTTTCCTCGAACAAAGCCGCCATCTGCTTATCTATCTCATTTATTTCACGTCTCGCCTTATTAAGCTTTTCCATAACAAACCCCCGAAAAAAACAAAAAACCCACAGCGCTCTGACAACAGCAAAGCAGCGGTGGATTATATCCTTTATACAAGATGCAACGCTTACCCTCTGGAAGCGACCTGTATACCGAAACAATCCATCGCACATGTAAAGTAATAATAATTGTATAAAAAGCAACCGATTACCATATACAGAGCACCTTTCTTTAAACTTTGGCTGTATTTTACTCCTATTAAATTCGTTTGTCAAGTCCTTTTTTGGTTTTTTATTAGCAAAAACTGTATTTTTTTGCAGAGCACGGTTTTATTTGGAAAGCAAAAACAGCCCCGCAGAGCACAGCAATGCACCCGCAACCTGATAACCGCTTATAGCATCCTTATAAAAGAGAACGCCTACCAGCAAAAGCACTACTGCCAAGGAAATGTTGGCGGTAAGCGAGGCAAGACTTATTTTCCAGCCCACCCTGTAAATGAGTATGTAGCCAAACTCCAACGCCACGATAGAAACACCTAACAGTATGGCACTTAGGTTTATCTTTGACAGCTCAGCCTGAACGTTCTTTACGCCGGCGGTACACAAAAAAGCGATGGCGCTTATCAAGGTGGCAATAATATAGGTCACGGTAAGGGAGCCAAAGGCGTTTGCCTCCGTTGGCGTTGATTTGGCGCAAATATTGTAAACCGTGTTTGCCGCAACAACTATAACTATCGGGTATATCATATCCCACATATAACAGCACCTGCCTTCCGTGGAGATTATACACCCAAGGGGATGGGCTTGTCAATTAGGTCAAAAAACAAAAAAGGCCCCCGGCCTTTGATACGTTGCTATAAAAAAGAAATAACCCTTGGCTGTCCTTACACCACTGCCAAGGGTTATTTCTGTGTGTTCTTGATATCCAACATCATTTTAACCTCTCTTTCTTAGACTTGGCTTAGCCCTCTGTTTTTCCGTTGCTGTTTGTTGCTTTTATTCTCTTAAGTGAGAAAACCCTGTCAGCCGTGAAAACTTATTGTGCTTTGCCTGTTTTTCGATCGTTTATCAGTTTTTAAAAACTCGAGGTAGGCTTAGATTGTACATTGGACTCACCATTCCTTCCTGTGGCTATATATTACCACATCTGAAGGGCTTTTTCAATACGCGTTTTATACAAAGTTACCAACTTATATATGTGCAAACGGTAGATTGTTGGCGTATTGACCAAAAAACCATTGACATTTATATGCCGTTATGATATACTTAATATGTTGGCGCGGCGAGCGCTTTTTTGTTTACCATATCACCTTTAACACAATCCGAACAAAGCACTCCCACAGCGACATAAAGGGCATATAAAGCAGCACGCTTTCAAATACTTCTATTCGCTTTATAAGTTTGCGTTTTGGGTGTGCACGAAGGATACTGCCGTTATAGACAAGCAAAGCTACGAAAGCAGCCAAAGAAAGAGTCGCCGGAAGCAACGCCGCCGCAAAAAGCCTGCCGCTTCCGCCTATTATTGCTCCGCAGGTGCCAATGATGCACCAACTTAAAAAAGCCAAGATAAGGCTATGGGCTGCAGAAAGTATATAAGGCAAAAATTTTTTCACAAAAAAGGCTCTCCTATTGTAAGTTGTCTGCGTATATTTGATAACAAAAGATAGAAAGTGTTACAGATTTTACTTAACAAAAATGAAATAACCCTTGGCAGGTAAGTTTAGCAACTTGACCGCCAAGGGTTATTTCTGTTTCATTTTGGTATCCAACATCATTGGTTACCTCTCTTTCTTAAATTTAAAGCAACAACCTTTTTTCGTTCTCCTCTTTCAGCCGGTAATCTATATTAACCCTTGTCTTTTTCTCCATCGAGAAGCCCATCGGCTAACTTGGGGATAACGACCCTTGGCTGACTGCTTTTTTAAAGAAGATACTCATTTGAAGATACTTAATGGCATTTTTGAAGATACTTTTTTGAACCCAATTCTTTTAAAAGACCTTTTGTTTGTAAGAACTACCTTTTACCGTGCTTTGGTTGCCTTTTTGGGGGATATTTTAACTGTACAACGGACTCACCTCTTTCCTCTAGATTCTAAGACTGGAGAATTTAAGCGGATACCTGATAGCTTTCAATTTGCTCACCCTTTCGTAATATTGGCTTTGTTCGGGCCTTTTGCTTTTAGGAAACGGTTTAAGGTGTTTTTCTTACCTTTTCTGTGATGTACATCGGAATCACCTTTCCTTCCTGCACCCATATAGTACCATATTTTTACCCCTATTTCAATACGCAAGTTGTATAAACTTAACAAGTTTTTTATGTGCAAAGAGTAGAAACTTGTTAAGTTTGCTCTTTTGTTTCCAAAAAACTATTGACATTTGACTTTCGATGTGATACTCTGTACGTGTTGGGGCTTGTATAGCGTTTTCACCACAGAAAAACGGGCGATGTTTTATCGCCCGTTTTTTACTATTTCTCGTTTATTTGTTTATCATCGGACGTATTTGGTTCAACTAGGTTCAACTCATCCGAGGAATTTGTATCTTTTTCTTTTTTCTTGCCTTTGAATTTTCTTATTACATCAGGTGCATAATACAACCCGCCGGTAACAACTCCTTTGGCTATATCTGCGGCGACATCAAATCTGTGTTTACTTTTAGCCCTTATCAATTCGTCGCATTTAATCTTCATTTCCGTTTCTTTGTCTGCTATCTCTTTTAATTGTTCTATTTTTTCCGAAACGCTTAACTCGTTATCGTTTTTTATAAGTTCTTTAATTTCAGCATATGTATTTGATATATCTTTTTCTAGCGCAACGCTTTCTGAAACCTTACCGTCTTCCATATTTTCCTTTATCTTACCATAAATATCAACAGCTCGCTCTAAAAGAGAGCACACTAAAATAGCGTTCATATGGTATTTCTCCTTTCAAAATACATCATTCATTTTATTTATCTTATGAATTAATTCTACGCCCTTCTCATAGAAAAGTCAATATTATTATACCCTTATCTTCCGTAGGTGCCGGTTACAGGGTCCATAAACAGCGGCAGGCGGGGCGTTATGAAGGTGAACGCCACAAACAAAGTGCCGATAACACAAAAAACTGCAACGGCAAGCCACGGTCTGCGGCAGGGCAGGCTGTCTTTTTTTAAAAGAATCGTTTCCAAAATAAAGGTTATCGCCGCGGACACGAAGAAAATTACAATATTAATCCAATCGGGTGACTTTCCTATTGCACCGTTATAGGTATAAAACAGCACGGGTATAGAAATAATCCCCACCACCGTACCGAGAAGCTTAACACACCAAAAGCTTTTGTACTGCTTAAAATGAGGGGCTTGTATCAGGACAAAGACAAAAAGGGGCCAAAACAGAAGTTTCATGTGCTCCCAGGTAGACTCGTTTATCCCCGAAAAGGGCGCCACGAAAGTGCTTTGCCCCGTCCAATTGTAAAGATAATGAAGCAAGGTTCCGCCGAGAGACACAAAGGCAAAGCCCGCCAGAGACCACAACCATTCATTTCGTTTCATAAGCACATACCGCCTTACCGTTTTTATGCAGTATATGCGCCGTATGTCTTGTTCATACCGTAAAGCAAAATATAAATTTGAATATTAAGGTATAGAGTTTAGCAAAAAAGCAAAAACTATCCCCATTAAAAGGGGATGTAAACCATGAGTTCTATATGGGAAAAAGAATTACAGCACCCACGCTTTGAACCGCTAAAGGGCACAAAACACACGGACGTTCTTATCGTGGGCGGCGGCATTGCGGGTATACTGTGCGCCTACAAATTAAAAAACGCAGGCGTTGATTGCGCGGTGGCAGAGGCTAAGGAAATATGCAGTGGCATAACGAAAAACACTACGGCAAAAATCACCCTCGGCCACGGCTTGCTGTACCACAAGCTGATCAAGCGGTTTGGAGAGGAAAAGGCGCGGCTTTATCTGCATGCTCAGATACGCGCGGGCGAGGAATACGAAAGGCTTTGTAAAGACATCGACTGCGACTACGAGAGAAAGGATTCCTACGTATATTCCCTCTCCGACCGAGAAAAGATCGAAAAGGAGATTACTGCCCTGAACAAGCTGGGCGTTAAGGCAAAGTTTTCGATGGCAAAGGAGCTTCCCTTTCCCGTGGCAGGAGCAGTGAGAGTAAGGGAGCAAGCCCAGGTCCACCCACTGAAATTTTTATACGGAATATCAAAGGGCTTACCTATTTACGAAAGCACCAAGGTGCTGGAGCTTAAGCCCCATAGGGCAGTGACAAGCCGTGGCGAAATATCCTTTAAAAAACTGATAGTTGCAACCCATTTCCCGTTTATTAACAAGCACGGCGGGTATTTTATCAAGCTATATCAGCACCGTTCCTACGTTATCGCTCTTGAGGGTGCACCCGACATAGACGGAATGTACGTTGACGAGGCAGATACGGGACTTTCCTTTCGCAGCTATAAGGGGCTCCTGCTGCTTGGCGGCGGCGGACACCGCACAGGGAAGCAGGGTGGCTGCTGGCAGGAGCTTGAGCGCGTTGCCAAGACCCACTTTAAAGGCGCAAAGATAGTGGCAAAATGGGCAACGCAGGATTGCATGACCTTGGACGGTGTTCCCTATATAGGCCCTTACTCCAAAAGCACCACCGATTTGTTTGTGGCAACGGGCTTCAATAAATGGGGTATGACGGGTGCTATGACAGCGGCAGAAGTTTTATGCGCCCTCGTCCGGGGCGAGTCAAGCCCCTATGCCGAGGTTTTCTCACCGTCACGCAGTATCCTACGCCCACAACTTGCCCTAAACGCCTTTGAGTCCACCCTTGGGCTGTTGACGCCTACTGCGCCCCGATGCCCCCACCTTGGTTGCGCCCTTAAATACAACCGAGCCGAGCATAGCTGGGATTGCCCCTGCCACGGCTCACGCTTTACCGAAAAGGGAGAGCTTATAGACAACCCCGCTACCGATGACAAGAAAAACAGAGGACTGTAAAAACGTTGTTTTTTACAGTCCTTTGATTTTTACAGTCCTTTTTAGTCCTATTCTTCAATAGATAAGCCGTCTATGTAGCAGCTTCCGTCGTCATAAAGGGAAATCTGCATTACCTGCTTTTCGTAGAAGTAACCAAGATAGGGCTCTTCGTTAACGTAATGCTCTCCGAAAAAGTCAAACCCTACAAATAAAAGTATTATCCTTCTGTCTTCAAGCTCCACTGCGAATTGAGGCATATTATAATCGCAGTAAAAAAAGTCTGTGCTTACTCTGCCGAGGAACCACACCTCCTCTAAGGCGCCAAGACTTCTTGCCTTAGCCTCGTCACCCATGCTCAGTGCCACAATATATTCCTCTGCGATACGGCACACCTTTTCGATTTCCTCGTCGTTTAAAACCGGCTTAAGACGTTCATGCCACTCCGCCTCACTGTCATCGGGATATTCTATCTCTGCAGCGGAAAGCCTGAAATCGCCTACCACATATCCGCCGTCGGAAGCGGCAACCATTATAAACCTAAAGATTTTTTCTTCATAAGCGCCGTTCTCGTTCAGATACTCAACGGTTGCGGTATAGGGGGTATAATGCTTGTACTCCACGTAGTAGTACTTGGGATAGTCGTGCATTGGGTAGGTATTCCCCACCTTGTTAAAGTTCTTAAGAGAGCTTACGTTAAGTCTGCCGTAAAAGGAGCTGAAGTCTACAGCCACATCATATATTTTGTGCTTAAAGCCCTCTTCAAATTCTTTAGTTATATAAGCCTTATACCCTGCCTCATCCCCTGCGTTAAGGGCGGCCAAAAAGGATTTTGCAGTAGAAATCAGGGCAGAGGGAGCGTCAGGAGAAATTTCTTCCAAGCCCAGGGCGCTATCCGTAGCCTCGCCACCCATGGTGTTGTAATTTATACGACAGAATACGGCGGCACCATGCTCGTCTCTGTAGGATATGCCTCTTTGGCTTAAAGTCTCCCAAACGTAGCTTTTCGCATAAAAGGGACCTTCAGGGGTAAGCTCATCCGTTTCCCACAAGGTGTCACCTGCATAGGGTTCCATGGTGTTCTCATCGTATAAAACGCTGATAAACTTAAAACTTTCGACAGGCTTGTTTACCCAAATCTTTATATATTCAGCGGCCATTTCCCCATCAACGAAGGTTGGGGTAACACCTGCTTCCTCCTTTGGAACGTAATCCACCCAAACCTTAAGGGGCTCTGTATCCTCATACAGTTCTGAGCCTTGGGAAGACTCATCGCCGCTTTCGTCTCCTGCGTTTTCGCTCGCTTCAACGTTTTCACTGCTTTCAATGATCTGACTTGTTTCCTCACCGCTTACGGCAGAGCTTTCCTCGGAGGAAAGGTCGGAGGAGGCGGGTTTTTCTCCATCGGGTGTGCAAGCGATGAAAATTAACAGAGATATACATATTACAGCCGCAAGCGACATCGCCCACAAAGAATTCTTAAATTTCATAACTCTCTTTATCCTTTCTTTAACGCTGACCTCGCCAAAGGATAAGGGGGCAAAAATTCTGCCCGTGCTCTGACTTACGGAAAGAAGCGCCAAGGAATAAGCCTTTTTGTCCTCGCTTTCCATGGTCTTAACTGTTCTTTCGTCGCAGGCGTACTCTATATCCTTGCTGAAAAGGATATACGCCGCCCATACCAACGGGTTATACCAATAAAGGCAAAGGGCAAGGAACGCCAAAGGCTTTACTATA
>JAFQKR010000007.1 GCA_017396825.1 Clostridia bacterium
ACCGTTATTACCACCCTTTTGGAGGACGACGTAAGGGTTTTTAAGACCTTGGAACGGTTTTATCTTACCAACAGCGAAAAGGGGCTGTTTTTTGGCGTTTTGGCAGACCTTCCGTCGGCGGATTATCCGAAAAAGCCCGAGGACGAGCCGCTGCTTGCAAGAGCCATGGAGCAGATAGATGCACTTAACAGTAAATACGGCGAACGATTTTGCCTTTTTGTAAGGAAACGTGTGGAAGCCAAGGGCGGTAAATGGTGCGGCAGGGAGCGAAAACGCGGCGCAATTGAAGACCTTGTACGCTTTTTACATCATGGCGATGAAGGTGAATTTACACTCATAAGAGGGGCAAGGGTAAACGGAGTGCGGTTTTTGATTACCCTTGACGGAGATACAAACCTCCCTCCCTGCGGCGCCGCTGCTCTTTGTGGGATGATGCTTCACCCGCTTAACGCTCCGAGAATAGAAAACGGGAGAGTGGCCGGAGGATACGGTATACTTCAGCCCAGAGTGCAGACCACCCTTAAAAGCAGCCGGCTTACCCGATTTGCCGCCCTTATATCGGGTGTTGGCGGCATAGACGTTTATGAAAGCGCCGCCTTTAATCGCCAGCAAAGTGTATTCGGCGAGGGAATCTTTTGCGGTAAGGGTCTTATAGACGTAAGGACCTACGCCGCGCTTTTGGACGGACTGCTTCCCGAAGGAAAGGTGCTGAGCCACGATATGCCCGAGGGGAACGTTTTAAGAACCAGATACGTTTCTGACCTATGCTTAACCGACAGTGTTCCCTCGGGAGTTATTCCCTATTACGACAGACTGCACCGTTGGATAAGGGGCGATACTCAAAACCTGGCACTTATAAAAGGATACAAACAGGGAGCGAGAGGCGCTTTACGCATAATACAAAATATTCTACGCCACTTGTCAGCCCCCTTGTGCTTTGCCGCTTTGGCGTGGGCGGGGTTTGGTTACGGTGACGGAAGGCTGTGGACCTGCTTTTTTGCACTGTTGAACCTACTGTCTCCCGTTTTCTTTACTCTTATATCAAGGCCTAAAGCCCTTAGGTTTCGCTCCAGACGGTTCTTCTCCTCGGTGCAAAGCGGCCTTATCCAAAGCGTAAGCACTGCTTATTTTGAGATAAGCGCCCTTTGTCACAAGACGTTTATCACCTCAGACGCCGTGTTACGGTCGGTTATACGCCTTTTTACGGGAAGAAACCTTTTAAGATGGGTAACGGCAGCAGAATCCGAAAAAAACGCGGAGAAGGGGGTTTTTGCCTTCATTTACCGTCTGTTCCTCTCGGCCGTAGCAGGAAGTGTATTCTTCTTCGTCTCCACCCTTTGGGTTACCAGACTTTTGGGGCTTTTGTGGTTTTTGTTCCCCCTTTACGCCTATTTTTTGTCTCAGCCTGTCAAAGAAAAGGCTGTGCTCTCCTCCTCGTCACGAAAAACCATCAAGCTACGCGCATTGCCTATATGGAAATTTTTTGAAGATAAGGTTAACGAAGGCACCGCTTTTCTCCCTCCGGATAATTATCAGCTCTCCCCTGCCGAGGCTACGGCAATGAGAACGTCTCCTACAAATATAGGTCTTTATCTCCTATCGGTGGTGGCGGCGGAGGATTTTGGTTTCATCACCGCCGAGGTGGGCGAGGAGCGAATAAGTAAAGCCCTTGATGCCATGGAAAAAATGGCTAAGTGGAAGGGCCATCTTTACAATTGGTACTCCTTGCCGACCCTTGAGGTCCTTGGAGGAGGATACGTTTCGACAGTGGATAGCGGCAATCTTTGCGTTTGCCTTGTAGCCCTTTCCAGATACCTTTACGGGTGCGGAAGGCACGAGAATGCCAAGCGGGCGGAAAAGCTGTTTGAGGCGACAGATTTTACCTCACTGTATAACGAGGAAAGACGGCTGTTTTCCTTGGGGTATGACAGCGGTGCCGATAAGGTATCGGATATTTGCTACGATCTTTATATGAGCGAGGCGAGAAGCACCTCCTACTTTGCACTTGCCTTTGGGCAGGCACCCCTTAAGCACTGGAAGGCTTTAGGCAGGCCCGTTGTAGGCAACAACGGCCATATCGGTATGGCAAGCTGGTCCGGAACCGCCTTTGAATACTTTATGCCACAGTTGTTTTTGCCCTTATATAAGGATAGCTTTATTTACGAAAGCCTTCATTTTGCCCTCGGTGAGCAAAAACGTTTTTCCCATGGGAGGCTTTGGGGATGCTCTGAAAGCGCTTATCTTTGTTTTGATGCGGAGATGAACTATCAGTACAAGGCCCACGGAGTACAGACCCTTGCTCTTTGCCACTATCAATCGGAGGAAAAGGTGCTTTCGCCCTACTCGGTATATCTTAGTCTTTGTATCGGATGCGGTTCCTCGCTAAAAACTCTTGCCGCCTACGATGCCGCGGGGTTTTCCGGCCCTTACGGGCTTTACGAAGCAGTTGACTGCACCGGTGGCGCCGCCATACAAAGCTATATGGCCCATCACATGGGCATGAGTCTTATTGCTTTGGCTAACGCGTACTTTGACAACGTTTTTATAAAACGTTTTATGAACCACCCCAGAACCGGTGCATTTTACGAGCTTTTGCAAGAAAAAATCCCCGTTGGCGCGCCTATTTACGACGCTAACAAGCAAAAGAGCGAAAAGGAAAAGGAACGGGTGGGGCGGAATTTTGGCGAAAGACTTACGGAATACGACCCCTCCTTGCCCGTTTTTCACCTTTCGGGCAGAGGGCCAAATACCATAGCCGCTGACAGCGCAGGCCACGTGAGGTTTTCCGTTGGAGATGTTTCGGTAAACGAAACCCATTTTACTCCCCACTCCGCCGCCCGTTCTCTTACCGTTATGTTTTGCCACGGTAAAAAGATATACGCCGCCGCACCCTATGGCTTTAACGATGGCAAGTTTAGTTTTGAAAGTGCCGCAGGCTATGCCGCCCACATATGCTCGTCGGCAGAGTTTTCGGGAAGAGTGAAATACTATACCGATGCGGCGGGATGCTTTGTTACGGAAACCAAAAGCGATGCCATTAAAAGCTTTAGTCTTGTTTTTTCCTTTGACGTACAGCTTGCCTCCGACAAGGTGTTTTTTGCCCACCCTGCCTTTTCAAGGCTTTTTGTTACTGCAAGCTACGACAAAGAAAGCAACGCCATTCTTTACGCTAAAAACGAAAGAAACGGCAAGGACCGTCTTTATATGGCAGTAGGGCTTTCCGACGGAAGGCTTAACTTTGAATTTGAGACGAACAAGGAAAGCTACGAGGCGTATTCCCTTTACCGACCCGAGGACGTTTTGCGTGAAAAGTACAAATGCTCCACGGGGGTTTGCGTTACGCCCTTCTGCCTTTTAAAGACCCCTCCCCTGCCTGCAGGAGAAATAAGGCTTATCATCGCCATAGGACACACCAAGGAGGAATGCCTTGAACGGCTGAAAGCGTCCCGCAGAGGAGGTGCAATCCCCTCAGGCAAATACCTTTTCGGCGAAAGAGAAAACCCTTTGCTTAAAGGGATATTCTACGGTAGCGGCAGATGCACAAAGGACGTTTTGGTTAAAAACGGGGATCTTTGGGGCAGAGGACTGTCAGGCGATTACCCGATTATAGCAGTTTTGGTACGAGAGTTTTACAGAGACGACCTGCTGTTTTATATTAGGTCTTTTAAAACCCTTGCCACCCTTGGGCAAAGGATAGAGCTTGTGTTTTTGGTGTGCGAGGAGGAAAGGTACTCTTCACCCGTAACAAACGCCCTAAAACGGCTTATTCGCGCAGAAAAGTGCGATGGGTTTATAGGTAAACGAGGTGGGATGTTCTTTGGCGACGGTAACGACGTAAAAGAACGGCAGTTGTTTGAAGCAGCCGCAAGCTATTACACCGAAAGCTTTGAGACACCCTTTGGAGAAAGGACGGAAACGGAAAGTTTTAAGCCCTTACCGCCCGTGACACGAAAGGGCTACGGCAGTATCCCTGTTGAAGGAAACAAGGTATGGGGCGGAGCCTACAAGGACGGCGCCTTTACCGTTGATAAAAACGAAAGGCTCTCACTTCCATTTTCCTACATCCTTGCAGGACGCGCCGCCGGCAGTGTGGTTACCCATGGTAGCTTGGGTTATAGTTTTTGCGGTAACTCTGCCTTAAAGCGCATAGCCGCTTTTAAGGGGGACGTATACGGCGGCACCGACGATGGAGAAGTAATTTACTGTTTTTATGACGGTGAGATATACGATATCACTGCCTGCTCCAAAACCGTGATTTACGAAAAAGGGATTGCCAAATACAAGGGCAGGATAAAGGGCAGAAACTACACTCTTACGGTTTTTGTATGCCACAAGCTGCCTCTTAAGGTTCTGCACCTTGCCTTTGAGGACGGAGAGGAGGCAGACGCCGCCCTTTGCGTAAGGCCGTTAATGGGCAGCGGCGCTTTCCCCGCTATGATGATACGGAAAACAGACGTAGCGTTTAAAGAAGGAACTGCCTTAGGCTTTATGAACGGTAAAAGCCCTTTCTTTTGCGAAAGCGTGGGCTTTATAGCCTGCCTTGGTGAAGGCAACGGCTTTCACAGTCTTGAGACGTTGTTTACGGGCGCAGAAAACGGAAGAGGGGACGTTTTTGCAATAAGACGCAAAGGCCGTGAGATTACCTTTGTTATAGGTGCGGCGCCAAGGACAGAAAGCGCCGCGCGTATACTGAGTCTGTTCGCTAAATCAGGGTATGTTACAGAGGCAAGAAAAGCCCGCAGTTTTGCCGAAAGCATGATACCGCCCATAAGGCTTGCGGGGTTGCCCACGTCGATGGCAGAGGCGTTTACCCGATTTATCCCCTATCAAGCCGCCGCTTGCAGATTCTTTGCCAGAGGTGCTTTTTACCAAAGCAGCGGCGCCTTTGGTTTTCGTGACCAGCTTCAGGACTGTATGTATCTCGTATACTCCATGCCCTCGATAGTACGCACCCATATACTGCGTTGTGCGGCAAGGCAATACACCGACGGAGGGGTTCAGCATTGGTGGCACCCTAACCGCAGTGAGGGGAAGATATACGGAGTGCGCTCAAAATGCAGTGACGACTTTTTGTGGTTGCCCATTTGCGTGGCAGAGTATATAAGAATAACCGGTGACGACAGCATATTGCTCGCAGAGGTTCCTTATCTTAGTTCTCCGCCCTTGGGGGATGAAAGGGAACGCTACGAAGCGGCAGCGGTAACTGTGGCCAAGGAAAGCCTTTATATGCACTGCGTCAGAGCCCTGGAGCACGGAAGAAGCTACGGCAAGCACGGGCTTCCCCTTATGGGAAGCTGTGACTGGAACGACGCTTTTTCTGACCTTGGGGAGGGAGCTGAAAGCGTTTTCGGCGGTTTTTTGTACGTCATAGCGCTTAAACGTTTTGCCACTGTTGCAAAGAACAGAGGAGACGACGATTTTGCCGAACGGTGCGAAAAGGAAGGAATGGCACTGTTATCCCGTTGTGAGGACTGTTTTACAGGGGACAGATTTATCCGCGCTTACGGCGGCGACGGAAGGCCCCTTGGTGTTACGGGCAGAGCCGCCTGCGAGATAGATGCATTGTGTCAGGCCTTTGCGGTTTTTGCAGGAGCCGACAAAGCCAAGTGTAAAACGGCTATGGAAACCGCGTTCCAACTGTTATACGACAGTGAAAACAAGCTGCTGAGACTATTCACACCGCCCTTTGGCGCTGATACGGAGCACGCGGGATATATCAACGCCTACGCCAAGGGAGTAAGAGAAAACGGCGGTCAGTACACCCACGCAGCCCTTTGGTTCGCCGCCGCCTTGGCGGAATGCGGCATGACCCGCGAGGCTATAGAACTGATAACAGTAATAAACCCTTTGTGGAGGGCAGAGGATGCTGTTTTGTTTTCCAAATACAAGGGGGAGCCCTACGCTGTTGCCGCAGATATTTACACTGCAAGGGGGCAGGCGGGACGGGCCGGCTGGACCCACTACACCGGCGGCGCCGCTTGGTACTGCAAGATAATGCTTGAACGGTTTTTGGGGGTCAAGTTTTCCGACGGGTACAAGACTCTTACGCTTTCTCCCCTTTTAGAATACAAGGGTACCTTTGAATTTTACGGCAAGGTGCATATTGAAGCGCAAAAGGGAGCACCCCTTACCATGGACGGACTTCCCGCTGTTTTGCCGTTACGTCTTGACGGCGGAGAGCATTATATCACTGTTCCTGTTGACGAATAGAAAAGGGGATGTAGAAAAAAAGGCCGGATCACAAAAAAGAAAAAAGTACCAAAACACAGTGTTTTTTGATACCTTCAAAGGCCTCAAACAAGGTAAAAAACTCGAAAAACGAGTTTTTCTTTAAAATATCTTTTTTGCTACGAACAAAATCCACCCTCGACGTACATCAGTACGCCTAACGGGTGGATTTGTGTCCGTTCCGACCATTCTTCCCTATCCCCAAAAGGGGCTGTAAAAAAACGAAGTTTTTTACAGCCCCTTTGCTTTTACTTGTAAAGTTCTTGCATTACCGGCAAGAAGCCGTCCACTTCTGCCTTTGTGTATTCCACACGCTTGCCCGTGAGAGGGTCAAACATATACTGATAGGAGAACATGCAAAAGCCGTCTACGTCGTCAGTCTTAGTCTTTACCCACTCAAAGGAGCGTTTAAGAATATCGTTGTTATCCTCCCACTCAAAGGCACCTGCCCCTGCATAGGTATCGTTTCTGCCTATCTTGTGCATGGTAATGCCCAAGACCATCTTTACGCTTTCCTCGGTGTTCATCTCTATCCAACGCTCGGAAAGACCGTCAAAAGGAACGGTGGAATGCTC
Organism: Clostridia bacterium; assembly: GCA_017396825.1. Classification (GTDB taxonomy): domain Bacteria; phylum Bacillota; class Clostridia; order Oscillospirales; family CAG-382; genus SIG636. Next base: position 6,804 of record JAFQKR010000007.1, read on the forward strand.
AAAGCCGAAATATATCTGAGGGCATATATAATCTACATAGCCTGCGGTGGAGCACCATGTTTTTACGTCGGCAGATAGGCTTTTCATGTTGGTATCGATATTGCCTGCAGGGGAAATACCGAAAAGCATATCCTTGTTTTCCGCCTTAACAGCATCGTATATAGCCTTTACCAAAAGGTTAATATTGTTCTTGCGGTATTCGTTAAGAGACACAAACTCATCCTGCGCCTCAAAGGCCGCCTTATCGTAGTTTACGTCACCGGAGGGATAAAAGTAGTCGTCCATGTGAATGCCGTCTACGTCGTAGTAACGGCATATTTCCTTAGCCACCGCCACTATGTATTCCCTTACCTCCTCGTAAGCAGGATTAAGATAGATACGGCGCGTGGTTTTAAACAAATAGGTTTCGGACTTTTCGGGGTCGTTATACCACTGCTTTATGGGGTAACTGTCGTTAACGTACTCTATCTCGTCTACGGCATAGGCACGCATGGGGTTTATCCACGCCTGGAAGGAAAGCCCGTATTTATGAGCCGCCTCTATCATTATAGGCATAGGATCGTACAAGGAGGTATTGCCGTAGGTTCTGCCCGTAAGGGTACCCTTACCATCGGTAAGCAGTTCTTGATCTTCATCGCGGTTACTGTTACCGTTAAGATAGTCGCTCCAAGGATAGTACTTGGAGAGATACATAGAGTCACAGTCGGGATGAACCTGAACAACCACGGTGTTATAGCCGTTTTCCTTGAGGTTTTTCATTATTACGTCTATTTTACCGGCATAGTCATCCTCGGTACGCTGAACCTCTTTTTCGTAGTCGTAGTACACGGGAATAAGGTCAAGCTGAGAAAGCCACATACCCTTCATATTGTCGTAGTTGAGAGGCTTGTAGTCAGCATTTGCGCCTACGTCAAGTTCTTCTCTTTCGGCAAGAAGGGGATCCTCTATAACAGTGGAGGCGCTTTCCTTTGCGGTGAGCCCGTTGCTTACCTGAAGAACGATAAGGTCATTTACGCCATAGGTAACGCCTGCGGTTTTGCTCTGGGCGATAACCTCGCCCTTTTTAGTGCCCTCCTTGTGGGCGGCAACCGTCTTAACGTTGGTATAGCCCGCATCAGTCATCATCTTAAGGGCATCCTCGGAGGTCTGCCCCTTAACGTCGGGAAGTACTACCGTATTTACGGGGGTTTCATCAACGCTTTCCTCAGAGGACTCGGTGGAGGTTTCGGTTTGGTCTCCGCCACAAGCCCCGAAGGAAAGGAGAAACGCAAGAATAAGAAGGGTTGAAAGTAATTTTTTCATACAAATTCCCCTTTTAATACTTAATGGTTTCGTTACTCATAGAGTTTACAAGGCCGAAAAGATTAGAAAGCTCCTCAGTGGTGGGCTTGCAATCCTCGCAGGAGGAGGGAGAAATAATGGTCGCCAAGGAGAAGAGAGAGTAACCGTCGCACTTGCCTGATGAAATTGCGTATTCCATACAGTTTTTAAGTACGGTGCGGCTGCTGTTCCATTCGGATGAATCTGCTTCGCCTGCGTAGCCCTTTGCAGCGTTGTTAAGGTCCATGCCGGGAATAAGACGTATCTCGGGAACGGTGATGAAGCTTTCCCAACGGTCAAACATCTTAGTAAAGGATATGTTGCCTCTGGTACCCCAGTAAAGCTGAGGCATTATGTAGTCAACGTAGCCGGTGTTGGAAAGCCAGGTTAAATAATCAACGTAAACCGCGCCTGCAACACTGGGGTTGCCTGCAGGGGAGATACCGAAGATAACCTTGGAATTTTCTGCCTTTACGCCTGCATACAAGGAGGAAACAAGGGTATTTATAGCGTTAAAGCGGTAAGAGTCAAGGGATTTAAACTCGGTCTGCTTTTTAAAGGAAACAGAGTCAAAGTTATCGGTAAGGTTGTAGGGATAGAAATAGTCGTCCATGTGTATGCCGTCAACGTCGTAGTATCTTACTATCTCGGTTGCGCCGTCAACAACCAGCTTACGAACGTCTTCGCTGGCAGGATTTAACCAGAACAGACCGTCTGTATTTTTAATAATAGCGTCGCCCATGCTTTCCTCTGCAAGCTTGCGAACACCGTAGCTGATGTTGATTATATCAACGTCGCCCGTGTTCATACAACGGAAGGGGTTTATCCAACCGTGGAAGCTGAGACCGACCTTATGGGCTTCCTCAATCATTATAGCAAGTGGGTCGTACTTGAAATCGATAGCGTAAGAGCCCGTAACGTACTTGGAGGGGCAATAATAGGCAGAGGGATAGAAGCTGTCGCCGTTGGGGCGAAGCTGTACTATAACGGTATTTATGCCCTTGTTCTGGAGAGTGGCAAAGATGTTTGCAACCTTCTCACGGAAATCTGCCTCGTCACGCTGCATGCTGCCATCGGAATAGATATCAGACATATCATACTGAGACATCCAACAAGCCTTCATAACCTCATAGTTAAGGGGAACGTAATCAGAGTTTGCGCCTGCCTCCAAAACGGGGCGGTTTTCAACCAAGGCGCTTTGCTTGTATTCCAAAGATGAACCTGCGAGGCTCTTACCCGTGGAAACGTAAAGCCATACTCTGGTGCCCTTTTCATATGCGTCGCCCGCTTTAAGGTCTATTTCGATAACCTCACCCTCGGGAACATCATCATTGGGCTTTTTCTTAACCTTTACGGTAAAGCCTGCGTCCTTAAGCGCCTTCTCAGCGTTTTCGGCAGACATACCGCTTATGTCGGGAACAATTATACTGTCGTCGGGAACAGCGCTTTCGTTACTGCTTTCCTCTGTGGAGTTAACGGTCTCCCCGGAAAGGCCGGTTGAAGTGTTTCCGCCATCTTCACCGCCGCAAGCGGCAAGCAAAAGCATAACCATAACAAGCAATAAACACAGTGTTCTTTTCATAAATGCCCTCTTTCATCGGCGCAAAGGCGCCAAACTTTTTTACTTTTTAAGTATAACATACGACTAAAATTTTGTCAACAAATTCAGCGTGTCACCCCAAAGGAAGGAGAATATACTGTAATAAAAGGAGGTTTTTTATTTTGGCTTCTGTTTTTTTAAGTCCATCTACGCAGGAATACAACCCCTATTACGACGGGCAGGGGAACGAAGAGTACTACATGAATCTTATTGCCGACTACATGGAGCCATACCTAACCGCTTCCGGTATACAGTTTGGCAGAAACGACCCCGAGCAAAGGGTTAACGGTGCTATCGCCGAATCCAACGCAGGCAATTACGACCTGCACCTCGCTCTCCATTCCAATGCTGCAGGGGCGGCAAACGCAGGAAGGCAGCAGGGGGTGGACGTTTATTATTACCAGACCAGCAGTGCGGGAAAGCGCGCCGCAGATATCATCGCCAACAACATGAAGGGTATATACCCCGACCCAAGCAGGGTCCGTGCCGTTCCCAACACCACCTTTGCAGAGCTTAGGCTTACCCGCGCACCTGCAGTCTTGGCAGAGCTTGGATACCACGACAACACCGAGGATGCAGAGTGGATAAGAGCAAATCTTCAAGGGATTGCCCGCAACCTTGCGATGTCCGTGGCAGAATATCTTGGGGTGACTTTCAGGTCACCGGATGAAGTAGGCGGTATTGGCAAGGGACAGGTTGCTACGGGAGGCGGCAGACTTAACATCCGCGATAAGCCCAGTCTTGACGGCAACGTTATAGCCCAAGCACCAAACGGATCCACCCTTGACATTATAGCCCGCGAGGGTGATTGGTATCTAATAAACCGAAACGGAACGAGAGGATACGTATACGCCGACTACGTAAGAATTATGTAAGCACATCATCCACTCCCCCCCTTTATAGCAAAAGGAACACCCCACGGGTATGCAACCCGTGGGGTGTTTTACTTTATAAATTATTCCTTATCCTTTGCGGCTTCGGCTGCTGCTGCTTCCTCTGCCTCTATCTTAGCGTTGATATCACGCCAGCCTTCAAGCTCAACCTCAAAGAAGGTGGGGGCGCCATTATAATAGGTGCCGTAGCCGGAAAGCTTAGAGGATGCCACGTAAGAGTTCTTGTAGAATATAAGGGCAGTTGCAGGACATTCATCTGCAAGCTTTGCCTCAAGCTGATGCAAGAGACCTGCACGTGCAGCCGCATCAGACTCAGCAAGAACGCTACCTGCAAGCTCATTATACTCACTGCTGTTAAAGCCGGTGAAGTGAATGGAGCTTATCTTGTCACCCTCGGTAACAACGTAGTTACCGCTAAGGTTTTCTGCAAACTGAAGAAGATGCGCAGAAGCATCCACGGAGCCCATATTCAAATCAACTGCAAGTACGTCGAAGGAGTTACCCTCTGCGTTAGCGATAACCTCTCTTATATTGCCGCTGGTCTTATCTACGGACCAAGGCATTGCGTTAAGAGTAACGGTAAAGCCAAGTTTTTCCCAAACGCCCTTTGCGTATTCAGCGATAAGCTTGTTGGTATCGCTTTCGCTTTCAGCAACGTAGCTTATGGAGAAGGAGCCCTTGGAAACGCCTGCTTCCTTAAGAAGGCTCTTTGCTTCGTCAACCTTTGCAGAAGTGCTGTAAACATCAGGACCTTCGGTACGGAAGGAGGTACCCTTCTTGGTGTTGAACACGCCTGCGGGAACAAAGCCGGTAGCGGCAGATGCACCACAGCCTGCGATATTTGCTATCTCATTTCTGTCAAGGGCGATGCTGAGGGCCTTTCTAACCTTTGCATCCTTGAACAAAGCGTTGTTGGTGTTGAAGTAGTAAACGTAGCTTGAAAGGCTATCCTTAGAGGATATCTTGTTGCCGTAGGATGCGTAGGTGTCCTTGTTGAACTCGCCAAGATAGAAAATGTTGCCTTCATCATACTGCTTTGCAGCATCTGCAAGGTCGTTTCCGGTGGTATCATAATCAAAGATTATCTTATAAGGAGTAACGTGCTTATCAAGGGGTTCATCCTTATCTTCTGCATCACGACGGTAATATACGTTTCTTTCAAGTTCGATCTTGCGCTGATCCTTGGTGTTGTTATAGCTACGAAGAATGTAAGGACCACAGCTCATAATGCTGGTTACGGAGAACTCGTAAGTCCAATTATCATTCATCTTATCCTCGCGGAGAGGAGCAAAGGCTATGTTTGCAACGGTAGTAGCAAACTGCTCTGCCACTGCCTTGCCGTTATCCTTTACGTAGCCTTCTTCAAAGGTTATCTCAAGTCTGGTATCGTCAACCGCCTCAAGACCAAGGTCGTCCTCAGTCATTTCACCCATTTTAACGAGCTTAGCGTTCTTTATGGGATAAAGGAGAGAAGCGTAGGGACTGTTGCTTTCGGGAGCAAGGATGCGGTTCCAAGCGTAAACGAAGTCACTGGAGGACACACGTCTGCCATCGTTCCAACCTGTTTCGTACATTTGGAAATACATTTTATCTTCATTATAAACGCTGTCGTAAAAATAACCCCATTCGTATGCGATACCTGCTGAAAGCTTACCGCTGCCGTTAATGGTGGTAAGACCCATATACATAAGGCTGTAAACCTTTGCGCTGTCAGAGTCGATAGAGTAAGCAGAAGGATCAAAGGTGTCAGGCAAGGTGGTAAGGCACATCTTGATTATAGCGCCCTTTTCACCCTCTTCCAGAGAAGAACCGCAGGAAACAAGGCTGGTAACAGCCATTATTGCAACAAGCAACAAACATAATACTTTTTTCATTTCTACCTCCGATGGATGCACTGTTTGTGTGCATAAATTGGCAGTAAACATTATAGCACTATTTACGCCAACAGTAAAGGGTTAATTTCACATTTTGTCATTTGCACAAAAAGCGCCTTCCGGTTTTGTGCAAAACGCCTAGTCATTTCTTTGTAAACACAAAAAGTTTACTAAGAACGTAGTTAAGGATTATCACTATTACGGTGGAGAGAGCCCCTGCTATCATTTTGTTCACAGAAAGCAGGTCCACCATTACAAACATCATAACAAGGTCAAGCCCGAAAGTTACAAGACGAGAGGAAACAAACTTTAAAAACTCCTTAGTCTTTTCTTCGCCAACCGCTTTGCTGCCAAAGACCATGCCGCGGTTGGTAAAGTAGGCAAAAAGTATACCCGCAACATTTTTAAGTACCGTTGCCGTCATGTGATCTGTGCCGATAAGCACAAAACTATAGTATACAACCAAGGACACTACCGTGGTAAGCACGCCGAACACCAGATACAAGCCTGCCTCGGTGTGAAAAGCAAAGTTCCACAGTTTTTTAATAAGGTTTTTTATACCGCTCAAGTTACAATCCCCCTTCCTTGCCCGATTATTATACTCCAAATACAGTCAGTAGTCAAGTGAGAAAAAAACGGGACAAAAACGGGACGACAATCCGGGAGGGATGGGGTTATAATGAAGGTGTAAGGAAAAGCCATGCAAATTTTTGAGAGGAAAAAACCATGAGAAAGCGTACGCCGCCCGAGGAGGCGGTTTTTTTATCCCCTGAGGATTGCAAGACCAAAATAAAGGAATATTTCGACGTACATCTTGCACAAAACCCCGAGGAAATACCCGACGTAGAGGCCCTTGCAGACTATCTGGGCACAACCAGAGAGGGGCTTTTTGCTATGGAAAAGGGAGCAGCCTACGGTTTTGAACTTAGAAAAGCCCGAAACCGGATAGCAAAAATTAAAAAACAAATGGCGTTTAAAGGAAAACTTCCTCCTGCGGTGCTTTCCTTTGACCTAAAAAACAACCACGGATACAAGGACAAGCAGGAGGAAGGCGCGGCGGATAACACCGTTATCATAAAAGGCGTTGCAAAGGAATGGGCTAACTGATGGCAGAGATAATTATTTCGCCTAACCAAAAGCAAAGGCAGTTTTTTGAATCCACCGCCCGTTACACCGCTTACGGAGGCGCAAGAGGTGGTGGGAAAAGCTGGGCCATGCGTATGAAGATGGTCCTGCTTGCACTATCCCACAACGGAATAAACATCCTTCTTTTAAGACGTACCTTGGGCGAGCTGAGAGAAAACCATATCCTGCCGTTACAAAAGCTGCTTGGTGCCGTTGCGGAATACCGCGAGGTTCAAAAGGAGTTTCGTTTTCCCAACGGAAGCCGCATTAAGCTTGGCTATTGCGATGCTGAAAGCGACGTTTTGCAATACCAGGGACAATCCTACGAGGTTATAGGGCTGGAGGAGGCTACCCATTTCACCTACTTTCAGTACCAGTGTCTTACAGAGTGCAACCGCGCCTCCGGCAACATGGACAAGCCCTTCCCTCCCCGAATGCTTCTTACCGCAAACCCCGGCGGAGTGGGGCACGATTGGTTTAAACGGCTGTTTGTGGACAGAAAATACCGTGGTAACGAAAAGGCAGAAAACTACGCCTTTATAAAGTCCTTGGTTTTTGACAACGACTACATGATGAAGCACAACCCCGAATACGTGGAAACGCTTATGGCGTTGCCGGAAAAAAGACGCGCCGCAATGCTGTACGGTGATTGGGACAGCTTTGAGGGAGCTTTTTTCCCCGAATTTTGCCACGAAGTACACAGTTGCCGTCCTTTTGACATACCTATCCGTTGGCAACGGTTCAGGGCTTTGGACTACGGCCTTGATATGACCGCCTGCCTTTGGCTTGCCGTAAGCCCCGAGAACCGAGTTTACGTTTACAGAGAACTTTATGAATCGGGTCTGCTTCTCTCTGAGGCCGCCCGCCGTATTAAAGAAATGACTCCCCACGGAGAGAGTATACGCTACACGGTTGCCTCTCCCGACCTTTGGAACAGAAGGCAGGAAAGCGGAAAAAGCGGTGCAGAGATAATGATGGCGGCAGGGCTTGGAGGGCTTAAAAAAGCAGACAACAGCCGTATAACGGGCTGGCGCGTAGTCCGTGAGTACCTAAGGGACGGTGAAGACGGAAAAAGCGCCCTTTGCATCTTTGATTGCTGCGAAAACCTGATTCGCTGCTTACCTCTTTTACGGTTTGACGACAACGTAAGGGAGGATGCGGCAGACACGCCCCACGAGATAACCCACGCACCGGAGGCATTAAGATATGCTTTGATGTCAAGGTCACCGAAAACGGGCAGCGCCGGTGAAAAGCCGCCATCGTATCTTTACAGTTTTGAGGGAAAGCCCCCTGAAAAGAACAATATAAAAAGCATTATAGACTACTGATTGTTTTGAAAGGAGACCTTATGGTTAAAAAAAAGAAGCTTGACTGCACAGAGGATTGGGCCTTGTTTGAGAAAGGCAGAGAATACAATCACTCCATTGACCTATACTCCACGGTCAACCGTAACGAGCGGTTTTACCGCGGAGACCAATGGCAGGGGGTGGAGTCCGGAGGACTTCCCAAGCCTGTTTTTAATATCTTTAAGCGCATTATCGGCTACTACATAAGCAACGTTATGCAAAGCCGCACTACAATGCGCTTTTCTTACGCCTCGCCCTTTGGCAACAACGGCGGCACCCCCAAGGAGGATGCCGAGGCTATTGCTGATTGTTTAAATAAAATCATTCAGGCACGAGCTGACAAGGCGAAACTTAACGACCTGCTTTCAGATGCTCTTATGGACGCCGCCCTTAGCGGCGATGCTATTGCTTACACATACTGGGAGCCCTCTGTAAAAACGGGTCAAGCCTTTACGGGGGATTTTAAGACCGTTTTGGTAGACAACACCAACGTGTTTTTCGGCAATCCCAACAGTAAAAACGTTCAGAGTCAGCCCTATATTCTCATCTCAAGCCGTGAAACCGTAGCCTCGCTGGTTAAGCACGCAAAGAACAACGGTGTTCCCGAGGAGATGATAAAGAAGATAGTGCCCGATGACGAGACCTCATGGCAAAGCGGCGACCTTGCCGCTAAGGAGCTGGAGGGGACTAAATGCACGGCGCTTATCAAGCTGTGGAAGGACGAAAACGGAAAGGTATGCTACCGCAAGTCGGTTAAGAACGCCGTAATATGTCCCGATACGGCAACTCCCCTCACTATGTACCCCATAGCCTTTATGAACTGGACACCTGTTAAAAACTCCTGGCACGGCGTTTCTGCCGCCACAGGGCTTATCGAGAATCAGGTGTTTATAAACAAGGGCTTTGCCATGGCGATGAAGCATATGATGGATACCGCCTTTTCCAAGGTGATATACGACTCCACCATCATCGACAACTGGACAAACAAAGTGGGCGAGGCGATAGCGGTGAACGGCAGCGTGGAAAGCGTTGCAAAGGTGTTACCCGCAGGGCAGATGCAATCGGGTATGCTTGACGTGTTGGGGCTTGCTATAAGCCACACCAAGGAGTTTATGGGGGCCACGGACACTGCACTGGGTGACGTTGACCCCACAAACACCTCGGCCATTATGGCACTCCAGCAGGCCTCTGCGCTGCCACTTGAAAATATAAGGCGCTCTCTTTATGCCTTTGCGGAGGAGATAGGTCTTATCTGGCTGGACTTTGTTTTTGCCTACTACGACGACCTGCGCCTTATAGAAACGGGAGACGAGGGCTATGAAGCCTTGCCACTCAGCCGTTACAAGCACTGCTTGTTCAACTGCCGTGTGGAAGCAGGCTCGGCCGGATATTGGTCGGAGATTGCCACACTTAACACCCTGAACACCCTCTTACAATCAGGCAATATCACGATGGCCCAGTATCTGGAGCGTATTCCCGAAAAGCTTATCCCCAAAAAGGACGAGCTGCTTGAAGAAATCAAAAGCACAAAATCAGAAACAGCGACGGAGGAAGGAGAATTATGACAAAGGAACAAATCTACAACGCGATATGCGACGTTGCCGAAGAGGCGGGTGTAAGCCCGGAGGAACTGGTTGCCGCTCTTGAGGAGCAAAATCGCGCTCTGTTTGAGCAAAAACTGGGCGGAATGCCTGCGGAGGCCGCGGAATACATAAAGACAGCAAGAGACGAAAAAAGCGCCGCAAGGGCCGAGCGAAGAAAAACAGAGAAGGAGGGTGCCCTTACGGAAGAGGTAAAGAACTTCAGAAGGCTTTTCCCCGACGTAACGGCAGAGGATATCCCCGAGGCAGTATGGGCTGATATGGAGAAGGGTATCCCCCTTGCCTACGCCTTTGCCTATCATACCCTTGCCGAAGGCAAAAACGGTACCTACGCTGACAGCGTTAATGCAAGAAACACCGAAGCCTCCCCTCCCCCCGTAGGCGAAAGAGCCGACGAGGGAGAACTTAGCATGGAGGAGGTTGAAGCCATGTCACCCCGTGCCGTAAAGAACAATTTCTCACGCATACTTCGCTCCATTGGCAAATGGAAGCTTAACTAAAAAAGCAAAAGAAAGGAACAGATATGTCTAACTACAACAGTATTGAAAAAATCATAGCGGCGGAGATACTCCGTACCAACGAGGACAACCTCCTTGCAAATACCCTTTGCTGTACCGATTTTACCGGCGACATCAAGAACGCCGGCGACAGCGTTACCTTTATAGGTCTTTCCGAACCTTCTGTTTACGACTACAACGGCACCGTTACCTACGAGGATATCGATGATGCCGCAACTACCCTTTACATTAATCAGGACAAAGCGTTTTCCTTTAAGGTAAAGGATATTGAGGAGCTGAGAAGCAGCGTAGGTCTTAAGGACAGCCAGACAAAGAGAGCCTCCTACAACCTCAAGAGTCAGGTGGACAGCTATGTGTTCGGTCTTTATCCCGAAGCCGGGACTGCATTTGACCCCACCGAGGCAACACCTGCAAACATTCTTCAGACCATTGCGGAAATGAAGCAAAAGCTTGAGGAAAAGAACGTGCCCGACGGCAGAATATGGATAGTGGTGCCTCCCTTTGTTAAGACAAAGCTTCTTTTGGCGGGCGTTAAGTTTTCCGTTAATCAAGGCGTAAACGGCACCGGCTCCACAGGCTTTACCGACGAGCTTGGCTGTGATATTTACGTATCCAACCACCTTTGCACCGACGAGGATGGCAACACCGTTATGCTTGCAGGCTCCTACAGCGCTATCGCCTATGCAGAGCAGGTTTTGGAAACTCAGATCATCGACAGACTTGAGGACAGTTTTGACACCGCGGTAAGAGGCAGAATAGTCTTCGGCGCAAAGGTTATACGCCCCGAAGAACTGGTTGCCTGCCCCGTTTCCGACGGCAACAACAACATATAATATTCAAAAAAGGAGATATAATATGGCTACTACCGTAAAACTTACCACCGTTACCTCTCCCTCTGTTGCAGTTAAGGCAGAGGACTACACTGTGCCCACCGAAATCGGCGCAGGAGTTTACGAGGATTTTTGCGCCTCTATTGAAGCGCCCGACGGGAGGGGCTTTTTTGTTATAAACAACGAGGATGGCTCTGCCGACGTTGGTGTTTCTCTGGTTGCAGGCGACTACGTAGGCGCTGCCGATACTACTCCCGTTACCGTTGCCAAGGGTGACATTGCCTATCTGTTTGCAGACAGCGCCCTTTGCAAGGCAGAGGGTAAGCTTTGGGTAAGACTTACTCCCTCTGCTTCCACCGCCCTCTCCACCTGCGGTATTAAGATAGGAGCAGTACAGTTTATGCCCACCGTAAACCACTAATACCCGTTAATAAGGGGGGATGTGCCTACACATCCCCCAACTCTTTTAAGGAGGTAATATGACAGGAAACGATATATACGACCTTGCCCTGCACCTTATCGGCTGTAAAAACGCCGATGGCACCGACAACGAGGACTGCGCCGATTTTAAAAGCCGTTCTGCCGCCCTTATTAATATACTTATGGCGGAAAACCAAAAGCTTGACCGTTCCCTTCGCAACGACAAAGGCGCAAGGATAATACCCCTTTTGACCTTGGAGGACAACGTACGTTGCCACGAAATGATAGCCTACGGTCTTTTGCCCTTCGGTCTGGCTTCCCTTTTGATAGCCGAGGAAAATGCAGAGCTTTCTGCAAGCCTATACGAAAGATACCTGCTCAACCTAAAAAGCATAAAGGAGTCGGTCACTGCAGTGGTCCACCAGATTAGTGACTGTTACCGCTATTATGGCTAAAAGCATAATTCTTTCCTGCGGCGGCTTTACGGGACTTGATGAAAGGGCAGGCAGTTCAGCAGGTATAAAGGCTTTGCCGCGAGTGGTTAATTTCTACGTTGACGAAAGCGGCGCCTTGAGGAAGCGCAACGGATACGGCGTTATAGGCACTGTGGTAGGCGACAGAGACGTAAACGCCGTATGGCACGGGGTTTTAAACAAAAAGCCGGTCACCTTTGCCGCCTGCGATTTTGATATTTACAGACTTACCGAGGATGAACTTAACTTTAAACTTATCGGGCAGACGCATAACGGCCCAAAGCGTTTTTTTAAATTCGGCGAGGAACTGTATTGCCTTGGGCAGGGACTGTTTAAGATAACCGAAGACAAAATCGAAAACGTAGAGGGCTACGTTCCTTTGGTGGTTACCGCCTGCACCCCCGGAGGTATAGGCACTGTATACGAACAGCCAAACATGCTTTCCGACAAGCGAAGAGTAAAATTTAACGCAGACGGTGTAAGCATTACATACACATTGCCCGAAAAAGATCTTACGGAGATTGTATGGGCTAAGGTCAACGGCGAGTTTTTGGAGAAAAGTCTTTACACCACGTTCTTCGAGTCAGGCGCCATTGACTTCTCTACCCCACCACCTGAAGGCATAAATAACGTAGAAGTATGCTACGCCGTAAAGGAAAACCGTGACCTTAAATCTCTTATAACCGCTTGCAGATACAGTGCGGTTTTTGAAAACAGGCTTTTCGTTTTTGGCAACCCTGCTTTTCCGGACAGAATTTACCATTCGGAATTGGCAGACGGGCTTCCCTCAGCGGAATACTTTACCGAAACGGCTTACCACGCCTTTGACAAAACGGTAACCGCACTTGTTCCCTGCTACAACAGACTGCTTATATTTTTTGAGGACTCGGCGTGCTTTACATACGCTTCGCTTACCACGGACACCTTAGGTGCGGTCTACACCTCTTTTCCCGTTTACGAGCTTCACGGCTCCAAGGGATGTGTTTTGCAGGGGGTGGGGTGCGCTTTTGAAAATACGCCGGTTACACTTTGCAGAGACGGGCTTAACAAATGGGTGTCCACAGCTATTGCCGATGAAAGAAGTGCTGTCACCTTCTCTCACCGCGCTTTTCGTTTCATCAATAACGCTTTTAGGCATCCCGAGCACCTTCTTTTATATAACAGAAAGGCCAAGGACGAACTGTGGTTTTGCTCCGACGTGGGGACACTTATTTACAACTACGCCTTGGACTGCTTTTATATTTATGACCTTTGCGATATCCGAAGCATGTACGAGGACGGCAAAGACCTATGGCTTGGCATGACCGGCGGCAGGGTTTGCTTATTTACAGAGGACTGCGTTTACGATGGAGACGTGCCCATAAAGGCGGAATTTGAAAGTTCTTTTTGCAGTTTTGGATCGCCTTACACCTTAAAATCCTTAAACGGCATCTCCCTTGGATTTTGCGGCAACCACCCATTAAATGCACACGTTTCACTTAAACGAGGAAATGATACAGAAAATCAAAAGGAAGTATTGACCCTTAGTCTACCGTCCTTGAAGGAAGATGGCTACAGAAGGGTGAAAAGGCGCCTTCATATGAAACGTTTTTTCAGCTGCAAGATAGGCTTTGACACTGAGGATGATTTTGTTACGGTAAAAGACTTGCACCTGTTTGCAAAGGAGCTGACGGGTGGCATTCGCATTAACTAAACCAAGAAAGGAACGGTATGGACTACAAGAAGCTTATTGAGGAAACAACGAACAAATTAAACGACTATTCCTTTGACGACGAGCTTTACAGCGGGATATACGCCAAAGCCAAGGAGAGGCTGGACAGTGCTTACGTCGAAGGCATAAGAGCAGTAAACGACACATACAAGGCGGAAAGACGCAAGGCTATCGGCGACAACGCCTTGGAAACCAAATCATTGCAGCAGGAGCTTGCCTCGAAAGGTCTTGCACTTTCAGGGGAAAGCGCCATGCTTAGCCTTAACCAATCCATGGCATTGAGAAACACCGTGGCAGACATCGCAAGGGCAGCAATACAGTCAAAACACGAGCTTGTATCGGGCTACAACAAGAACCTTACCGAGTTGGAAAAAGAGCAGGCTGACCGAAAAATAGACGTCATTACAAAAGACAAGGAGGCTTTGGGGGACCGTCTTGCACATTTGGAAAAGCTACAGGCTGACAAGGAGAAATGGCAGGCGGATTACGCTCTTGAACTTTTGAAAGAGGAAAACCGCGTAAATGAAGCAGCACTTTCAAAAGATAATACAGAAGATATCAACGGCGGCTTCCCCGTATTTAAGCCCGGCACTACCCCTTCTCAGATGGCGGATAAGATAATGGCAAGCTGCGGTCTTGTCAAAAAGAAGTACGAAGACGAGGTTGTAATATACTCTGCATTCGCAAACGACAAAATAAGAAAGGCTGTAGTACAAGAAGCCTGTATTATGGGTCTTGACCCTGAATACCTTAAAAACGTTATTTACGTGCTTATGGGTCACGGCTTTGACGGTGACATTGATTTGGATATTGCTTGCGGCAAGCCTTTGAAATGGATATACGGTGCATACGATACCGCCTACGATGAAGAGTATCACAGACTTTTGGAAAAAGGCTTTACCCAAAACGACGCAGGTCAGGACGCAAAAAGATACGCTAAGAAAAAGATGTACGAGTTTATGGACACCCTTAATCTGAGCGATTACGAGAAAGAAAAAATAAACGACTATCTATGGATAGATCCATAAGATAGTCGTTCAGATTGCTGACAGCGGCACAGAACACAAAGAACGAGTTTATCTTCGCTCTAAAACAGCTTTTCCTTACGCAAGCCTCCTCCTTTACCGTTATAAACGGAAACAAGGGGGAGGCTTTTTCTTTTTATCTAAATTAAAAAGCTTTTTACCTTATCCACCATTCAGGGGTTATTTCACCAAGCTTTACGGTACGGCCCGTAGAATAATCAAGCATAATTTCAATGTCGTAGTACTTCCCCGCCATTAGCTGAACCATAAGTTCACGACAAGCACCGCAAGGGGCACCGTTGGAACCATCGGGAAGGATACACAGCACCTTATCGATTTCCTGTTCACCGTTGGTGATCATATTAAAGATAGCGTTTCTCTCAGCGCAAATGCCTAGTGTGGAACAAGTATCAATGCATACGCCCGTATATATTTTCCCTGATTTTGAACAGACGGCTGCAGAAACCTCGCCGCAAGTAACGTATTCGGATATTCTACGTTCATTTAACACATTTTTAGCCGCATTATACATTTCGGTCCAAATTTTATCCATAATTATCTCCTTTTATCGTATTCATATTTATCGCTAACGGTGAAGGTAGCGCAAAAGCAAAATCCCGAATGCAGATGCATTCGGGATCTTTGGAGCGGATTACGGGGCTCGAACCCGCCACCTCGACCTTGGCAAGGTCGCGCTCTACCAAATGAGCTAAATCCGCAAAAGTGGCGATCCGGAAGGGACTCGAACCCTCGACCTCTAGCGTGACAGGCTAGCGTTCTAACCAACTGAACTACCGGACCAAATATGGAGCTGATGATGGGAGTCGAACCCATGACCTCATCCTTACCAAGGATGCGCGCTACCGCCTGTGCCACATCAGCGTATTGTGGTGCCTCCGGTCGGAATCGAACCAACGACACG
>JAFQKR010000088.1 GCA_017396825.1 Clostridia bacterium
ACCGCCTTCGTCAAACTTCTCGCCGCATTCGCACTCGTGCCAATGGGTGTTCTCGTCGGAAGACCATTCATCGGAAGGATTGTGCGTTACTTCACGGTCTTCGCCGCATTCGTTACAATCGGGGTCGCAATCGTTATCATAGCTATGACCGCCTTCGTCAGCCTTCTCGCCGCATTCGCACTCGTGCCAGTGGGTGTTCTCGTCGGAAGACCATTCATCGGAAGGATTGTGCGTTACTTCACGGTCTTCGCCGCATTCGTTACAATCGGGGTCGCAATCGTTATCGTAGCTATGACTGCCTTCGTCAGCCTTCTCGCCGCATTCGCATTCATGCCAATGGTTCTCGCCGTCGGTCACCCATTCGTCACTGAACTCGTGCTCGTGGGGAGGCTCGTTTCCTACCGTAAGTTTATACGCAAAAAAGTCTTGCTGTTCGGAATTGGCGGGATTCATCGTAATAAACGAAAAAGTAACTACATCGCCATTATCCAAAGTGATGCTGTATCCGTCATCGGGGATAGGATCGCCCGTATAGGCATTAACCTTGTCCGCAAGCGTTTTTTGTGTACCCCAAATATATCTGCCGTCGGTAAAATTCCATATTACGGCTTGTACGGTGTTGGAGTTGGTGCTGTTTATCTCGTAACCGCCGTTACCGTCGGCTGTAAATATATCGGTGAAGCACTGAGTAAACAGTATCTTTATTTTTTGTGATACGTCCGCCCCCGTTGAGTTATTTACCGCTACAGAGGTATCACCCGCACTGAAAGAATCTCCGGTATAGGCGCCGTCAAGATTCATGTCGATACAAAAACCAACGTAGCCGTTGGAGAAGGGAACGTTCGTAAAACCGTTACTTTGAGCGGTTTCCGCCGTTGCGATAGTAAAAGTTGGCAGTTGCGTAAGCAACAGCAGTACTATCAGTAAAAAACTAACTATTTTTTTCATAGTAACATCCTCCGTTTTAGCTTCCGAATACTTTTTACGTAATCAGTTCAAAAGGTAGCCGTGGCTCGGCAACCCTACATTGATTATATATACACACCTCGATTATAGTCCTTATATTCTCTTTTGTCAATACCCCCCAAGATATGAAAATTTCAACAAATTAAGCGCGAGTACGTCACGAATACAGCTTGTGTTTGACGCCTTTTTGCATCGAAAAAAACGATAACAAAAACCGAAGTTGTTCGTTTGGCTAATGCCAAAACGTATTATATCATTCCCCCTCCCTTTGCAAAAACAGTTGATTTTGGTGTTTACACAAATGCTTTTTTGTGTTACAATAACGGTTGAGGCGTGTCAGCCGTGATATTTTCTAAGGAAAGGAGGTTCGGTTTTGAAGGATAACCCAAAGCTACCCGTGGTTTTAACGGCGGAGCAGAGAACTTTTATTGAAAAATTACTTGTAGAAAACGAAACTGCAATTAAATACATAATCCGTAAAACCTTGGGGCGCGTGTACGGATATTTGAATGACGAATGCATCGGCGAGCTGTGCTTGCTTATGTGCGATAAGATATCGGATATCGAAGTGCACCCTAATCCGCGGGCATGGGTTATGGCTTCCGCAAAGCTTACGGCGTTTTCGGTGATCAACAAGAATAAAAATCACGCAAAGTTCACAACGCTTAATGAAGAGCAGCCAACCAAAACCGACCCAACCTTTGAAGATGCGCTTTACAGCCTTTGGATGAAAAACGATGTGCCCCAAAAGCTTTTGGATACTCTTACCGAACGCGAAAAACAAATATATCAAAAGCTCTACGCAGAAAACAAAAATATCGAAACGACAGCGCGTGAGCTTGGTATAGCCTCCAGCACGGTCAGGACCGTCAAAAAAACATTAACAGATAAGATTTTAGAGCATATACGAAAAAATATTTAAAAATTTTATGGACATTTTGCGATTGTCGCGCATTATAAAGTGAGGAGGGAAAAGTATGGACAAAAATGAATTAAATAAATATACCGTTTGTGAGATAAAAGCCATGCTTTCCTCCGGACAGGTAACCGCAAAAGATTTAGATACCGTTACGTTGGAAAAGCTTATGGATTACGAAACGGATATGCTTTGCTTTGGAAAGGGTGATGTTGATTTAATAAGTGAATGTGCAGATATCCTTTGTCAACGGGAAAAGGATATAATGTCCCACGATGAATTTACGGCTGTGGTTGATAAGTCTTTGGCGGAAAACGTTACCATAGCGACTAAAAACCGCAAGGTCAAAAAGTTTAGCCTAAAGCGCGCTCTTATAATAGCGGCAACCGTTGCTACGCTTTTAATAGGCAGCACCTTCGTTGCTTCCGCTTTTGATTTTGATTTGTGGGATTATATTTGCGACTTTGTTCGTTTACCAAAAGGAACGGTAAAAGAAGCAAACGGATTAACTTTCTATAATGCCGGAACTCCCAGAATATATCCAACCATACAAGAGGCAATAGAAAAGGAAAACCTGGATATTATGTATCCCGCGTCCATGCCGGACGGTGTTGAGATTGAATCGGTACAGATAAATGACAGCGATATAGGTGATAAAGACATAGATATTGTAATAAAGAATACCGACATGTGTATATGTATCATCACAGAATCACCTCCACCCAGTAACAATTTTTATAATGACGGTAGTGAGCTTTATGAAGCAGGCGGTGTTACCTATAAGCTGCGTGAAGAGAAACTCGAAACTAAATACGGTGCGTATTGCTTCGTTAACAATTGCGCTTATAGCATACAAGCCAAAAAATATGAAGATTTGATTTTTGTAATAAATAATATGAAGGAGCAATAACGTTAAGAAAATGTTCAGCATTTTTCTTCGCTTTACATAAATTGTTGTCCCGCCGATTAAAAAAGCCTTTTAATTTTTGTTTTTCTGTGTTATAATGGAACGTACGGCAAGATATGAATTGTATTTTGCCGTGTAATCTTACGTAACACGGAGGAAAATATGAAAACAAAAACCCCTTTTCTACTGCTTTTGGTAGCCTTAGCCCTTTTCATATCGGCTTGCGGTGAGGCAAAACGCCCCGTTGATTATCCCAACACCGTATGGACGTGCGCGGATGGCAATATCACCTTTTCCGTCAATGCCGACGGTAAGGCGGAAAACGCCTCACTCGTCAATTCCAAAGGTGACACCGTAAAGATAAGCGTGGTTTTTTCCGAGCTTGGGGATGGAAACGTATCCTTCTGCAGTGAGGACGGTAAGGAAACGTATTTTATCGGAAGCTGTACCTATGGCGAGGACACGTTTACTGTAAAGGTAAGCGACGTTTATAACGGCGGTTTTTCCCACCTCCCTCCTCGGTTGGTTTTTAACGTAAAATAGGCATTTGAAATGGGTTCTGCATCCACTGCAGAACCCATTTATTCGTAGGGTCGGTGTGATTTCTATCCGAAACAAGCTTACGGTTACACGTATTCACTTATTATCTCGGCGGTTTCGTTATCAAGCACGAATATATCGTAGGTAAAGCCGCTTTCGTAGGATACGTATTCACCGTTAAGCTTGCCCACGTGATCGTACGTTCTGATGCCCACGGGGCAACCGTCGAAGAAGATGCAAAGCTCGTGAAGATACTTGTCCTCTGTGATTTGCCACATTTTATCGTCGTTGTAAACGTAGCTCGTGCTGAAATTTGTCCGTATGCTTTCTATCGCCTTCAAAAGCTCGCCGTTTTTATATTTTACTCTGTCAAGGGTAATTTTTGGTAATATTACCGTCGCGGTCAATAAAAACGCCTTTTTTGCGAAAAGCTCCATCAACAGCAAATTTGCACAAAATTTAGCGTAAAAACTGTAAAAACTGCCAAAATGGTTTGTAGCTATTTACACTTTTTGCTTTTTATGTTACTATAATAAAGTATTTACAGTTTTTCGCACATGGAGGATGGTTATGAAAAGATTGCTATCTGCTTTTACAGCATTGGTTTTGATTTTATCCGTTTTTTCGTCCTTAGCTTCAGTAAACGTTTCAGCGGCAACCTACAGAACTGCCGCTAACTCCGCATCTTCTTCTTATAAAAACGGCGTTTACTACCAAAATTTTCAGAAGATCGCCTTAACCGGTGACCAACGTACCGACGTTGTTGCTTTAGCTATGTCGCAGGTCGGTTATTTGGAGGGTAACTCAGACGGTGCTTTTTCCGGCACCGTAGCAGGCAGAAATAATTATACCGAGTATAATTATAACATGGGTAACTGGGGTAGCGGTTACACCTACGAATGGTGTGCCACCTTCTGCTCCTGGGCACTGTATCAGGCACAATGCACCGATCATAATTCCATAAACCATTGGTGCCGCAGATATAAGTATACCAATTCTGCATACATTTGGCGTGAGGTTGGTTGCGCTCACTGGGCGGACCAGCTCAGATATTACGGCTATTTTAAATATTCCAAGCATAACGGCGGCAGTTATGCTCCTCAACCGGGCGACCTTATATTCTACTCTTGGTCTGCAGGCAAATCTAACGAGGATCATATAGGTCTGGTTGTGTACTCCGACAGCCAATACGTTTACACCATTGAGGGTAATACCAGCGACCAAGCAGGTCTTGTGGATGCAGGCGGCGGTGTATTTTTCAAAAAATACTCTTTAGACTACAGCTACATAACGGGTTACGGCGTGCTTCCTTATAAGACGAACTCTTCTGCGTTGAAAATAGATTACAGCGGTAATAACCCCAGCCTTGGCTACTACGTAAACCCCAATACAACCAAGTCTGTTTATTCTACCGAAACGGGCTCCACCGTTTCATATACGCTTCCTCGCTTTTCTATGTTTGAGGTTACTCAGGTTTGCTCCAATGGCAGACTTAAAGTTAAGTGCACCATTAACGGCTCTTCCGTTACGGGTTACGTTACCAACGATTCCAACAGAGTGGTTCAGATCACCGCTTCTGCCCCCGCCGTATTGAATATGGAGGTTGGGCAGTACACCATACTCGGTTCCACTCCTTTACTTTCAACCGCATCTGCTTCTGCGTCTACCCTTGTTACCGTTCCCAAGGGCGAGGTTCTTTCCGTAACGAGCATAGTAGATAACACCTATGGCTATACCCAGTACGGTGATTATAAGGGTTATATCAAGCTTGACAGTCTTGTTCAAAGGACGGGTTCAAACGACTTCACCAAAGGGGTGACGTTTACTTGTTCGGACCTTCGTTATGCCGATAACGATTACGTCGTTTCCTGGGGTGACGTTACGGGTGCCGCAGGCTACAGTTGCAAGGTGGTAATGCTTGACGGTGAACCCGACCCCGGAAACAGCGACGAGGCGAATAACGGCGTGGTGCTTTACGATAACACCCAATATATTACTCAAACAAGTTCCATAACGATACCTGCCGCAAGTATTGAAAACGGTAAATATCTCAAGATTGCGGTAAAAACCTCTTATCCCGGCGCAAGTGTTTGGAAGTCAATGTACGTAACTCCCGTTATGGTACCGTTCCTTGACGTAAGTCCTACTTCGTGGATGTACGAGGCGGTTCTTTACTGCTATGAAAACGGACTTATGAACGGCGTATCTTCTAACAAATTCAGTCCTGACAATACCGCAAGTATATCAATGCTTGTTAAGACTCTTCATATCGTTGCAGGCTCTCCCGAACCCAGCGAAGATGCCGTTATGCCTTATGAAAACGCTAAGAGCACCAGCTACTATTATAAGTCCCTCCTTTGGTGTGTGGAAAACGGTATAATTCGCACGTCCGAAATGCCCACCTTTGACCCCAACGCTTCTGTAACTCGTGAAATGGCTATGCTGTACGTATATCGTGTTACCGACCGTATAGGCAAGAACGACAAGAAGCTTGATGCCAATGTGCTCGATGGTTATACTGATACCGACAGCATAAGCGATAGTTGCCGTATTGCCATGCAATGGGCTGTGGGCAAAGGGCTTATGACCGGTCACGATAACGAGCTAAAACCTCAGAATAATACCAACCGCGCACAGCTTGCCACCATTCTTAAGAGTGCCGATACCTTTGTTAAAGAGTTGGAGGAGTTTTATAATCCGCTTACCAAGGGTGATATCGATAACAACGGTGTTATCACTACCACCGACTATCTCTGCCTTGAATCTTACATAAACGGCAGCGGCTCCATAGTTGTGACGATGCTGGAAGCGGCAGATCTGGATATAGACGGCAGCATAAACACAACGGACTACGTGGTTCTTGAAGGTATTATCAAAAACTAATTTAAAATAACCGCTGCTGCCTCGTCCTTTAATCAAACAAAACGCTTTTAGCTATCGCCATAAGCTCACGCGTGTATCTTATGGGGGTTTCCCATCCTACGGTCTTGGCGTGTGCGTGGGTGCAGTTAAGTCCCAGCTCTTTTGCAATGCTTACGGCGCGGTACAGGTGATATTCACTGCTTACTATCGCAACCGTGTACTCTTTGTTGTAGTAAGCGTCCAATATTTCCTTGGAATAAATGAGGTTTGTACGGGTAGAGCTTGACGCTTCCTCTTTTATTATTTTGTCCTCGGGCACGCCATTTTCCACCAGATATTTTTCCATGGCAAGGGCTTCTGTAACGGCTTCACCTTTGCCTTGACCGCCCGACACTACGATCAGTACGTTGGGGTTTTCAAGGTAGTAAGAATACGCCGCCTCAAGTCTGCTTCTTAAATGAGAGGGGATACGCTCACCTTCTACACCGCATCCCAAAACGATAAGAACGTTTTCCTTGTAGGTGACGTTGTCTTTGCGACCGTAAACCGCCAAAGACACACCGAGGATAAGGGCAACGAAAAGCATTGCCACCCCTGTACCTAAAACTATGCGCGCCCATAAATACTTTTGTACCAAGGTGTAAAGCACACCTGCCGATAACAGGCACGCACCTGCAAAAAGGATCAAAACAAGTCCTGCGCTGAAATGGGTAAAAAACGACATAGCAACGCCGTACGTCAAAATCAAAGCACCAAATACGATAAGTACCGTTTTAACAGCCATATTTGCCCCCTTTGCAGTGCTTTTGGTATAAACAGTAGCTTGTTAAAACAACCTGAGCTTCTTTGCCTTCTCTTCGCCGTTAAAGCAAATAATGCTATGTGTGCCGTTGAAGCTTGCCGTTATAAGGTTTCCGTCTACTGTCGCCTTCAACGCGTGGGGGCGTTCAACCAATGCTTCAATCTCGTCATACACGTTTCCGTTCACAACGAGCTCGTTTGTACGTTTTACTCTTCTGTAGCATATGTCGTAATTAGCTACTTGTGCTTGAGCCAAAACTCTGTGCTTAACGTCGTTGTCAGCTATTCTGATGATATTGGAGCTTTGCGTGTTTACGGTGTTGGTTGTAGGATCTGCTTCGTTCGCCGCGGGTATTGCAACTTTTTCCTCTGCGGGAAGCGTTTTCAGCTTGCAGTGGGCGTGAATACCGAGAGCTAAAGAGACGATGACCCAAACGTGGAATATAATATCGATAATCATGTCCACGTACACGCCGGACAACCATAACATTGCCAAGGTGTCGATACCGAAAAACACTAAGGAGAAGATCATCCAACCTACACGGTTTTTGTTCGACATAAGCCATGCAAGGAGATAAAGCAATGTGATTACGATGGAAATCGCCAGAAGAACATAAAAATAGGAGTTGTCCCAAAAGATATAATTCTCAATTCCGTCTACGTAATACTCTTCAGGGAACATACCGCAAAAAAGCATCCCCAAGCCTGTCATATAGTAGGGAATAGCCGCGGAAAACAAAAAATAACTGTCGGAGTTTGTAACGAGAAGGAATAAGTTGATCGCTGTAAAAAGGACAATCAGCAACAAATTCATTCTTGATTTGTTGTATTTTTGTTCGTAAACCTGACGCTGGGACAGTTGGTTTTGATTAAAATAATTTGCCATTGTAATTCGCCTTTCACAGTTATGAGTTTAAAGTTATGAGAGTGCTTCGCACTCGTTATGATATGACCGTTTATGCAAAACGATCATAGTTGATTTTGCTTCGCAAAATCACTCCCACTCGCTCCCGAAAAACTTAACCTAAACAATTTTGTATAGGCGGTTTAGCTCGTGGTATCTCATACATCTGTTATCCATAAAGTATGGACTATCAGGTTTTTTGTTGCCATCGTGTTGCCACGCTGACGTTAATATTATAGTAAATCAGTTTTCAAATTTCAAGAGGTTTACAAAAATTTATTATCGTAACAAACAACGACGGGTCAAAATTCTCTGTTCAAAGAATTTTGACCCGTTGAAGTTTAAGATTATACTTTACAGTAAATGCTACGTCTTAGCTGCTTTGGTTCACCTATTATTATGTTTGCCCAAAACACTAACGGTCACATTTTTTTGTAATATTACGAGGAAGCTTCTGTATATCCTACAATTATTTGTTGTAGCACGGCGATGTCACGAGTATCGATTTTGGCTGTACCATCAGCATTATAATCCTCATAAAGGTTGCATCTCAAAAGTTGCATATCGGTAAGAGTTATCAACCCAACCGTATACTGTCGTAACAACGCAAGATCGCGAGTATTAATGAGGTTATCACCGTTGATATCGCCGATTTCGAATTCGTTTTTGTATACTGCGACGTATGTAACGTCGGATATTACGTTTGCGGGAGATTCGCTCCATCCTTCAAAAATCATCCCTTTAGGGGTGTATAAGGTGCCGTTGTATGTAGGTGTGTCTTCATACGAATAAACCTCGTCTATGCTAATTTCGGAGCCGTCAGATTTAGTAAGCACCCACGTTACAACGAACTGCCTCTTTGTCTGAGTCCAAATTGCATAATAGGTTTTAGCGCTTGTTGCTGCTATGATTTTAGTAGGCTCACCGTTGGGGGACGAGGACCACCCGGCAAAGGTATAGTCATACATTTTATCAGATTCTTTTGTGGGCGTCTTGTCGGGGGTAGGTATAGCTCCCTCGGCGACTTCTGTTTTGGATAGTACCGTACCGTTGTCTGACCATGTAATTACATAGTATTTTTTAACGTTCAGAACGCACTCACAAACAGTGCCGCTTTCAAAAGTTATCTTGACAATATGTTTACCCGGGGATAAATCTTCAAGTTTGCTTTCATAAAGAGTTACCGTTCCGCTTAGCGTTTCAAAATCAACGGTATAGTAAGGATTTGCTGACCAGCTTGACAAAAAGATGTCGTCGATCGATAAGCTTACTATGCTGTCAGATTCCTGAGACGTGTAGTGCAAAACAACGGTAGTATCTTTGTTTTTGTCATAGTATACGGTGCTTTCCAATATCTCGGGAACTGTTTCCAAAACCTCTCCGTTTTCAAGAACCCCTATCAATTTGGCGTACGTCAAATAGGTAGTATTGTTTGACGAAGCGGCGCCTTTTTCGTTGCCTGAATCTGTAACGGAAACGATAGAAATCATTTGATTGCTTTCGACAACTGCGTTGCCGTCTAAAATGATCTCGTGATAAACTATACCACCCGGTTGCAACTCATCGGCAACGACACAAAAGCTTTCGGATACGTTGTTTTCGTCGTTTACCGTTACCCATATCGGAACACCGTTTTGAAGGGTTGTCACGTCAATTTTGTCCAGAATGATCTTGGCTGATGCTTCATCCAAAGTCGTTCCGTTGGCACTTATTACCGTAATTCCTTTGTCTGCTAAGTTGCCGGTGTTTTTAACTGCCACCAATATGGCGTTTTTGCCACCTAAAAGCAACTGTTTTGCGAAGGGTTGTATGTCCGAATATGAAAGATTGATATTGTCTATAACGATTGCATCTGTACCTGTCAGATCCGTCGATACCTTAACAACTAAGTCTTGTCGGTTTTCATCGCCCAGTGTTACCGTGTAAGTTTCGGTTTTACCGGAAAGAAGTTTTTTGCTTACACAAACGTAAGCGTTGTTATTTACAGCAACATAAACCTCGGTGCTTTGGGAGCCGTTGTTTTTAACGGTTAAGTTCATTGCAGCATTTGCGTAGTCTATATCGCCGGAAACAATTTCGAGCTTGGGAGATATGGTGTAACTGTAATTAACAACGTTGCTATCGCCACCGGCGCCGTTCGTTGTAACTGCAGTTATACGGATTCCTTTGTCATACTTAACGGCCTCAAATTTTGTAATATACCTGTCATTAGACGGTGTATATACTGATAGCTCTACGGGGTCGCCCCATACGCCTTCTTCATAGAAGACACCGTATATCGCAGAACCGCTCATATCACCGTTCTCTTTCCAAGCTTTGTTTGATACGTATAAATATGCTTCGGGTACAGTTTCATTAAATATCATAACGCCGTTTGCAGGAACGTTTTGAGGCAGAGGAGTAGTGGTATTTTCGCTTATATAGCGGTATCCGTCATTCTCTTCTTCGTCAACGGCATCGTAATAATATATCAGGTTGGAACCGTTTGAATCTACGGTAATTACAGCGCCGTCTTCAGTGTTATTTAATTCTTTTACCGTGCCCTCTATCTTCCCGATGTTCATAACTCGGTCATGCGTATCGGACAAGTCACCGTTTGTGTCGATGATGTAAGCGAAATCGCCGTTGTCGCTTATTGCAATGTCGGTTACGGTGGAAAGATTATCTGCCAACAAAATCGGTGTTGACCATTGCTGTTCGCCGATCAGCTCACTCTTCCAAATTGAATTTGCAATGGTGGGGAAGATATGTGAGTTACCATTTGCATCAATATAGTTGTCGGGAGAAACACCAAACATATTGTTATCTGCATTTTCAGCCCATATCAACGTAGGAACCCCGTTTACGTTTGCATATTGAGTAAGGTAAGCATAATTATTTCGCTGAATACCGCTTCCTTTTGTAATAGTTCCGTCAGCTGAAATTGTTGCACTCTTAACAACCAAATTATCTGTTGCCGTGTATACATCGTCTGTGGTCAAAACGTCGTTTTGCTGGGTATAGGCGATAACAACGTTATTTTCTTCGGATGCATAAATTGTGAACGCGCCATCGTTCTTTCCGTTATCATCTACGATAATGGGTTCGTTCCAATCTTCTCCGTTCCATTTGAACAAGGCCAGTTTGGCATAATTGTAGTTGTCATAACCGGCGCGGTCTGAAACGTTAATCAAACTGATTTTATACAGTTCTCCGCCAATCACAAGCAGCTTGAAATCGCTTTCGAGTTCTTCGGACGAAGCATCTGAATAATTGCTTGCTATGTAAATCGGAGCAACGTTATAAGCGGAAGGCGTAAGCGCATTGCTTTGGCTGCTTGGTTCACCGATTATATATTTTTTGCCTCCGAAATCGGTAAACTTTGTTTTATAAGTTTTCCATAAAACCTTTACATAGCCTCCTATTTCGCCGTGGATCTCCCAACTTTCTACGCCAAAATCGGGCATTATTTCTAAAACGAATACCGACCCGACGCTACCGTAAACACCTGCAGAGAACACAGCGCAACCAACTCCAAGGTTAACTGAAAATTCCAAGTCTAACGTTACGTCAAATTGATCTAATCCTATTTGCTTGTTTTCGTCAAATCCCAATTTGACAGCAATTTTGCCGGTTACTTCGACCTTGATATCAAGAACAACGGGAATTACCCAAATCATATACTGGCCGTTGTGCTCAAAGGTGTACTTAAGAGTTCCGGTCAGAGAAGCTTTAACGGGAGTTATTCCTTTTTCTCTATCATATTTCAGTTGAAATTCGCCTTCCAAAGATATTGCAAAAGCGTTTTTGTTGGTTCTAAGCGGTTGCTTTGATCCGATTATCTGTTCTGTATACTGAGCTTTTACGCCAAGATCTTTTATGCCGCTTACGCTGGCACCTTCTTTGGCGTAGCCGGAGTGCAGAACATAGATCAAATACGATTTAGCTTTTAGGTTTAGACGAGTAGTCGATCTACCCTTGTTTATTAAATCGCCGAAAGGAGATTCGTTAACGCCGCCATAGAACAAAGCAATCTTGTTGTTGTAGCTTTCTTCGTAAATGTAGCAGCGATAATAGTAATACCCGTCCGAATCCGGCTCTTTTACAAAGCGGATATTGTACGTTATCGTTCTCGTTTTTAGATTTTTCTCTTTGATTTTTGCTTTGTACGTAAAGAAGAAAGACCCTTTGTTGTGCGCTTGTGCGTTATTATTGTAACCCTGTTCATACAGCGTATACTTTGACGAGGTCTTATCCCACGACTTTGATGCGGTAAGCTTTAAAGTGGCAGTATCCCCTTCTATATCAGTGATGAACTTAACGTTCTTTCCCAATTTAATTTCAAAGTTGTTTGCACCAAATAACTTTGAAAACATAGAACCGCCCTTGCTTAAGTCAACGTTCAAGTCCTCTGTTTCCAAATCAACGTTATCTTCGTTAACGAAGAAATCAAAAACATGGATATTAAGAACCGTTTTACAAGTAAGATTACCGGCATCGCTAACAGCAGTCAAACGAGCTTCGATATCAACTTCGTTTGCCAATGTGCTTGCATAAGGCTCGAAGTAAATAATAACGTGATCTTCTTCCTCCTCGTACCTGGACGGATCGCAAATCTTCACACCGTTTTGATACAACCCGCTTTCGCCGGACAAAACGTTTCCGTTTTCGTCGAAGAATGCATAACCCGCTTCGGTATCGCAGTAGCCGATTACACTTATTTCAATGGTTTCTTTTATGGTTCCGGTACAGTTAGTTCCGTCTTCATGGGTATGTTCGCCTTCTATCAAGCAAGCAAATTCATACTCGGACTTATTAATGTCGGCAGTTTCGGTATTGATTTCTTCGCCGTTGCAGCTGTTGCCGTACACTTTGGGTTCTGCGGAAAGAGTTATGTAAGTTATACGCATATCCTCGTCAAGGTACAATGAATTGTTGGTATAACCTAAATACTGTCCATTTTCGTCCACTATCTTAAGAGAATAGGGAAGAGAAAAGTCAAGTGCAAAGCCAACGCCTTCTACTCCGAAAAGGTCATAGAATACAGCGGCGCCAATTCCTTCGGTGTTGTGTCCGGCTATAACGGTTTCCGACTTTCCGTTGGGGTCCGTCAGCATAACCTTCATATTGCCAAGTCGGTTGCCCTTAGAGTCCAAAACAACCACTGCATAATATCCGCTGCCTTTTTTACCGCGTTCAAGTTCAGGCAACCTCTCGTATACGGAAAGATTATACGTTCCTTCATAGTTTTTCCAACCGTACTCACCGTTTTGTCCGTTGGAATAATATGCTTCGGAATAACCTATCTGAGTTCTGGGGTTATTTGCGTTTCCATCTTCGATTTCAACGAATGTGGTAAACGCATTTTCCATTACCGAAACAGGTGCATATACGCCGTCGAAGTAAATGAGCGTAAGCTTGTCGCAGGCATAGAACGCTTCAAGGCCGATGGCGCTAATATAAGAAGATGCCGTAACATATACCAAAGAGGAGTTGCGCTTAAAGGCCATAGAAGCGATAACCTGAACCGAATCGGGTATTTCATAAAGGTTACCTGCTTTGGCGGAAGGATACTTGATGATTGTTCGCATATCCTTGTCAAACAGAACGCCGTTCTTGGATGTATAGTACTTGTTACCGCTTTCTACCTCAATGGCGGTAAGGTATTCGGTATCAGCAAATACGGTGTATTCGCCTTCACCACGTAGCAAGCCTAACGACGTAACGTTTTTGCCTATATAAACCTGTTGCAACCTACTGTTTGCAAAGGCATAGTCGCCTACAGCCAAACTGTTGTTGGGGTCAATACGAACCACGTCAAGATAGTTAACAGATTGGAAGGCATAAGTCTGTATAGCGGAGATATTTGCATCCTTGGGCAAAACAAACTCGGTAAGATAAATCTTTTCGTAGTTTTCATAAACAGGCTCGCCGTTTACATCACACTTTATAATAGAGGCAGGGAAAATCTCCAAAGTGAGTGATCCGTCAGCGTTGATGCTGTAAAGCACGCCGTCAATGCTTTTGAAATTCTTATTTTCTTTGTCAACAACAAATCTTTCGATGTTGCTTTCGCCGCTGGCAGTAGCACCAAAAACGGAGAAACCGAGCTGTTCAAGATATTTGCCCAATATAACAGATTTAAGCTGAGGACAATCCGCAAAAGCGTAATCTCTGATAGCTACGATAGATTTAGCGTCTAAATCTACCTTTTGCAAAGCGGTGCACCCCATAAAGGCTCTTTCGCCTATAGTTTGGAAATAGGTTTCGACAACCTCTTCTTCCTCCTCGGCAGTGGGTGTTTCAATGCCTACTGCGTTAAGTATTTTTAAAGCGGCTTCTCTGAATAAGCCAAATAGCCAAGAAGACTTAGAGGGAACATACTCTGGCTCTGCGGGCTCTTGACTGTTTTCTTCAACATCGTCCTCGTCATTGAGCGTGACGTTAACAAGCCCCGATGCGCAGTAGAATGCGTGATTTGCAATTCTTCTTACGTAGGTAAGGTTAACGTCCTTGAGGGTGGAGTTATAAGCGAAAGAATAGGGCGCAATCTCAACTATCTGGTCGGGCATGGCGTAACCGTTAAGGTTGACTTTAGCAGGTACGTCCATAACGCCAACCCTTAGCTTCTCGTTTTTGTCGCTAAGCAGAGTATAGGTGTAGAGAATGCCCAGCTCATCAGCGCAGTATTCAGCGTTGTTTTCGGAAACCACGTAGCGTTTGAGCATAGAGCGACTCTTGTCGATACCAAACAACGGGTTACCAAGCCCATAGTCGTCCATAAGACTAAGGGCTGCACCTATCCTTATTTCTTCGATGGCGTTACAGTTGTTAAGTGCCATAGCACCAATCCTTGTAACGCTGTCGGGTATATCAAATCTGCGCAGCGAGCTATTGCCGGAAAACGCATAGTCGCCGATATAACTAAGCTTGTTACCGGCAAAATTCAGCACGGAGATCGATGAACAACCTGCAAACGCATAGCTGTTTATGGTCTGCGTTTGTATAGGAACGGTAAAGGAAACCAAAGATCTGCAATCTTCAAAAGCATGGCTTCCGATCGCTGATACCGTTTCCGGCAGAGAAACGTTTTTAACGTTTACGCAGTTTCTAAAACAATTCTCACCAATCTTATCCGCTTTTTCTATAGTTATTGTAGTAAGGGACTGAGGTATTTTGTCCTCGTGTTCGTTATACGACGTTGCACCGAACACGTAACCGAAATATTCGCCGTCCTCGTATTCTACAGTACCGCCTATAAAGGGTAAAGTGATATTCGTTAGTGAATTACAGCCCGTAAATATACCAAAGCTTATCTCGCTGATATTGGGGGGCAGCTCAACGGTCTTAAGGTTTGCACAGTTACGGAAAGATGCATAGCCTATAAGGGTAACTGTGTCAGGCAGTGCAATGCTGTTTAAGTCGGTGTTGTTGGTAAACGCTTTGTTATATACCTGTGTTACGGGCCTGCCGCTGTAGCTTTCGGGCACTACCGTGCTTCCGTTTGCTTTAACGTAGCCGGAAACGTAAAATTCCGTAACGTCTTTGTCCGTTTCGTATAAAAAGCCGGAGTCCGCCTTTGTATATTTAAGGCTGTATGCTCCCGCACCGTCGTCCCAATTGCTTGCCTTTTTAACGTGTGCCCATTCGTCGGGCTCACCTTCGTATGTGATCTCCTCAAGACTTGCGCAACCGCTAAAGGCACTGTCTCCTATCGAGGTAACATTGTTGGGTATGTAAAGCTTTTTTATGTTTATAGAGCTACTAAAGATGCCGTCGGGTATTTTTGCTACCTTATCGCCAAATGTTACGGATACCTCAGAGGACTTTGTACCTACGTTTTTAAATGCATCTGCCCCTACGGTGCAGTTAACTGCGTTGTAGTTTATACTTACAAGGCTTGAGCAGCCCGAGAACGCATAGTCGCCAATACTTGTAACGCTGTTGGGTATAGTGATGCTTGTAAGGTTTGAGCAGTCTCTGAATGCAGAAGAACCAATACTTGTAACGCCTTCGGGGATAATTACGTTTTTAACGCCGCGCATATAGTAAATATTGTAAGGGTTGCCGTTAATATTTTTGGGCAAGGTGATGGTTTCTTCGTTTCCTAAATAGGATATAAGTGTATATGCACCGTTTTCTTTTGCAAATCTAAATCCGTCTTCGGTATCAATATGCTCGTATTCGCTTATACCACTCTTATACGTAACAGTACCGTCCTTATTGACTATCTTTTTCGCATAATATGCCACGTATCCGTTTAAGGTAGAACCTATGCTTAGTGTTAGGTTACTGTTGTTGTATACAATGTAAAGCTTTGAGCAATATCTGAACGCACTATCACCAATACTTGTAACGCTATCAGGTATAGTGATGCTTGTAAGGCTTGAGCAACCATAGAACGCAGAAGAACCAATACTTGTAACGCCGTTTGGGATAGTGATAGAGCCTTTTACATTAATTGTAGCAATGATTTGCGTTTTTTCTTTGTTGTATAGAATGCCGTCTGTATAAGAGTAGTATGCGTTATTAGCATCCAATTTAAAGTCTGTTATAGTGCAATTATTAAATGCACCATCACCAATACTTGTAACGCCTTCTGGTATAGTGATGCTTGTAAGGCTTGAGCAGTCTCTGAATGCAGAATAACCAATACTTGTAACGCCTTCGGGGATAGTGATGCTTGTAAGGCTTGAGCAACCTTCGAACGCAAACCTACCAATACTTGTAACGCTGTTGGGTATAGTGATGCTTGTAAGGCTTGAGCAGTTTTGGAACGCAGAATTCCCAATACTTGTAACACCTTCTGGTATAGTGATGCTTGCAAGGCCCCTGCAGTTATAGAACACATCATCACCAATCCTTGTAACGCCTTCTGGTATAGTAATGCTTGCAAGGCTTGAGCAATATCCGAACGCAGAATAACCAATACTTGTAACACCTTGGGGTAAAGTGATGCTTGTAAGGCTTGAGCAACCATAGAACACATCATTACCAATCCTTGTAACGCTATGGGGTATAGTGATGCTTGTAAGGCTTGAGCAACCATAGAACGTAGAATAACCAATACTTGTAACACCTTGGGGTAAAGTGATGCTTGTAAGGCTTGAGCAACCATAGAACGCAGAAGAATTGATACTTGTAACGCCTTCGGGGATAATTACGTTTTTAACGCCGCGCATATAGTAAATATTGTAAGGGTTGCCGTTAATATCTTTAGGCAAGGTGATGGTTTCTTCGTTTCCTAAATAGGATATAAGTGTATATGCACCGTTTTCTTTTGCAAATCTAAATCCGTCTTCTGTATCAATATGCTCGTATTCGCTTATACCGCTCTTATACGTAACGGCACCGTCCTTATTGACTATCTTTTTCGCATAATATGCCACATAGCCGTTTGAGTAAAAACCTATCCTTAGTTTAAGGTCGCTGTTATTGTATATGATGTATAGGCTTGAGCAGCCTTCGAACGCACCATTACCAATACTTGTAACGCTACCTGGTATAGTGATGCTTGTAAGGCTTGAGCAATATCTGAACGCATAGTAACCAATACTTGTAACACCTTGGGGTAAAGTGATGCTTGTAAGGCTTGAGCAGAAAGCGAACACATCATCACCAATCCTTGTAACGCTACCTGGTATAGTGATGCTTGTAAGGCTTGAGCAACCTTCGAACGCAGAATAACCAATACTTGTAACGCCTTCTGGTATAGT
>JAFQKR010000008.1 GCA_017396825.1 Clostridia bacterium
AAACGCGAACCTTGGAGTCATCTGCGGAGATATCGCAAGGCGCGGGAAGATTACGCGCGTTAGCGTTCTTTTCAGCGTCAACCTTAATGCCGAGATAATCGAGATCAGCGAGAGCGTCAACACGAACTGCCTTGTCGTTCTCACCGATACCTGCGGTGAACACGATAGCATCAACACCGTTCATAGCGGCGGTGTAGGAGCCGATGAACTTCTTTATGCCGTAAACGAGTATCTCGTATGCGAGGCGAGCATCGTCATTACCGTTGTCGATAGCGGCATGAACGTCACGAAGGTCACTGGAAACGCCGGAAACACCGAGAAGACCGCACTTTTTGTTCATCCAGTTGCCCATATCTTCTACCTTGATGCCTTCCTTTTCCATTACGAAGGGAACGATAGCTGCATCGATAGCGCCGCAACGGGAGCCCATGATGATACCGTCAAGAGGAGTAAAGCCCATGCTGGTGTCAACAACCTTGCCGCCCTTAACTGCGCTGATGGAAGAGCCGTTACCGAGATGACAGGTGATTATCTTGGTTTCCTCTACGGGCTTATCAAGGTACTTTGCACATTCCTGAGCAACGTAACGGTGAGACGTACCGTGAGCACCGTAACGCTTGATGTTATGCTTTCTTGCAACCTTAATATCAATAGGATAAGTGCAAGCATAATCGGGCATAGTAGAGTGGAAAGAGGTATCAATAACGAGTACCATGGGAGTGTCGGGCATAACTGCCTTACAGCCTGCGATGCCCTGAAGGTGAGGCTTGGTGTGGAGAGGAGCAAGGTCTATGCAACGCTCAAGTATAGCGATGGTCTCGTCGGTAACGAGAGTAGGCTTAGTAAGCCAAGGACCGCCCTGAACCACGCGGTGGCCGATAGCGGAGATATCGCTAACGCTCTTGATAACGCCGTATTCAGCATCAAGAAGGGCGTCGATCATAGCCTTGGTTGCTTCGTTATGGGTGGGCATTGCTACCTCTGCCTTGTAAACCTTGCCGTTTACAAGATTATCGTGCTTGATGGCGCCGTCAATACCTATTCTTTCGCAAAGACCCTTTGCAAGCACCTGCTCCTTATCCATATCAAAAAGCTGATACTTAAGAGAGGAACTGCCTGCGTTTACAACTAATATAAACATACTGTTCTCCTTATAAAAATAATTTATTCATACTTTTGTATTATACTACTAAAAACATTTAATTGCAATAGAAAAGGTGCAAGATTATGGAAAAACAACAAAAGGTTGCCGCCGTTATTTGCGAATACAACCCTTTTCACTACGGGCACAAGCACCAAATAAATATAATGAAAGAAAACTTTGACCTTTGTATAGGAGTTATGAGCGGACCGTTTGTTCAACGGGGGACCGTTGCGGTTGCAGACAAGTACAGCCGCGCCGCCGCCGCCGTGAAGGGCGGTCTTGACCTGGTGGTGGAACTGCCTTTCCCCTACTGTTGCTCTGCCGCAGCAGATTTTGCCGCCGCAGGCGTACATATTGCCGCCGCTGTTGGGGCAAACTTTTTAGTATTCGGGGCGGAGGACGCCGGTGAAGCCTTTGACGCTCTTGCCGGTCTTTTAGCAAACGGCACCCTGCAGGACAAAGCAAGGGCGCTGATAAAGGAAGAAAAAAGCCTTTCCTATCCACGGGCGCTGTCCCTTGCCGCCGCTGAACTCGGCGGAGAAACGCCGGCAAAAGCGCTGGCAAAGCCTAACAACATTCTCGGCGCCGAATACGTTGCCGCCATAAACAGGGGCGGGTACGACGTTACTCCCTTCCCCATAAAGCGCAAGGAGGGGTTTTTGTCCTCTACCGATATAAGAAGCAAGAAAAGCTTCGAGGGGCTTATCCCGTTCCCGGAGTTTTTTGAAAACAGACGAGGGTTGGAGGCTCTTGAGCGCTGGATAATGGCAGTATTGCGTGGCGGCAACCACGAGGGACTTTACTGCATCGACCCTTCCCTTTCCGCTACGCTTGAAAAAGCGGCAAAGCAGGCAACAAGCCTTGAGGAGACGGTTGCCCTTGCCACGGGCAAGGTATATACCACCGCCCGTATACGCAGAGCCATACTTGCCGCATGGCTTGGCATAACCTCCGCCGAGGTAAAGGCCACGCCTGCCTACACCCTGCTTCTTGCCGCTAATGAAAAAGGTACCGCATACCTTAAAAGCATAAGAAAAAGCATAGGCATAAGCCTGATAACAAAGCCCTCGTCATACAAGGCTCTTGCAGACACGACGGCGTTTGAAAAGGCCCTGTACGCCGAAGAAATGGCGGCTTTGTGTGAGCCAAAAATGGCAAAATACGTCTCTCCTTTGTGCAATACGCCCAAAGTGAGTGCTACCAAACAGTGACAAATAGGCAAAAAAACTCTTGACTTTATATATTTAAGATGATACAATGTGTCCCGTAGGCAAATACTATTATTTAAATTTTAAGGAGACTATTACAAATGAAAAAGACTATCGCTTTACTTCTTTGCGTTCTTTTCGCACTTACCGCTTTCGTAGCATGCGCCGGCGATTCTGACGACGCTTCCAAGGACGCTTCCAAGGAAGACTCCAAGGTTGAATCCGTAGAAGCTTCTTCCGTTGACTCTGCTGAATCTTCTGAATCCTCTGAAGCTTCCGTTGAATCCGCTGAAAGCTCTGAAGTTTCTGCTGAATCCTCTGAAGTTTCCGCTGAATCCTCTGAAGTTTCCGCTGAAAGCTCTGAAGTTTCTGCTGAATCCTCTGAAGCTTCCGCTGCATAAGTAACGGTTAATAAGTTTTAAAAAGCAAACAAGCTGTGGTTAACTCCACGGCTTGTTTTTTTGCCCTTTTGGGGTCAAATGGAACAAAAGTCCTTGTTTTTTCAAAAAGCAGGGGCTTTTTTCTTTAAAAACAAGCCAAAGTGCATCACGGGGGTAAGCAAGTGGAAGTTTAAACCTGACACAGCCCCACACGCGGCGGCATAAGCGAGAGGCCTTGCCGTCTGTAATGCAAGGAAACAATTTTATTGTAGGGGTCATTCACGAAGGACCCGTTACTAAACACGCAAGGTCGGCGTTTCTGTCGTCAGGTCGGCTTTACCACCGCCTGACGGGCGAAAAGTGAATCGCCTCCTACGCTTTACCGCCCCCTTTAGGATAGGAAAAACGGTCTGAACAAACACAAATCCACCCGTTAGGCGTACTTGCGTACGTCGAGGGTGGATTTTGTTCGTAGCAAAAAATATTTTAAACAAAAACTCGTTTACCGGCTTTTGCCTTGTTTAGGGTCATTGAAGGCATCAAAAAGCACCGGTCCGGACTTTTTTTACAGACCCTAAGTTTTTAATACGCCTTGCCCCAGTATAATAACTGCTTCGCTTCCTTGCCGCAGCAAACGCACTTACCGTCGATAGCCTCCTGCTCGAAGGGGATACAGCGGCTGCAAACACCGGTCTTTTCCTTAACGGTATCTTCGCAGGCCTCGTCACCGCACCACATAGCGCGAACAAAGCCGTCACCCTTTTCCTCTAACATGGAAACTATCTCGTCCATGCTGTGGCAGTCATAGGTCTTTGCTTCTCTGTTAGCAAGCGCCTTTTCATACATAACCGTAGTGGCCTTTTCAAGAAGAGAAGCAACTGCATCCTCGATGCCCTCCAAGGGGAGAGTGATCTTCTCACCGTTGCAACGGAGGCAGGCAACGCACTGACCGTTCTCAATATCTCTCGGGCCAAGCTCAAGTCTTACGGGAACGCCCTTCATCTCATATTCGGCAAACTTCCAGCCGGGGGAGTTGTCGCTGTCGTCTATCTTTACGCGGAAACGGGAGGAAAGTTTTTCGCCAAGCTTAGCGCATTCCTCAAGAACGCCCTCCTTGTGTTGAGCAATGGGGATAATAACCACCTGAGTAGGTGCAACAGCGGGAGGAAGAACAAGACCGTTATCATCGCCGTGAGTCATAATGATAGCGCCGATAAGACGGGTGGTAACGCCCCAGCTCGTCTGGAAGGGGTGAACCTTTTTGTTTTCCTTGTTGGTGTAGGTAATATCAAATGCTTTTGCAAATCCGTCGCCGAAATAATGGCTTGTGCCTGCCTGCAAAGCCTTACCGTCGTGCATCAAGGCTTCGATAGCATAGGTGGATTCCGCACCGGCAAACTTGTCGCTTTCGGTCTTTTTGCCCTTGATAACAGGGATAGCAAGACTGTTTTCGCAGAAGTCCGCATAGAT
>JAFQKR010000089.1 GCA_017396825.1 Clostridia bacterium
TGATGGGTGTGCCTGCAACGTCGTTTCTTACCGTTCTTGCCTCCTGCGGTGTCGCCGTAGGTCTTGCTATGCAGGGCGCGCTGAGCAATTTTGCGGGCGGTATAATGATACTGATATTTAAGCCCTTTAAGGTGGGGGACTATATCACCACTCCCGATGCGGCAGGTACCGTTAAGGCTATAACCGTTGTGTATACCGTCCTCGGTACCCCTGACAACAAGGTTATCACTATCCCCAACGGCACTCTTACCAACTCCGTGGTGGAAAACTATTCTGCTATGGATAAGCGCAGAATAGATCTTACCTTTAACGTGGATTACGACAGCGACGTGGAGCAGGTCAAGGGGCTTCTTTTGGAGATAGCGTCTAAGCATCCTCTGGTGCTTGACGACCCCGAGCCTATGGCAAGACTCAGTGAGCATGGCGATAGCGCCCTTGCCTTTACCATGCGCGCTTGGTGCGCTACGGAAAACTATTGGGACGTGCGCTTTGACCTTTTAGAGGCGGTAAAGGCTGTATTTGATAAGAAGGGCATAAAGATACCCTTTCCGCAGCTTGACGTGCATCTGGACAAATAAACATCTCTACTGACGGTAGAGAAGACAAAGAACGACTCTACGGAGCGTAAAACCAACGGTATAACCCAAAAACGGCAGAGTAGCTTGACTATTTTTCTTTAGTTGTGCTACGATTTGTGCGTAGAGATCTTAGGACTTTTTAAGAAAGAGGTTTGACTATGCAAATACTGATTTTTGTTTACGGTTTTTATTTTGCGCTGGTGGCGTTACCGATTATTATGTTGGGCCGTGTTATCTATTGCGCCGTTAGGCTGGTAAAGGCACCAAAGGAGAGCGCCGAGAGAAGATTTAGGGAATCCAAACTTATTTCGGCGGGGATAGCGGCGGCAATAAGTATCTTTTGTGAAGCCGCCCTTATTACAACGATAATTTTGTTGTTAAGCGGGCCTATTTCTATTATGTAGGGAAAAGAGGTGCGGCTGTGAAAGAAAAGACTTATAAGCGCATACTTTGGGCTTTGGTGGCGGTTGGTATTGCTATCACCGTGGCACACGTTGCCTATGCCGTTTACGCTTACGGCACAAGCTCTATAATCCACTACGTCTCTAAGGAATGGTGGTGATATAGATGAAGCTGTTTAAACAAATTCTTATCCTTATCCTTGTTTTTTCGCTGTTTGTGTCTGTTAATCTGGGGTTTTATTGGACGTTTACCGTAAGGTGCGGCAATAATTTTGGCACCGCATCCAGTCCAAAGGCTATACGGGCGGACCAATATTTGCCCTTTGACGAGGACTCCTTTATATACAAGACGGAGTCAGACTTTAAAATAACCGAGGATATGCCCGTTCTTGACGGTGCAACTGCCCTCTTGCCGGTATACTCCGCCATAGCAAATGCCGTTTACCCCGAGGATAGCTGTAAGTTTGACGGCACCGCCTTTGCTG
The DNA here is from genome assembly GCA_017396825.1 of Clostridia bacterium. Taxonomy (GTDB): domain Bacteria; phylum Bacillota; class Clostridia; order Oscillospirales; family CAG-382; genus SIG636. The sequence continues at coordinate 1,465 of JAFQKR010000089.1, forward strand.
AGGATAGCGCTGTTCAGTACCGTAATACGGTCGGGGCATACAAAGCGGTGGTGGACGGAACGGCGGATATAGTTTTCTGTGCAGGCCCCTCTGAGTCTCAGCGTAAGTACGCCGAGGATAACGGGGCAGAGCTGGTGTTCGTTCCCATCGGCTATGAGGCGTTTGTCTTTTTTGTTAATGCCGATAACCCCGTAGATTCGCTTACGGTAGAGCAGATACAGGGTATATATACAGGCAAATATACCAACTGGTCGGAGGTCGGGGGAACAAGCAGAATTATTAACCCTCTGCAGCGTCCCGAAGGAAGCGGAAGCCAGACCATGATGCTTAAGTTTATGAAGGGGCAGGAGATGGATAGCTCGCTTTTTGCGCCCTTTGGCGGTGCCATAGGCTTTTCCTTTAGGTTTTATCTTGACGGTATAGTGGATAACGGCGGCGTTAAGATGCTTTCCGTAAACGGGGTGTATCCCGATGCAGACAATATCCGAAACGGCACTTATCCCATAGTAAGCAATTTTTATGCCGTGTACCGTGCAGATAACAACAACGAGAATATTAAGCCTCTTATAGACTATATTTTGTCACCCGAGGGGCAAGAGATAATAAACAACAGCGGCTACGTTGGAGTAAGCTGACCAAGTAGCCTTAGCAAGCAGGAGATATATGAAAGCCAAGAAAACGACTAACGAGTACAAGACTTTTATAAAACAAACGGAAAGGGCTGTATCCTTTGCGGAACGTTTTAAGGGGAAGCCCTTTGCGTTTATACTGGCGCTTGTTGCTCTTTTGGCTTTTCTTGCGTTTTCGGTGTTTATGCGAGAGCCTGTCGCGGGTGATATCTCGGTTCATTTTTTGAACGTAGGTCAGGCAGATGCCGCCCTTGTTGTGTGTGATGGGGAGACCATGCTTATAGACGGTGGTAACCGCGGCGACTCTTCGTTTTTGTATTCCTACCTGAAAAAGCAGGGGGTGGAGCACCTTGATTACGTTGTGGCAACCCACGCCCACGAGGATCATATCGGCGGGCTGCCCGCCGCGTTAAAGTTGGCAACAGTAGGTACGGTGTACTGCCCCGTTACGGATTTCGACAGCGACGTGTTTGATGACTTTGTGGATTACGTAGACAAAGCAGGGGCGAGGATAACTGTTCCCACGGCAGGGGAGACCTTCAGCCTTGGCAATGCTACCGTAAGGATACTTGCGGTGAACGACGGCGAAAGCGTAAACAACACCTCCATAGTGCTTAAAATAGAGTGCGGAAACACCTCGTTTCTTTTCACGGGAGACGCGGAAAGGGAAGTGGAGGAGATTATACTTGATAGAGGGTATAATATAAAAAGCACCGTTCTTAAGGTTGGGCATCACGGCAGCGACAGTTCCACCTGCTACCGTTTTTTAAGGGAGGTAATGCCCGAGTACGCCATTATTTCCTGCGGGAACAGTAACAGCTACGGCCATCCGCATACCGTTACTCTTGACAGGCTTGAGGATGCGGGGGCTGTTATCCACCGTACCGATGAAAAGGGAACCATGGTTTGCAGGGTGGAAAACGGAGATATGCGTTTCTTTTTCCCCGATAAATAAAGAAAAAAGGCGTAAGGCTTAATATCGCTTTTGCAAAGCAAAAATAATATGCTGATCAGCATATCAGACAAAAAA
>JAFQKR010000090.1 GCA_017396825.1 Clostridia bacterium
CAACCTGAACGTCGATAGGAGCATCGATAGGATCGGGGAAATCTTTAGCGATTGTGCAGTCGATAGGAAGCAGGATCTTAACACCCTTCTCCTCTGCCTTTTTAAGCATATCCTTGCAGTAGTCGATCTTCTCGTTGTCAAGAAGTGATGTGCCTACGCCGTAGCCCTTAGCAGCCAGGAAGGTGTAAGCCATACCGCCGCCGATGATGAGTGTATCTGCTTTGTTAAGCAGGTTCTCTATAACGTTAAGCTTGTCAGCAACCTTAGCACCGCCCAAGATTGTAACAAAAGGTCTTGCAGGATTTTCAACTGCGCCACCCAAATATTTGAGCTCTTTTTCAATAAGGTAGCCAACTGCAGCTTCCTCAACATAATCAACTACACCAACAGTTGAGCAGTGTGCTCTGTGGGCAGCACCGAAAGCGTCGTTAACAAAAATGTCAGCCAATGAGCCAAGCTCTTTGGAAAGTGCTTCGCCGTTTTTGGTTTCTTCTGCACGGTAACGGGTGTTCTGTAAAAGAACAACGTCGCCGTCTTTCATATTTGCAACTGCAGCCTTTGCGTTTTCACCAACAACGTTATCGTCAGCAGCGAAAACAACTTCTTTGTCCAAAAGCTCTGAAAGTCTTTTAGCAACGGGAGCCAGTGAAAGCTCGGGCTTAGGCTCGCCCTTGGGCTTACCAAGATGTGAGCAAAGGATAACCTGTGCACCGTCTGCAAGCAGTTTCTTAATGGTGGGGAGCGCGGCAACTATACGGTTTTCGTCAGTAATAACGCCGTTTTTAAGGGGCACGTTAAAGTCGCAACGTACTAAAACCTTTTTGCCTTTTGCGTTGATATCATCAACGGTCTTTTTGTTGAGAGCTGTCATAAAATCAGCATCCTTTCTTTATACAAAAATTGAGATTGTTAAAAAACAAACATACTTTTACTATTTTATAATATTATTGCCAATTTTTCAAGTAAAAACTGACATTTTTTCAAATTACTTTAACTTTTTTGTTTCGCCGCCTTTTACCTCAACGGCAGCACCGTCAACATCCACCCAAACAGATATGGCTGAGGGGTTATACACAACGGTTTCGTCAGCGGTGAATTTAAGTGCTCTTACAGCGTTAACATAGTCAACTATCTCAATGTTGGTAGCATACCAGACGTTGTCATGGCCGCTCATAAGCTCACAAAACTCCTCAATAAGCTCCCAGTTGTTGTCGTTGTTAAACTCGTAGGAATGGCCCCAAACGTACATAACGTTGCGGTCCCAAGGACGGTTGCTCTCTAAAAACTCCTTGCCCTTCTCACAGATGTCAGCACAGTGATGTGCGGTGGGGTGCCACTCTAAAAAGTTTTTGGGAAGTGAGAATCTGCCAGTGCTGTTTACGGTTCTGGAGTATTCCATACCAACAGCGGGCAGGATAGAAAGCACATCATCGTCGTAGGCGCCGAAGGGGTAAGACATACCTCTAACGGGATAACCGCAAAGCTGTTCGAGATTTTGTTTGTCCTGCATAATCTCCTTCACAACACCCATATTGCTAAGCATACAGGGGTTGGGATGAGTAAGGGTGTGTACCGAAACCTCGTGGCCCTTATACAGCTCGGCAACCTCCTCTTTGGAAACGTTCCAGGCATCCTCGGTTTTTGTTTCTGTGAGATTGCCGGAATTGAGATGGAAGGTGCCCTTTATTCCGTATTTGTTAAAGATCTCGATCAAACGGCGGTCGAACTTAGGACCGTCATCATAGCTCATGGTAAGTGCTTTGGTTTTTCCGCCGGGGAAATATCTCATTTTAACAGACATAATACTACCTCCGAAACAAATAAATTTTATTTTATTATATCATTCTGTAAAAAAATTTCAATATTAACTATTGTAATATTGATGCTTGTTTAGTAAAATAATAATAACAAATTTATTTTTGGAGGTATTTTTATGAAAAAGTATGTTTGTCCTATCTGCGGATATGTTTATGACGAGGCTATCGGCGATCCCGATAACGGTATTGAGGCAGGAACTGTTTGGGAGGATGTTCCCGAGGATTTTGTATGTCCTTTATGCGGCGCAGAAAAAGACGTATTTGAAGAGGAATAATATATAAAAGTTAACACGGGCTGTGATGTGATCACAGCCCGTGTTTTATTGTTTAATGGTATAACCGATAGAAATTGCAGGGAACGGATTTATCCGCTTTGCAATCGGAATGCATAAATGCATTCCCTACAAAATATCCCCTCGCCAAAGCTCCCTGAGATACACACCAAGCCAAATGGGGATTTTGAAATATCGGAGCGTCGAAATCGCCGCTCCCTACAAAACGCTCCTCCTAAACTCTCCTGAAATATATATGAAACTCAATGGGGATTTTTAAGGGCGAGCCCTTAAACCATTCGGGAAAGGGTTTGCAAAGGGAAAACCCAGTTTGGAAGGGTTTTCCCTTGCTGCGTCTTTTCCCCCTTTTCTTCGCATAAAGAA
>JAFQKR010000091.1 GCA_017396825.1 Clostridia bacterium
CCGTTAAGCTACAACAAAAGGGGCTGTAAAAAACAAAGTTTTTTACAGCCCCAGCTTGATGACAAACCTTGTCATCAAGCTGGCAGAGTGCTGAGAAAGAGTGCAGACAAGACGAACCGAGGCGAAAACTGTACTAAGTACTGTGAGCCGAGGTTCGTTTTGAACTAAAAAATAGAAAAAATCAAAGAGAATCCGAGGATTAACTTCTCGGATTCTCTTCTTTATGAGAGCAAATTTTATGTCTTTTTCGTGTTCTGTGCCTTTGTCAGCGGTCTGGGGCTGTAAAAAACTTTGTTTTTTACAGCTCCTTTTTTAATTCTAATTATACTACATAAGACCTGCGTCGATCTTAAGCATCACTGCAGCATCCAGGTTATCCACATAACCGTCTCCGTTAATATCGCCCATAGTCTTTTGCGTATCTGTCATATCGTTTATGCCTGCATCGTATTTAAGCACGGCGGAAGCATCGAGATTATCTGTATATCCGTCACCATTCACGTCACCTGCTATAACTATAGTCAAGGTCTCGGAAACTTCAAAGGTGGAGGTATAGGAACAAACGGTATAACCGTTATCAACTTTCTGCCCTCTAACGCTGTTGCCGTTCATATCAAACACTTCAAGCCTTGTAGCGGAAAGGCCGTTTACCACGTCATAAACAGTGGCACCGTAGGGAACCCCCACAAGGTCGCCCTCTATCTTCTTAAAGGCGGCATTTGCCTTTACGGAGATGATTGCGTTTTCCGCAGGGACCGTAGGAAGTTGTGCAGTTCCGTCAACGTATGACTGTGCCTCCTCGGCAGTTTTGGCAAAGGCTATGTAGGCAATATCCATATACTCCCCCTTCTTTGCGTTACCTGCAAAGTAATCAAGACGTATACCGTGAATAATACCACTCCAGTCAGTACGTTCAGAAAGGTCAACTATCTGCGTATTCCACTCTCCTGCCGTACCGTGGTTAAACACCACGGAGTGCCCTGCGGCAGGTCCGCCGATATTACCTGAGCAAAGGAAAAGTTCCATTGCAGGGGTAGTAATGTTTTCACTTGTTTTATATTTTAATACAATATACTTATACTGGTTGGCGTTAAGAGTATTTACTGCCGAAGAAACAGAGTAATACTGATAAGGGTCGATGGTATCGGTAGAGGCGGTGAGACGAACAGCGCCCTCTACCGCGGTAACAGCAGTAGTGTTACCGTAACCCGAGGATATGATGTTTGCCGCACCGGAATCTTCAAAGGAGAGATACTTTGCATTAAACCTGCAGGGTGTTTTAGGCTCAAACTCTCCTTGAGGCGCCCTCTCCTCGCAGGAAACAAGAGCGATGCCGTTGATAACTGCTCTAGCACTGCCGTCACTGGGTTTGTTAACAAGCTCGTCTCCAACTATCATAGTAGAAGATCCGCCGCCGTCCAAATGAATGCAGGTGTTTACACCAAGCTGCATCATAAGGTCGTCCATATAGTTATAGTTAAGGCCAAGGCTCCAGTCAGACTGTCTACCGTCATTCTGAATTATGACAACCTTGCCGTCGTTCTTGTAGCCAATAATGGTAGAGGGATAGTTCCCCACCCCCGCAGGATTGGTAGAAACCCCGTCTATCATAAGAGGCATATGTCCCCCTATGGCAAGCACTGCCTTGGACCAATCGTTATCTCTGCCGGAAGCATCGCTGATGCTGATATCTATGCTTATTACGTCACCTATCTGATATCCGCTTATACGCTCTATTTTATCGCCCCTTGCAGTAAGCACGATGCTGTTTTTATCAAGGGTGGGGCTTGCATCGTCGTTTGCGGAGTAAATGGCGGAAACGGTACCGCTTACGGTGCCACCACAGGTAAATGCGCCGCTTATATCGGTAAGAACCACCTCGTACGCGTCGTCAAGGGCATAGTTAGTATAATTACAGTTACCGTCATATATAACCAAGGAATCATGGGCGGGAAGTCGGTTGTACGCCTGAGTCTCCGTCGCGTTCCCGGTACGGGTATTCTTCACTGCAAAATTTACTATCGGCTGACCGAGCATGGGAACGTAATCCGCCGTCATACCGAACGCCCAGAAGGTAACGGGGCCTTCACCGTTGGTAGTGTAGGTTGCCTCGTTAGGTATCTGAGAAGAGCAATATATTATACCGTCGGACATAAGCATTCCACGAGGGACCGTAAGTATGCTTTTAGCAACCTTGTCGTTACTGTGTATACCCGTCATCCAAAGGTCGCCGTTCACTGCGGCGATAACCTTTTTCCCCTCCGCCTCATGCTCAGCGTTATAAACGTCCACAAAGGACGCAACGGTCTTTTTACTTGCTATATAATCGTTTTTAAGTATGGCGAGATCAAGAGTGCGTTCTGCCAGATCAAACTCCACTATATTGAATTTTTGTTTTCCATAAGGAGCGCCCTCTACCGCAGCCTTGGTAAAGGTAACACCTTCCGCAAGAGTTTGTACGCTACCGTCGGTCTCACCCGTTATTATTGGCAGAGCGTTTACGGTAAGAGTCGATGAAATTAAAATGAGAAGCGCCGTTAAAATACCAATAACTCTTTTTTTCACAGAAAACACCTTCCTTTTTAATCTATTGCCTTTACTCTTATACCCTTAAGCCGCATGAAGTGATTGCTTAAGGTTACAGAACTGCCGTTTTCGAGGTCAAAGCTGTGGTTGTATCCAAAGGTATCCTTATATACGCCCTTCTGTTTTTTTCCGTCGGAAAAGGTAATCTCCACAGCCTGCCCCTGCTCCATAGGCGTATCTCCCACAAGACATTTCATATATTGCCCATAGCCTCCTGTTTGATATATTCCTCGTCCTCTGCAAGGTTGCCGCTGTCTGCGGCCGTGGTGGCAAGAGCGTCGCAACGCTCGTTATAAGGGTGCCCGTTATGACCCTTCACCCACACAAGTTCAACCTTGTGCTTCTCTAAAAGTAAAATGAGCCTTTTCCAAAGGTCTACGTTAAGGGCACTCTTTCCATCGGACTTTTTCCATCCTTTTTTGCGCCAGCTTTCCACCCAGCCCTTACTGATGGCATCTGTAAGATATTTCGAATCACTATACAAGGTTACGGCACAAGGCTCTTTAAGCTGTTCAAGCCCAGTTATCGCCGCCAGCAGTTCCATGCGGTTATTAGTAGTGCGTTTGTAGCCTGCAGACAGCTCTTTCTCGTGGCCGTTATATTCAAGAACTACGCCGTAGCCGCCGTTGCCCGGGTTGCCGCGACACGCTCCGTCGGTGTATACGTTTACCGATTTCATCTATTCTCCTTCTTAACTCGCCTTATATCTCTTCCGCAAAATACCAACGCATTATATTCTCCTCTCAGGCGAGAACAGATACGCTCCTTGTATTTTTCCTCTATCTCTGCAAAACTAAGGTTTGTGGTTATTATAGTGGAAAGCCCGTTTATTATGCGATGATTCAGAAGCCCGAAAAGCGCTGACAAGGTAAAGGAGGTATTAAATTCAGTACCCAGGTCGTCCATTATAAGAAGGTCGCAGTCGGTAAAACGGCTTGTCCCCTCCTCACTGCCTTTACCGAAACGCTCAGTTTCAAAGGCGTCGATTATCCTCTGGGCACTTTCATAAACCACTTCAAAACCTTTGTTTATAACCACATGACCTATTGCAGAGGCGATATGGGTCTTACCAAGCCCCGAACCGCCTATCATAAGCAGGTTATCCGCACCGCGGCAAAAGTTCTCCGCATAGTCCTTGCAGTACTCCACGTGGTTGGTCATTATATCTTTAACCGAAAAGCCCTTCGCGGTAGTACCTGAATAATAGCGCATATCAAGGCTTTCAAATGTCTGCTTTTCCAGCGCTTTGCCAAGCCCCGAGTTGTAATACGCACGCTTTGCCCTCTCCCTTTTGACGCAAGAACAAGGCATAGGGCCGACAAAGCCCGTATCGTTACACTCCTTGCACTCAAAAACGGGCAGGTCATAATCCTCAGGGTATCCGTTGGCCTTAAGTAAAGCCATCTTTTCATCCACAAGGGCCTCGTGCTCAAGGTAAAGTTCCTTGGAGCGTGCTTCATAATCGTCGCCCCCTTGTATACCAAGAGCCAAAAGTCTGGGGCCTACTGACCTTATCAGTCGATTTATGTTGCCTAGGGCAGGTATTGCGGCTTCCGTTTCCGCCTGACGGCGGTCTGCCTCCGCCAAGGCGCGAAGACGTTTTTCATTAAGCTCACTTTGAATGGAAAGCCTCTCCTTGTTTTCCATACTACTGCTCCTCCTGCTTTGTCTTTAGGTAGCCTTTTTGCGCCGCCGCCATAAGGAGTTCTTCTATCTCCGGATCCTCGCCACCGTAAGAAGCCTTTTTTGGTTTTTGAGCCTCGTAGCTATTAGCATCTTCCACCGTCTTAATGCCCTTGGCGTGCCATTTTTCCAATATTTTAGACATATAGGGCAAGGCGACCTCACCCGTATTGTTTACCGTGATCTCATAAGCGTGCTTAACCAAATCAAAACTGAGGCGCATTTCGCCAAACCAACGGTCGGTGTAAGTGCGCTCCTTTGTGGTAAGTTCTCTGTTGCCTATGCCGCAAAGTTTGCGGAAACGGCCCGATTTACCGTCTGCGGTGCGTTTTGCCTTTAAGTGACCTTCCAGCTCCTCGTAACTGCCGATCCCGTCCGCCTGCATACTTAAAGCCGTATTGAATATGTAAGAAAGGTTACGTTTTCCAACAGAAACGCAATATTCAACTATACCGCATATCAAATCAGGAGCCATACCGTAATAATCGTACAAGGCATATAAGGTATTAAGATCGTTGCGGTTAAGCTGTTTCTCTAGTTTGTCGGAAGAAAAGCTTACTATACCCCTGAAGCCACCGTCGCCATCCATGGCATCTGCGATCTCCTCGTTGTCGTACTGTGATGTGTGGGAAGTTTTTACCTTTTTTACCTTTTCCTCTTTAACGGAAACTATACCGAAGTTCTCCAGCCTTTCAAGAGCCCTCTCTGCCTCATCAGCGGTCAATCCCAAGGCTTCCGCCATGCTGACAAGATTGGTATCCCCGCCGGAGGCGGAAAACAGCAAGACCCTAAGATCTGCCGAGGTAAGACTTTTTAACGTTTCCGCGCCCATTTTTGGCATTATAAAATAGTCTTCAACTGAGGAAAGAAGTTTTATGGTTCTTTTTACCGTCATATTTATTCCGCCCTTTTCAGCTTACGCTTTCTATCGGACAAACGGAAAGACACATGGTATTCTTTTCCGCCATACTGCCCATTATGTCTACCGTATAGTCTATACTGAGTTTTCCGCCCAATGCGCCTATATCGGTAGTTAAATTTTTAGTGGTTACCCTTAGACTTAACTGTCTGTAACCGCTGTAATAAACGCAGTCGCAGGAGGTATGAGGCACAAAAACAAGATTTGTGTTAATGTCCCCTCTTCGACTGATCAGCGCCACGCCGTTCCGATATATAATGCTGGTTTCAAGCTCGTTAAAGCCATCAATATCCTCAGAATATTCCAAGGAAAAGCCGTTTGCATTTGTTTCCATATAGCCACTGAACCCCGAGATAGTTTCCTTTGGGTCAACGGCATCGCTTAACGATACTATATCTCTGTAATCCAATCTTTTATTGGTTACTAATATCTCAACAGGTACTTTCATAATCAATAACTTTCTATATCAATGCATTTTACACCTTCGGTTGCATCACGCTTAAGGAACACTCCCGCCAGTCTTGCAAAACTTTCCGGGGCGTCGCTGACGTAAAACTCCGCTTTTCCGTCTGCCGCATTATCAGCTGTGATAAGCCTCGAAACCGCCTCTGCCGCTTCCCTACCCGAATTTACAAGAACGCTTCCGCCAAGGAAGGCGCCTATGACCCCGGACAAATGAGGATAGTGGGTACAGCCCAGTATAACTGCGTCTGCGCCGTAAGACAAGTAAGGAGACAAATACTCCCTTACAAAAAGTTCCGCCGCAGCCCCTTCGGTATAACCGTTTTCTACCAAGGGAACGAACATCGGACAAGGAACAGACTTTACACAAAGGCTGCTGTCTATGGCAGAGATCGCCTTTTCATAGGCGCCGCTTTTTACCGTAGCCTCGGTGCCCAAAACAAGCACCCTTCCTCCGCCTGCCGCAGCAATCCTTGCCGCTTTTTCCGCCGCAGGCTCCACAACCCCGATAACGGGAACAGAAAAACGCTGCCTTAAAGCCTCGATGGCGTTAGCACTTACCGTACCGCAGGCGGCAACTATCAACGAAGCGCCCTTGGAAATAAGAAAGCCCGTATCCTGAAGAGCGTATCGACAAATGGTGTCCTTGGATTTAGAACCGTAGGGCACACGGGCGGTATCCCCGAAGTATATGTATTTTTTGCCCGCAAAAAGGTTTTCAAACTCATACGCTGCGGTAAGTCCGCCAAGCCCTGAGTCGAATATACCAACGGTATTTTTCATTATTATCCTCCAACAGCGCCGTTAAACAGCTTATCCATAAGAGCTTTACCATCAATGCCCGAATCAGCCATGAGCAACGGATAGAGGCTGATGCCGGTCATCCCGGGAATGGTATTTATCTCGTTGAATATTACCTTTCCATCTTCACACACGAAAAAGTCTACCCTTGCAAGGTCCTTACATCCGAGAGTGCTGAAAATACTTTGAGCAGCTATACGCACGCGATTTGCAACCTCATCGGATATACGTGCGGGAATGTAATGACTGGAGGTATCGCTTTGATACTTCGCCTCATAGTCGTAAAAATCAGCGCCGGGGTCTATCTCACCGCAGCGGGAAACCACAACCTCATCAGGAGTGCTGAGCACTGCAACCTCTATTTCCTTGCCAACTATCGCTTCTTCTATAAGCACGGTATCATCGTGTATGAAGGCGTTTTTTATAGCATCCACAAGCTCGCCCTCGTTACGCACCTTAGATACACCGACAGAAGAACCGGCGCAGGCGGGCTTTACAAATAGCGGATATCCCTTCTTTGAAGCCCATGCCCTTGCCATTGGCAGGTACACGCTGTTTTTTCTTATCGCTATCCAATCGGCAAGGTCAGCTATATTTGCTTCCTTGACCACGGTTTTTGCTGTATGCTTATTCATGCAAACGGCAGAGGAATAAGTATCTGCGCCGACAAAGGGAATGCCCGCCACAGAAAACAGACCTTGGATAGTACCGTCCTCTCCGTTTTTACCGTGAAGCACCGGGAACACTGCATCCACCCTTATAGTAGAAAAAGTCCCCTCTGCCTTATTAAATGTGAACAGACCGTGCTGGACGGTACAAGGAGAAATAACGCAGGGGACAAGGTTTTCCTTGTCCTCTGACCACGTATGGTTACGCATGGAGTCGGTGCTTCCCTTATACAAGAACCACACGCCGTTTTTAGTTATACCTATCTTTATCACGTCATAACGCTCAGGATCGATATTATCAACCACCCAAGCGGCAGAAACGCAGGAAACCTCATGCTCAGAGGAAGCGCCGCCGAAAACAACGGCAAAAACTTTTTTATCAGCCATTACAGCCTCCAAGAAAATGATTATAATAATTTACGGATATCCTCGTCCGTAGGCAAGGAAACAAAGCCGCCAACGCGGGATGCACATATAGAGGACGCAGCAAGAGCATACTTGGTTGCATAATAAACGTCCTTATTATCAATAAAATGAGCGCAGAAGGTACCTACAAAGCATTCATGCTCCGCAGTAGTATCAACGCTTTGAAGATTGGGAGACATAAGAAGCTCGCAATAAGTGCCATCGTATATGTAGGCGCCGCGGTCACCAAGCTTTAAAACCACGAACTTCAATGGAAGCATATCACAAAGGGCTATGCACGCGCGCAGGCAGTTGTCTGTTGTAGAAAGACGCACCCCCGTAAGTTTTTCCACCGATTCTTCATTTGCGACAAGAATATCAACGCCCATAAGCCCCACGATGCTTCCGCTATCGATGGCACCGGAGGCATCCAAAACAAAGGGAACGGACTGTATACGGGTAAGTTCTGCGGCGTATTTAAGCACGCTGCGATTGATTCTTAAATCGGTAGTAAACAAGTCAGGATATCTGCTGAAGGCAAACTCAAGATTTTCACAATTAAGACAAGCGTTTGCCCCTGCATAGCTTATCTTGCCGCCCAAACCGTATTCTTCAAGCAAGTAAACCTCCAACGCGGTTTGCGCCTTGGGGTCTGCAGTGATACAGTTAACGTCAACGCCCGCTTCCCTCAAATGTTCGATTAAGCGAAGACCAGTTTCATCCTCCCCAACCCGTGAACAAAGAATAGAAGAAGCACCTGCACGTTTAGCCGCAACAGCAGTATATGCGCCACTGCCGCCGGGAGTGAACATATACCTATCCTTAGAGCATACAAGACGCCCGTCATGAGGAGCAAATGGCACGTTGAGGAGAACGTCCATAGTAGCGTTTCCTGCCGAAAGTATTGTGTTTTTCATACACTGCCTCCCTGCTTTCGAGTCTTTACGGCATAAATAGCCAAATTACAATTATACTTATATATCATACAACTTTATATCGCTTTTGTCAATAGACAAGGGGCTTGACAAGATAAAACAAAGGCTTTATAATATAGACAGTAAAATGTGGAGGTAAACTATGACTTGTAAAAGAATTCTTATATTTCTTTTAACCTTGGCTATGGCGGCAGGTCTTTTTGCTTGTGGCGGGCCTGATAACTCCGACCCCATGTTTGGCGAATGGTCCGAACAAAGAGAGGACGGTTTTGGCACTACTTACCATTTCAAAGGCGACGGAAAGGGCGAACTGCGCGTTTTGGACCTGGTTAACTACTTCTCCTACACCTACGATGACTCCAAGATATACATGGAAATCCACGTAGACAATCCCCCAATAAAACGCGTTTACGACTACAAAATCGAAGGCAACAAGATAACCTTGGGCTACACCAACGACAGCGGCGAATATTCTGAAACCGTTTGTTACAAAAAATAAAGACCAGAGAAAAACAAATGCGGCACAACTGAACGTTGTACCGCATTTTTTATTTTGCAACGGGAATTTTTTTGATTATTTCCTCAACAGCCTCTACGTTGTCCTCTGTTTTTAAAAGAACCACTCCATCGGCAAATTGCTTTACGCCCCTAAACTTAAGATATATACACTTTCCCGTATCTTTAAACTGAGTTATCTGCCCATACTCCGCCGTGGACAAGGCTTCGCCATCAAACACATAAAGGTTGTTTTCACAAAGTTTTACAGAAAACCTTGAATTTTTATCCCCTTTCTCATCGAAAGGCATAGCGCTTACAAAAAAACTTTCTCCAAACAAAACTATATAAAGCATAAAAGCGCCAACCATACCGGTTAAAGCGGCTATATAGTAGGTTTTTGTAATGGCGTAATATACAGAAAACACCAAAAGTATAACAAAAAACATTGTGTAGACAACAAAACGAGTGTTTTTAACAGTACGCCATTTTATACGGCGCATTGCCTTTGCACAATCTTCAGAGGGAGCTCTTACAAATTCGGCAATAACCCCTTCGCCTCCTGCAAACTCGTACAAAGAAGCGTCGTCGTTTTGCGCCTTGGTAAAGGTTTTTGTTATGCCTGCAGGGACTATTTCAATTTCCTTGGTTATTTCGTTATTATCCATTTTTCTGTACCAACTTTGACATAGCCTTTTCCATAAATGAAGTGGTTTTTATAATAAACCTTTCGTGATACACCTCGCCGACCTTACCTGCCCCGTCGTAAAGTTCCATATCGAAGCACAGACGGCGGCCGTCTATGGTGCTGAGGGTACAAACGCATCTAACGGTCATACCTACGGGAGTAGGCGCCAGATGCTTTATATTAAGAAGACTGCCAACGGTGGCAGTACCCTCGTCAAGTTTCCCCTCAAGAAGCACGCAGGACGTCTTCTCTGCCAAAGCAGCAAGAGCGGGTGTAGCGAAAACGGGCAAACTGCCGCTGCCAACGGCCTTAGCTGTATTAGACTCGGTTACATCTACCGAAAGTTCTGCTTTCATGCCAACTGCTATCATAAATTATCTCTCCTTAAACAGTGTAAATTAAGTATACAACTAAAAGCCCACCTTGTCAACAAAAAGAAATCGGCAACCCTTTAAGAGTTGCCGATTTTTGTTATCACTTTAAGAGGCCCATTACCCAGTTGAGAAGGTTGTTGTCACGGAATACAACAACGGTTACGAGAGCGATGGTGGACATTATCTTAATGAATATATCAAGGCAGGGACCAACAGTGTCCTTAAGGGGGTCACCAACGGTGTCACCGACTACTGCAGCATCATGTGCAGGAGAGCCCTTAGCATGGCCTTCGATAGCGCCGGTTTCGATGTACTTCTTTGCGTTATCCCAAGCGCCGCCTGCGTTACCGGTAAAAATAGCGAGCATTATAGCGGAGAGGGTGGAACCGATAAGGATACCGGCAACAAAGTTTACACCGAAGAGGAAGCCGCAAACAACGGGAACTGCGATAGCAAGGATTGCGGGAACGCGCATTTCTTTGATAGCACCCTTAGAGGAGATCTCGATACAAGTCTTATAGTCGGGAAGAACCTCGCCCTGAAGGAGGCCCTTGATCTCTCTGAACTGACGGCGAACTTCCTCAACCATCTTTCTTGCAGCCTTAGCAACTGCATCGATAAGCATACCGGAGAAGAGGAAAGGAAGAGCCGCACCAACGATTGCGCCTGCAAGGGTAAGAGGATCGATAATGTTAAGGTTGATTATAGAATCCGCACCCTTGGTAAAGTCGCCGCCTGTGGTGAGGTCGGTAGAAGCAAAGAGATAAGAGGACATCATGGAGAGAGCCGCAAGTGCAGCGGAGCCGATTGCAAAGCCCTTACCAATAGCAGCGGTGGTATTACCAACGGAGTCGAGGTGGTCGGTGATCTTTCTAACGTCCTTATCAAGGCCGCTCATTTCAGCGATACCGCCTGCGTTGTCAGAGATAGGACCGTAGGTGTCAACGGAAACGGTGGTAGCAACAAAGGAGAGCATACCGAGAGCCGCAAGTGCAACGCCGTACATACCGCAAACTGCGTATGCAGCGTAGATTGCAACGCCGAGAATGATACAAGGAATCATACAGGAACGCATACCGAGTGCAAGACCCTGAGTAATGTTAAGCGCAGGACCTTCAACGGAAGCTGCGGAAACACGCTTGGTGTGCTTGTAGTCTGCGCTGGTGTAGCGTTCTGCTACGAGACCAACGAGTATACCGGAAACGATACCGCAAACAGCAGCGATTGCAGGAGAGATCCAACCGAGGTTAAACTGAACGGTTTCGAAAACTGTACCGTATTCACCCTTTGCGGAGAAGGAAGGATCGTTAAAGGAGATATAGCTGAAGGCGAAAACGCCGATAATAGCGATACCTGCGGAGATCCAGGTAGCAAGGTTAAGCTCCTTATGAGGGTTATCGGAAAGCTTAGCCTTGATAAGCAAGGAAGCAACGCCGAGAACGCAAGCGATAAGGCCTATACCTGCGAAAACTATGGGGAAATAGATCATTTTATCAAGAATAACAGTGTCCCCGAAAATCTGCTTGGAGAAAAGCTCGATAGCGAGAATTACGGAAGCAAGAATGGAGCTTACGTAGCTTTCAAGAAGGTCAGAGCCGAGACCTGCAACGTCACCAACGTTGTCACCAACGTTATCTGCGATGGTAGCAGGGTTACGGGGATCGTCTTCGGGAATGTGAGCTTCGGTCTTACCAACAAGGTCAGCGCCCATGTCAGCAGCCTTGGTATAGATACCGCCGCCGATACGGTTGAATATAGCGATTACGGAACAACCGAGAGCGTAACCGGAAAGGGTCATGGTAAAGGAGGTAGGCATATTGTAGCCATCAACAAGCATGCCGAGAATGCTGTTGTCGGTACTGTGAGCGGCAGAAGTAACTGCGTCAAGCTGGCCGCCGAGAATACCAAAGATAATGTAAACAACAAATACGCCGAGGAGTGCAAAGCCACCAACGGAAAGACCCATTACAGAGCCGCCGCGGAAAGCAACCTTAAGAGTTTCGCCAAGGTTCTTGGTATTACGAGCCTTGTTAGCAACGCGAACGTTAGCGTAGGTAGCAATTCTCATACCGATATAACCTGCGGATTCACTCATGGTAGCACCAATGAGGAAAGCGATACCTGCCTGCCAAGAAATAAGAAGAGCCATCAACGCCGCAACTACAAGTGCAACGATAACGATGATCTTTATTTCGTAATCAAGGAAGGCCTTAGCGCCGATACGGATAGCACTTGCGATTTCCTTCATTCTGTCAGTACCTTCGTCCATCTTCTTAACCTTGAAGAAGCTGAAGGCAGCATAGGAAAGCGCCAAAACTGCTGCAAACAAAACAACAATCAGTAACAGTTCCATAAATACCTCTTTCAAAATATTTTTAATAAATTTGTATATTGTAAATTCGGCATTTTGCACCGAATGGAAGCGGAAATTATGGGCGTTTTACACAACAGAGGCACAACGCTATTCGCTATGCCCCATCCACGCCCATTATAGTATAGCGTAAAATCAAATTATTGCATTGCCATTCCTTTGCCAATTCTTTACTTTTTTGTTAACAAACCTTGTTTTCTTCCTATTTAATTATTAAATAATAAATCGGTAAAAAACGGGCAGTAAAAAACAGATGTTTTTTACTGCCCGTTGTCTTATTTTTTTATTCTATTCGTTATCAGCTTCTACGTCTGTTTCACCGTCGTCTTCCTCGGGCGGTTCAGTAACAGAAGCTTTTTTGCTGAAGAAATTCTTTAGCAGTTTAAAATTACCCTCGTCCTCTGCGAAATCGGGATAGCCCATATCATCGTAATAGTCGCCGTCAAAGAAAGCGTAATCTGCACTTTCTTTCTTTACCTTTTTAAAGTACAAAAGATATGCGGCGTAAAGTATGAAGCCGAAAAGACTTGCAAGGATGCCGATGGTTCTGCCGGGGGTGTTATACTCAAACTCAATAACAACATCTTCCCCTTCGGGTACTTCAACAGCCATAAAGCCGTAGAATACCTTGCGGATATCCACTGCCTTGCCGTTGACTTTAGCGCTCCAACCGCCGGTAGATATGCCTGCCAGTTCACCTCTGTCGTAAGGAACGGAGAAGAACACCATGTTAGTGCTGCTTGAGTCGATAACAGCCTTAAATCCATAGGAATTGTACTCAAAGCTTTCACAGATATCGCCGTTTTGTCTTTCCTTTACGGAAGCCGTATAGGTTTCAAACTCCGCTTTATCAAGATCGCTTCTCTTCTTTTCGGGGAGAATGGTTTTGTAATACTCCGCCTCATCGTCGGGAACGACAAGGTAGCTGCAGAGATAAATATGCCTATCTGCCTTGGGAATCTTTTCAAACTCGCTCTCGGTTATAAAGCCGTTATAGGTGAAGCCCATGGGCAAATAATACTCGTTTTCGTAAATATTGAAACGATAGCTACCATCGGGCTTGACGTTCTGTTTGGAAACAGGATCCTTAGTAAAGCCCTTCATAGAGTATTTACTGATATCGTCCTGCTCAACAAAGCAATATTTTACCGAAAGGAAAGCGCGAAGGCCGTAAAGACCGTTGTTAGGACGAGATGCAACGTTTCTGGTTACATTAACCTTAGGATAGAAATCCAAAATGGAAGAAGGAACAGTGGAATTAAAGCACTGGATAGAAGGCATGTTCCAGAAAATGCCGTAGTTATCAAGGTGTGAACGGCTGCTGTCTTTTTTGTTGTACTGGTCCATTCTGTAAAACTGCTCGTAAACGTTGTCAATAGGTCTGCCCTCTACCACCTTGCTGTCAGGCTCGCTGTTGCTGTCCTTCATGGTTACGCTGGTTTCGATACAGTTATTGATAAGATAACGAACGGAACTATCGGAGCAGTGAAGTTTGCCCGTGTAAATGTGTGTTATTCCGTACAACAATATTACCGCTGAAAGGGTAGAAAGAAGTGTTTTTTCAAACATCTTCTTACCGCGTAGATATTTAACGAAAACGTAAGTAAGTATCAAGCAAACCACTGTTATAAGGGTGGAGATTGCTATTCTTTCGGGATAGGAGGAACGGGTAGTCGACCATACCTCCTCTACCTCCTTCCAGCTTATAAAGCTGGGAACGAGTATCATAAAGGAGAACACGGCACTGGATACAATACCTGCCGTCCAACGGATATGACTGCGGTCAAGGCAAATGACGGTTGCAAGCACCAGCATCATAACCATCATAAACAGCCATCTGGCGTAGTAAGAGGTATTGCCCGCAAAGAAAAGGGAGTTGAGAACGGGAACTACGGAGCAGATGAAAAGGAAGATTATAAAACGGGAAAGCCAACTTTTACGTCTGTTCCAAATATAGGTAAGTGCACCCGTCATACCAAACATCGGAACCCATGCCGCGTTGGAAGCCCAACGAGTCGTATGAGTGAGGGCGGTATCGTTAAGGTCCTTACCTCCGAAGAACTCGGGCCTTGAGGGAATATCGGGCGGGAAAAAGAAACTTTGGAAAATATGGCCGTAACGCTTAGTGTAAAGCTCACCGCCGGTAGTCCACATAAAAGCACTCTTTATAGAGGTAAACTCTCGGTTTAGACGATTGTTGCCCATTATGGAAATAATGGACGGGAAAAGGAATACGAGGGACATCAAGACCCCTGTAAACGCCTCAAATGCCAAGGCACCAAACTTGCGCATGGTGATCTTAAAGCCAAGAGACGAAGCGCGGAAGAAGAAATACATCACGCAGAACACTACCTCGCCCACAAAGAAGAAGTAGTTTACACTGCCGCAAACAAACACTGAAAAGGCAAAAAGACCGCGTCTGTTATTTTGGATAAGCTCCTCTATACCAAGAAGAAGAAGGGGAAAAAACGCAACGGAATCGTGAAAATGATTAAAAAACACATTATATATCTGAAAACCGCTGAAAGCATACATCAAAGCGCCGCAAACAGCAAGAAGAGGCTTTCTTACGAAGCGTTTAAGATATGCGTAAGCACAAAGAGCGGCCACCGCAAACTTAAGAGTATACATGGGAGCCATCAAATACGGCGCCCAAGCCGCCGGAAACAGACACATTATCCAGAAAAACGGGCTGGTAGTCATATAAAAGGAGTAGTCGCCGGAGAAATTTGACCCCAGATCCGTACACCAGTCCCAGCCGAAATTACCGTTACGAACCATTTCCACACCGTGGCGGTGAAAAGGAATCTGCTGAACGTTATAGTCACCGTAGTAGATAAAATACCCTTGATCCTTCAGAACAAAGGGCAAAAACATAAGGGCAGCAAGGAATACACCCAACCCGAAAACGATTTTGTAGTAATAATATTTTGAATACCCCGTATCCTCGTGATACGTAAGTCTGTTACTGTCACCCATAAAATCAATAGCACCGCCTTCCGTTTACCTGCCGTATGGGAAACCTTGATATAGCGCAATCCAAAAATTACATACGCCCACATAATAAAAACAGTATACTATACATAGGGCTTTTTGTCAATAACAAGGGCGTGCAAAAAACTTTAATACAACAAAAAAAGAAGCCCTTGGGCTTCTTTTTTAAAAGAATAAAACTTACTTGTTTTTGTTGCGGTTTTTCAAAAGCTTGTAAATAACAACGGCTGTTATTGCAATAGCAAGACCGGCGATGGCTGCTATGATAATGCACTTTTTCTTATCACAACGCTTTTTGGATGCGCATATTTCAAGTTCTTCTTCATCAGTATCGTCCCAAAGTTCATCAAAACCCTCGGGCAGCTCATCGTCAAGAGAAAGTCTTATGCAATCTTCCTCGTTGAGATCGGTATCAAAAACAACCTTATTTTCATCCATAATCATATACGCTCCTTCCTTTTGATACTACAATTATACCCAATTTATTCATCATTGTCAATAGAAAACACACAACATTTTATCGTGTTTATTCGTCTATCAACGTTAGTTTTATCACTTCCCAGCCTTCTGCCCCTTTGATAAAAACTAAGCGGTAAACACCCTTGGCATAGTCAACTCGACTAACGTTAACTGCGTTACCCGTTACATCGTAGTGAACGTCGCAGGAGAAGGCGTTGTCGGCATACTGAGTAAAGTTGTCAACATGCAAATCGTTATACGTAATAACGTACTGTCTGCGCCAATACATCCCCGCATAGGAGTCCATGATGGACTGATAGGCAGGGGAGCCTTTACGAGTAAGAGAAAGAACCCTTGCAAAGGTTTCGTTAAGGTAATCTCTGCCGAAGAACATATACTCCATCATTGCCACTGTAAAATCTGTACCCAGTTGGGTGTACTCCTGCAAGATCTCATCGGAAAAGGGAGTGTTTTTGCATATATACTCGGTTTGAGTAGCCTTTGTTACGGTATACTTTTCGCCGTTATCTGCGTTTTGCACGTCAAATTCCGGCACAAACATCATCCCTTTAAAGGAGTATATCACGCTTTTAACAGGGTTTATCAGCTCCGCCTCATAATCCTTGACGTCTAAAGACGGTACGTCCTTGGCTTCTATATATTCGTCCTTATCACTAACGTCTACGCCGTTCACCTTAACCACTGCACCTATGGGAACCTCCAGACGATAATCAACGCCTTTTTCGTTAAAGGCGTAAACCGCTTGGTTTTCACCCTTTTCCGCACCTAAAAGCTCCTCTCCGCCGTACAACACACGCAAAGCAGGCTTTTGATACAAACCCTTTACGGTGTAAACGGTGGATTTAGGAGCATCCTTAAGTCCCTGCTCCAAGGGATTTAAAAAGGGATAAATCACACCCTTTTGCGTTATATACTCAGTGGTAAGGCGAACCTCGTTTACATACACCTCGGCACCCTCGGGAACGGTGATGGTTTGCTCTATGCGTTCACCGCTAAGGTCAAAGATATACACTCCGTTTTCGTTTTCGGAAAGAGGCAAAGAGGAGCCATCCATCGAAGCCGCGATTTCCTGCTTGCCGCAAGGAAGGCGGAAGAGATGCTTTTCAAAGTTTTTGCCCTTATTTTCAAACACCGTCACATAGGGGCTTTCGGTTTCTTCCCCTTTGCCGGCGGAGGAAACACCGTTAACGGTGAAAACTGCGCCCTTGGGCAAATAAAGAGTTATAGGAGCGTTTACCTTGTCAAGAAAAGCTGAGGTAAGGCTTAATTTTTCCGTTTTCCAACGAGCCATACCGAAAGAGCCATCGTCGGTTTCCTTAAGGTAAAGACTGCCAAGCTCAACATCATCGCTTCGTATCTTAAACACCTGATAGCCCTCCTTGCTTTCGAGAGCGGAACGGCGAACCTTTAAGGCTTTATCTTTAAAATAAGTATCGTAGGCGGAGTTTACGTCTGCATTTTTGTCACTGTAAGGGCTACCATGGATGCTTTCCGTCAAAAGCCCTTTCCAATACGTTTCGTCTGCCTTTTTCAAAAAAGAATTTGCGGCGGTTTCAGGCAAGCTTTTTTGGTACGAGGACAAAAACGCCCAAAGAACTATCTGGCTTACTACCACCAAGAAAAGCAGAACGGCGCCGTATATAAGCAAACCTTTTTTAAAAGCGGTGTTTCTGTTATTCACTTAAAGCGCCCTCCTTTCTTACAAGGATAGCGTTGGGCAGACCGCGCTCGCCGATGAGAGAAGCGCAGTCGTTGATATGCTTGCCCTTGTAGTGCATACGGGTGGAGGAGCCGCCGTCAAGGTTTGCCGCGTTAACCGCGCCAAACTCAAGCATTATGTCTACCAAATCGTCATAGGTGGCGCCAAGGCTTTCCACCTGTCTGCCATCTACTACCAGAATAAGTATAGCACCGTCAGCCCGTTGACCTATGGCGGTTCGAGGGTTAAGACCGCCGCCAAGCTGTTTATTTTCATTAAGAGGCTTGCCGTTAACTACAAGCACGGGCCCCGGAGCAAAGCTTACTGCGCTTACTATATTAAGATCAAGAGCCATTTGACCGGAAAAATTACCAACGTGCAACACGTAGTTCTCATCAAAGCCTACTACACAGTTGTACTTGAAATCCATACCGCCCCAAAGCACTTCACCGTTCCCCATAACAAGACCGTCGGGAGTACCTCCGTTGCCGGAACCATCGGGATCGTAGAATCCGCCCGCGTTGGTGCCGCCTATAGCATCGTACTTCGTAATGAAAGTACTCAAAGTAAGGCCATGGCTTTCAGGACCGTAGCTGTCAAGAGTAGCAACAAACACCCTTGAGGGATCGCTTACTATCATCATTTCCCCACGGTAGGTAGAGCCGATTACCTCCACTATCTTAATACCGTCCTCGTCCACCACTACTCTGTCATCTCCGATATCCTCCACAGGTGCTTGAGGCTTAAAGCTACCGCCTCCCTCGTAATCTCCCTGAGAGATATCTTCATTTTTATCAGGGGTGGGTATCACTATAAGATCGGTGTTGACCTGCTCGTCTACCGCATCCTTTTCGCCGCCTTTGATGGAATTCACCGTATCCGAAGCCAGGAACAACGATGGTACCCATTTAGCGGCACTGGTTTCAAGCATCGTCTGGACAAAAAGGTCTCGCGCCTTTACGGAGGGTCCATGCGTTATCACAAGGCCGGTGCTGTAAAGAGCTACAACCAGTGCAAGAAGGGTACATCCTATGACCGTAAGAGTTCTTCTTGTGTATTTCCAAAAGGCTTTAAGCTTTGTTTTTTTCTGCATTTTTGTTCTTCCTCGATTTTATGATTGTAATGGCTATACAAAAAACAATTATACCCGCAAGAACTGCAACGTAAACCGTTAGTTCGTTGTTTTTTGTGTCTTTATCAACCGTCGGCTCAAACACCAAAGGTTTTTGTATAAGAAATTCTTCGCCGTTTTTTTGTAAGTATTTACGTCTCACATCCTCGCCGCTGAAAACAGCGGCAACCCTTGGCGGTTCTTGGATAACCGGAGGTTCCTCGGGTGGAGTATCAGGAGGCGGAACCTTCTCTGCCGCCTGCTCCTTATGGCTTTTAAGGTTTTGGAATATGCTGTTTTCCTCGGTATCGTATCCAACGGTGCTTCTGAACAGACCGTAACGGCAGGGGCTGTGGGAATATATCTGCGCCGCCTTGGTTATAGGCATGGCATCCGTGCCGTAAAGCCAACGGGAAAGGCTTTCAAACCTATGCTGCGAATGATGAAAGGCGTATCCCTCTTGGGATACCTCAAAGGGCGTTTTGCCGCCCAGCTCCTCCATGGGGATATCCCAATTGAAAACTACCGCATTTTCTTTCCACGAATGGATATAGGTCTTTGGAACATCCCAAACACCTCGTTCAGCCGAAAGCAGTACCGCGTCCATCAAAACTGTAGAGTTAAGCATATGGGCGCCGTGGCCGTATTCGCCGTTAATATCATGTCCTGCCACCACCAACGGCTTGTAGCGCTCAAACAAGTCGATATAAAACTCGGTAAGATACTCCTTGTTATACCCAAAGGCGCCAAATGCCGCCTCTGTCTCGGATAGGCTTAAGGAATACAAATCGGGATGGTCGGGGATATAGGGATAATACTTCAAGCCACAATGCCAAAGTCCGTCCAGAAGCTCGTGTGGACGGTCATGAGTGTTCCAGTGGTTAGTAAAATAAACCACCTGAACGTCGTAGCCTTTGGCAATACACCAAGGTATCATTCCCGCAAAGTAAAGCTGATCGTCGTCACTGTGGGTGGGGCAGACCATAATGTCAGCCTTGTCTATTATCTCCCACCTCTGCACGGTATCGGGTATATCCCCTTCCCCGTACAAAAAGACGTCTGCAACGGAGGCTTTGTTCTCAAAAGAAAGGGTCAACTCTACGGCTCCGTTAAGGGGAACGAACTCATGAAGAAAGCCCTTGTCCCCACATTCCGTCACTGTACCGTCTGCCGTAAGGACCCACTTTTCAGGCAAACGGTCAAACTTAACGTATAGCCCGAAAAGAGGGTTTTGGCTTTTTATAACTATTTCGCCCACCGAACGGTAAGTATAAACGTTATTATCGGTTAGGGAAGAAGCAGAAGCGCCATCGGCGGTTATATCACACTCTGCAGTAAGGTCAAAGGCCTTATCCGTTGCCGATGCCTTTACGGGGCACGCCAAAAGACATAGACACAAAAACAGCGAAAGTGCACGCCAAAGCACTTAAACCTCACTCCTTCCACAAAATAATACATAGTATTATACACCTAAGCAGGCCAAAATTCAACACATTTCAAATATTCGTTGCTTTTTTTATATTATATGGTAAAATAATGGCGGAGGGAATGGATATGGACCTTTGGAACAGACTTAAAAACGCCGATAAGCCCATTGTTCTTTACGGTATGGGTGACGGCGGCGACAAAATAATAAAGGTGCTTGAGAGCTACGGAGTAAGTGTATCGGGAGTTTTTGCAAGCGACGGCTTTGTTAAGAAAAAGCTTTTTCACGGTATGCCCCTTATGACCTACGCCGAGGCTTTGGATGCCTTTGGAGACATGATAGTGCTTGTTGCCTTTGGCACGGCAATAAAAGATGTGCTGGATAACGTAAGGCGCATCGCCTCCGAGCAGGAGCTGTACGTGCCAGACGTGCCCGTTGCAGGAAGCACGCTGTTTAACGAAGGCTTTGTAAAAGAAAACGCAGACAAGCTGCGCTTTGTTTTCGATAGGCTTGCCACGGAAAGAGACCGTTTTGTTTTTGAAAACCTTGTAAGGTACAAGCTAAGCGGTAAGGCGGAGTATCTTTACGCCGCCGAGGACACCAAAGAGCGTACCTATTCCCTGCTTTCACCGGGTAACGACGAGGTTTACGTGGACTGCGGTGCCTTTACAGGGGACACGGTGGCGGAGTTTACGGGCGTTGCAGGAGGATACCGCGCCGTATACGCCATAGAGCCCGACGGAAGAACGTTTCGCAAGCTGTGCGCCAACACCGAGGGAATGGAAAACGTACACCTTTTCAATGCCGCAGTGTCGGATAAAGAGGGCTTTACCTCCTTTTCTGCCCTAGGCAGTCGAGGCAGCAAGCAAACGGAACGCGGCGTGGAGATACCGACAGTAAGTGTAGACGGTATTCTGGGCGGAAAAGAGGCAACCTTTATAAAAATGGACGTAGAGGGAATGGAAGGTGCTGCCATAAACGGCGCCACGCATACAATAAAAACCCACAGACCTAAGATGTTCCTTTCCTGCTACCACAGAAGCGAGGACCTTTTTGATATCCCCATGCGAGTGCTGAACATCAGAGACGACTATAAAATACATATAGTTCATTACCCCTGCCTGCCCGCTTGGGACACAGCGTTTATCTTCGTTTAAAGGCGCGTATTCCATTGACAAAAATGTTGTTTTGTATTAATATATACTCAATAATAACCATATTTTTAACGATTAGCGAAAAGAAGATTTGGCGATGAAAAGAATAGTATGCACTTTACTTATTTCGTTAGTGTTAGTTTACACATTTATCACTCCGGTTTGCGCTTATGAAAGCTTTAGTTTCGATGACTACGAGGATTTTAAGACCTACGTTTTGAAACCCGAA
>JAFQKR010000092.1 GCA_017396825.1 Clostridia bacterium
GGCAAAGCGCTTGTAATCTGCAACGGAGCCGTAGTACATATAAACGTAGGTAACACGGTTCCATTTTGCGTATACAGTGGAGTCCTCTTCCACCTCAAGAGGTAGCTGAACGGCCTCGTCATAAGCTTCATCCATATACCAGCCGTCGAACTCATAGCCGTATCTGAAGGGCTCGGGGAGCTCCTCAATCGCCTCGGTGTATACGATGGGATCGTATTCCGTTCCGCCATAGGTTTCAAGATTGACATACGTTCTGTCGCCAATCACCCATTTTGCGTATACGGTGGCGTCCTCCTCAAACGCATAAACCTCGGGCAAAGCCTCACCCGTGCATTCCTTATTCAGATACCAGCCTGCAAAGGCAAAGGTTTCCTTTTCGGGAGAAGGAAGTGCAACTGCCGTACCCTCAAAGGTGAGGGGCGCATAAGCCGTTCCGCCGTTGGAAACGAAGGTTACGGTACCCGTCTTGGGCAGCCATTTTGCGTAGAAGGTCACGTCCCCGTTAACCAGATACATATCCTCGCAGGGCTCACCCGAGAAATCCTCGGTTAAGTACCAGCCATCGAAAATGTTTACGGGCTTTTTGGGAGTGGGGAAATTGACAGCGGTGCCGTCTCTTAACGAAAGAACCTCGTAAACGGTTCCGCCGTTGGAAACAAAGGTTACGTCATGCGTTATAATTTCTGTCTGCGAGCATCCTGCCAATGCCATGACAAGACAAAATACCATAGAAAGCACTGCGAATAATTTTTTATTCATAAGACGTCCCTCCTACTTAGTATATAAACGAGCTGCTGATCTGAACGTTACTGATGGTAGCGCCCACACCGCCTGCTCTGATGCCCCAGCCCGTGCCTGCAAGCGCATTGGAATCTGCGTAGCTCAGCATCTGCTGACCGTCGATGTAGCAAAGGATTTTATTGCCCTTGAAAATCACCTTTACGTTGTACTTGGTATTACCGCTGTAGTTGGGAATCTCTCTTTCGGAAAGAGCCGCCCAGCCGCCGTTATCCGCTTTGCCCAGATAGGCTCTTCCCGCCTGGCTGACAAAGAAGAAATAGTAGCTGATGCCCGAGCCCTCCCAGAAATAATTCCTGTTGGCGCTGAGGCCGAATACGATACCGGTATCGGTACCCTTAGAGATAACGTCAGCAGATAACGTTCCGTAGGGGAAGGGATATTGCGCATTGCGGTTTACGTACAACGCCGCACCGTACTGCGCAGTATACGCACCGTTCTCCTCCACGAAGGTGCCGGACGCATCCTTCAGCGTAGCACCGGTATAATCGTACACCGTGGAAAAATCGTAATCTCCGCCGATGGGGTTATCGGGGTCGAAATCCATGATGCCGGGGATAAAGGGCTCGTAGGGCTTGGATTCCTCTTCGCCGTCATCCACCTCAGGAGGGGTATCTGTTTCGTCAGGCGATACCGTATCCATATATCCCGCATCCTCCGACTCGGTAGGCAGGTAACCTCTTACCGCACACGCCATACCGGAGAAAGCAAAGATAACAACCGATAGAACGACCAACAAAAGCTTCCAAAGTTTCATTATCTTTCTCCTATCTTTTTATTTTGCTATATCACAGTACGCCGCTTCTGACAGTTGCGAAAAAGACAGATTACCGCAATATAACTTAACTTATTATAATTATACCACACATTTATTTACAGAAGAGAGGGTAATTGAATAATTGCAATTTTCCTCATTTTAGTAATATAAAAGTTGTTGAAATAACCTTTTACCCCCGTTGCAGACAACCCATGAATGCTTCGCGCACCCCTCTTTTTTACAAAAACAAAAAGCATCTTCTCCCCTTTCTCTCCTTTCCCTCCCGATAAAACAGCAGATTGCGCTAAGGGAAAGCAAAACGGGAATAATTATTTGCATATTTCAAATCGGCAGTAAATTTATTGACAATTTCGGTAAACTCTGCTATAATACATAAAGTTATTTACGGGGTGTAGCGCAGTTTGGTAGCGCGCATGGTTCGGGAGCAAATCACCGCTTTCCGTTCTGCGTTTTTCCTAAACGCCGAGAACCCTTGAAAATACTGACTATTTCGGTAGTCGCTAACTTAATAATAATCCCGATGTAAGGGGCTCGACCACATGTTTGACCACTTACAAAAAAATAACGATTTTTCACCTATCCGGGTGTGGCACAGCTTGGTAGTGCGCTTGGTTCGGGTCTCAATCACCGTTCTCGGCGTATAATTTTCGAGTAGAGCCGAAAACCCTTGAAAACAC
>JAFQKR010000093.1 GCA_017396825.1 Clostridia bacterium
TTACAAAATGTTATACAGCGTAAAGGATTCCATTTCTTTCCAGTGCTCTATCTTATAAAGGGCGGCTGCAACGGAGGCATTCATAGACGGAGCATCCCCTGCAAGACAATAAGCGTATGCCTCCTCAAGGAGAACCGCCAACTGGTCTATGTGAGTGTGTCTGATGCTGAGATGAAGCACCGAACGGTTATCCTCCACCGTCTTAATACCCACGGCTATCCTCTTAGCGTTAGTCTCGGTGGCGTTACCCCCTATAAGCCTTACCGCCTTCTCTACCTCCTCTACGGCGTCACCCGTTATCCATGCGTTCGCTATCGTTGCTCCTATAAGAGCCGCCAATATAAGCAAAGCCGCCACAAAGGTCTTCATGCTGTCCCTCTCCTATCTTCCGCTTTTCTTTTCAAAGCTTACGTTTCCGCTGTCGTCAACGCAAAAATACAAAAGCTGTGCCGCACCCAAGCGGCGCTTTTCAAGCTCCGCTTTAAGCCACTCCTCGCTTTTTCCGCTATCGTGAAGAGCTCTCTTTTGGATCCTCCCGTCGATTATCACCCCGTGTGACACCCCCTTCTCATCGGGCTTTAGCCCCATATCGGAAGGAGTAACAGGCGCCGACCTTGCGGCAGGTATCACGCTTAGCGCCCCCGTCTGCTCAAGGATAACGTAGCCTACCTCATCAATACCGATAAGCCCCGCCCCCCTTATGGAGGCAAAAAGCTCGTCGGTGCTTATACGCGCCGCCGTAAGGTTTTTCTCCAGCACCCTGCCCTTTGCCACCAGCACAAGAGGCTTACCGTCAAGAACCCCTCTTACTGCAGGACTTTTGCGGCACACAAAGGCTACTATTATCTCAAGGCTTACCAAAACCCCCACCGCCGCTATACCGTGGGTCAGGGGTATGTCCGTGTCTGTTACCGGCAACGCCGCAAGCTCTGAAAGCATTACCGCCGTTACAAACTCCGTAAGCTCTATCTCTCCTATCTGACGTTTGCCCATAAGCCGCATACTGAAGGTCAGAATAACAAAAAATATAATGCTCCGAACGAAAATTACCGTCAAAATACAACGCCTCCTTACAGACTTTCCCCACGCTTTGATTTTTTGCTCGAAAGAAGCAAAAAAAGCGTGACAAAGAGAAAATAGTGTGGTATAATACACTATGTATTATGATATAAAGGTGGATTATTATGTCACACGGTAGAAAAGGCGACTTTAAGGGCGGGTTTGTTCCCGAGGAAAGAGAAGACCTTATAGCGGGAAGAAACGCCGTAAGAGAGCTGCTTAAAAGCAAAAAGGCTATAGACAAGCTTTATATACTTAAAAACCGCGAGGGTATGCTTACTGTTATTTACGCCGAGGCGTTGGCGGCAGGTGTGCCCGTTGTTGAAAGCGACAGAGGCGTCCTTGACCGCATGGCAGCGGCAAACCAAGGGGTTATAGCCCAGATACCGGGCAGAGAGTACGCCACCATGGACGATATTCTTGCACTCGCCGCCGAAAGAGGCGAGGCTCCCTTTATCGTTATAGCCGACTGTGTAAGCGATCCCCACAATCTCGGCGCGATAATCCGTACTGCGGAATGTGCAGGCTGCCACGGCGTTATCGTACCCAAAAGGCGCAGTGCGCTTCTTACCCCTGCGGCAGTAAAGGCGTCGGCAGGCGCAGTGGAGCACGTGCCCGTTTGCAAGGTTGCAAACCTTTCCTCTGCTATCCAATACCTCAAGGAAAACGGCGTTTGGGTATACGCCCTTGAGGCAGACGGGGTGGATTTTGATACACAGCGCTACGATGGCGGCGGCGTTGCCTTTGTTCTTGGCAGTGAGGGCGACGGTGTATCCCGCTTGGTAAGGGAAAACAGCGATTTCGTTATAAGTATACCTATGTACGGCAGGCTTAATTCATTAAATGTGTCTACGGCGGCGGCAGTTGTGCTTTTTAAAGCGGCGGCTCACCGTCACGGACGAGGATAAACTGAAAAAGGGTGTTATAAATGTCTGATAACAAGAAAGAAAACAGTATACTCTCCATAAACGGCATACTGTCCTCGGCGGCGGATGAAAACATCAAACGGCGTTCCTCTGCCATGCCCGACTTCAAGGCGGCGGCAGAGGCGGAGATAAACGAAGCGGCGGCAGCCCCCGTTAAGGAGCCTGAGGTGGTTGCCATCACCGAGGAGCAGGAGATAATAAACGAATACAGCGGTAAGGAAAAGACCGACCCTGACATGAGCACCAGAAGGCTTAGAGAGCTTCTTGCAGCCCAAGCAGGGGATAACAGCACGCTGGTTGACTATTTTTCCGAAAACAAGCAGCGTGCCTCCAAACGAGTAGAGCATATATACGCGGTTATAGACGGTACCGCTACCGACAGCGGCTTTGCCTCTCACCTGACCGCAGAGGTGCCTACCGTTAAGGATGAGGGCGGCAGACTTTCCGACGAGATACCCGTTAAGGAGACCTTTGTGCAGGAAAGCCTCTTTGAGACAGAGGAGGAGGAGCATGAGGAGATACCCTTGGGCACCGGAGAGAGGGCGACCTTTGACGAGGACTTTGCATCCCTCAGCGATAGGATCCTTGGCGGCGAGATAAGCATTGACTCCGAGGAGGACAATGCCGACCAGTACACTCTCGGTGTTGACGAGGAAACGAAAGAAAACATAACCGTTTCCGACGTGGAAAGCGAAAAGGATAAAAAGCTTAAATACCTATTTGATATGATAAGCGGTGAGGAGCCCGAGGAGGAGCTTCCCTTGGAGGCCGCCGCCGAATCAACCGAAAAGACAGCAAAAAAGAAAACGGGCAAAAAGAAGAAGGCAAAGAAAAAGAAGGCAGAGGCGCCCTCCTTTGAGTACACCGACAGAGCCCAGAACTCGGAGATAGCCTCCATGCTTTCCCGTGCGGTGGCAATCAGCCGCCTTAAGCTGATCGGCGTGATAATACTTACCTTCCTTATATTATATATGGAGTTGGGCACCTACACCACCGAGCGCTCTCCCTTCCTTCGTCCCGGCCGTTACGGGATAATTTACATACTTGCAGACCTTCAGCTATTATTCTTTATAGTAATGCTTATGGGCAAAAGCTTTATAAACGGCGTTAAGTCCTTTGTGTCCTTTAAGCTTACAGCAGACAGCGTTATGGCCGCCTCGGTCATTGCCTCCTCTTTGCTTTGCGTGGTAAGCCTCTTTGCAGACCCCACAAGGCTTGACCTAAGGCTTTTCAACCTTACCTCTGCCGCCGCCGCATCAGCGTTGGCATTGGTAAAGCACCTTGGCTGTATCAAGGACAAGCGCGCGTTTCTTCTCATAGCCTCCAAAAAGCCAAAGTTTACCACCGGCTCCCTTTCGGGCAACACGGGTGAGGCCGGTGAGTTTTACAAGTATCTTGACGAAAGCTCTGAGCTGTTTACCGTTAAGAAGGCGGATTTTGTGGAAGGCTTCTTTGCCAGAACCAACCGCCGCCCCGCAGGCGAGGACATCTTCAATTTCCTCGTTCCCGCAAGCTTTGCGGCGTCCGTTGTTCTGTTTTTGGTGCGTTACCTTATCGACGGCAGTCTTTACGGCGCCTTTTCCGATGCGATAATGCTCTTTACCGCCGCAACGCCCATTACCTCCTTCTTTATGATAAGCCTGCCCGTTATCGCGGCAAGCATTATAGCCCACAAGCAAAAGGCGGCGTTTATAGGTAACGCCGTTGCCGAGGAATATGCAGATGCATCGGTGCTTTCCTTTGCAGACGTAGAGGCGTTCCGCCCTCATCTGACCAGTATCTCCACCATCAAGACCTACGGTGACTATCCCGTGGATAAGGTGCTTACCCGACTTGGTATGCTGTTCAACTACATCGGCGGCCCTCTTAAGACCGTAACCGCCAATATGCTTGATAAGCTTCCCACGCCGGATACCATCCGTCTTGTGGATTCTGCGGCAGACGGCCTTTACATAGTGATGGACGGCTGTGACTACTATCTGGGCAAGCGCAGCTATATGCGCCACTGCGATTTTGAGACCCCCGACGAGGAGGACGATGCCGCTTACGTTCGCAAATCCGACTCGGTTATGTATATGGCAATAAACAACACGATCGTTGCAAAGATATACGTTAAGTACGGCATAAACGAGGAGTTTGACGAGCTTCTCCGCAGTATGCACAAGGCAGGAGTCTGCGTTGGTATCAAGACCCTTGACCCCAACATCAACAACGAGCTTTTGCAAAAGAACATTCGCTACAAGAAGTGCCCTATCGCCATTCTTAAGGGCGGCAAGCCCGAGGAGATGAACGAAACGGTGGAAAAGGTAGGCAGCGGTATCGTTTCCGTATCCTCCCTCCATACCTTCCTTAAGATGTTCATCCTTTGCGACAGAGCACGCCACGCCACCCGCAGTAACGGCATTATCAATATTGCGGCGGTAATAATGGCAATTTTGGCCGTGTTCTTCCTTTCGATAACCGGCGGCGCCGAGGCGTACGGAAGCGGCTCTGTGGTGCTGTTCCAGCTCCTTTGGCTGTTGCCCTCTGTGGCTATGTCCTTCCTTTTGTAAGGTTTTTGTGCATAGTACACAAAAGTCTACACAATATTTTTACGTATAGTAAAAAAGTAATTTTTAAAAGCTATTGAATATTTTTTGGTAATAATTTATAATAAAATAAATACAACTGTCACATACTGCCTACTTGGCTAAAGTCAGCAAAGGGCAGTGTTTGACGGGGTTTTTGCGTAATTTTTATGAAATTTTATATATCGGAGGAAATTCATCGTGGCAAAATATTCATCTGAGAAAATTAAAAACATCGCCCTTTTGGGTCACAGTGGTGACGGTAAGACCGCATTGGCAGAGGCTATGCTTCTTCTTGCAGGCGCAATTGACAGAGTTGGCGGCAACCTTGACTTTGACCCTGAAGAAAAGAAGAGAGGCACCTCTATCTCCGCAAGCCTTGCAGCTTTCGATTGGAAGGGCAAAAAGATAAATCTTCTGGACACCCCCGGTTACTTCGACTTTGCAGGCGAAGTTAAGCAGGCACTCCGCGCAGCAGATACCGCAGTTATGGTTGTTGACGGTAAGAGCGGCCTTAAGGTTGGTACCGAGCTTGCTTGGGACTATGCCGACGGTATGCCCAGATGCTTCTTTGTTAACAAGACAGATGACGACAACGCTAACTTTGATAACGTTCTTGCAGGTCTTAAGGAGCAGTTTGGTAACAAGGTTTGCCCCATTTTCGTTCCCTATGAAGGCGAAGGCAAGGCAAAGACCTTCTGCAACCTCATCACCGGCGAAGCATTTGAATATGACGCAAAGGGCAACGCTAAGAAGGTTAGCGTAGATATGTCCAAGTTTGACGGCGTTAAGGAAGAACTTATGGAAGTTCTTGCTGAGGCTGACGACGACCTTATGGAAAAATTCCTTGAGGAGCTTGAGCTTACCGATGACGAAATGATCCTTGCTCTTCGCAAGGCACTTCAGAACGGCGCAGTTCAGCCCGTATTTGCAGGCTCTGCAGCTACTCTCGCAGGCGTTAGCACCTTCCTTGACATAATCGGCGAGTTCTTTATGTCCGCTGCTGACAAGACCGCTGACGGCGAAACTGCTGTTTCCGCTAACGGTGACACCGTTCTTCTCTGCTTCAAGTCCGTTGCAGATACCTTTGGTAAGAAGAGCTTCTTCCGCGTAATGAACGGCTCTCTCAAGAAGGACACCCAGCTTACCAACCTCCGTTCCGACCAGAACGAAAAGATAGCAAGAATTTACACCTGCATCGGCGCAAAGGAAACCGAGCTTGACGATATCGCCTTTGGTGACATCGCTTACACCACCAAGCTTGTTGCTACCAACACCGGCGACACCCTCGGCGGCAAGGAGCCCCTCGCAGGTATCGACTTCCCCAAGCCCTACTACCGTATGGCAATCGTTCCCAAGAGCAAGGGCGACGAGGACAAGATCTCCATCGGTATCGCAAAGGTGCTTGAAGAGGATCCCACCATTAAGTATGAAAACAACGCTGAAACCAAGCAGATGACCCTTGCAGGTCTCGGCGATATCCACCTTGACGTTGTTGCCGCTAAGCTTAAGGCACGCAACGGCGTTTCTATCGAATATGCAGAGCCCAAGACCGCTTACAGAGAAACCATTAAGAAGTCTATCGACGCCGAAGGTAAGCACAAGAAGCAGTCCGGCGGTTCCGGTCAGTACGGCCACGTTAAGATCAAGTTCAGCCGCGGCAGCGAAGACGGCCTTACCTTTACCCAGAGCGTAGTAGGCGGCTCCGTTCCTAAGAACTTCTATCCCGCAGTTGAAAAGGGCCTTCTCGAAGCAATGCAGAAGGGTGTTCTTGCAGGCTTCCCCGTAGTTAGCCTTGCCGCTGACCTTTACGACGGCTCTTACCACGCAGTTGACTCTAACGAAATCTCCTTTAAGCTTGCTGCGATCCTTGCATACAAGCAGACCATAAACGCTAACCCCGTAATTCTTGAACCCGTTGGCTATCTCCGCGTTCTTATCCCCACCAGCTACTCCGGTGACGTTATGGGTGACGTATCCAAGCGCCGCGGCAGAGTAATGGGTATGGACGAAAGCAGCCGTAAGGGCTACACTGTTATCGAAGCAGAAATTCCTTCCGCTGAGATGAACAACTACGCAATCCAGCTTCGCGCTATGACTCAGGGCAGAGGCAGCTACACCTTCGACTTTGTAAGATACGAGGAAGCTCCCGGCGAAGTTGCTAACAAGATAATCGAAGAAGCTAAGAAGGCTGAAGAATAATCACTGCCGAAAACAAGGCAGAAGTGAGGGATCCCTATGCATATTACAAAAAGATTTTTAGTTTTGATGCTTGCGTTGGTTATGGCTCTCGGCCTTGCCTCCTGCGCTAACGGCGACAGTGCTCTTGATATACTTGAGTCTGTTCCCGACCTTGAAACCAGCAAAGAGGTAAGCCAAGAGGTTTCCGAGCCCGACCCTGAACCTGCAGAGGGTCAGACCGCAATGCCCGTTATAACCCAAACCTTTAATAACTCTCAGAAGACTGTTATTATCGCCGGCACCTGTGAAGAAGGCGCAACCGTCTCTGCCTCTTTCGTTGGCGGTGAGGTTTCTACCGTTAAGGCAAGCGGCAAGGTGTTTGCCCTTGAGGTCAACGTAGAAGAAAGACAGGAAGCGCACATCCAGGTTACCGCAACTGCTGAAGGTAAGACCGAAAGCGAGCCTAAGCTTGTTATTGCGGGCTACCATCCCACAGCAGACGGCAACTTGGTTTACCCCACCGTTCTTGCTGACGGCGTTACTCTGTTCTCCTCTGCTTCAATTGACGTGCTTTCCGAAAGCAACGTTGTTGCTAACACCACCATCGACACATTGATAAACAGAGTTAAGGTTAACCTTAATTCTCTTAAGAAGTTCGATACCGAGCTTATCTACGTAATGCTGCCCAACAAGGCAAGCGTTATGAGCGATGCTCTTCCCACGGATGCTGGCGTTTCCGAAAGCATTACCCTTTACACTCAGGTAAAGAACGCTCTTACCGCTGCTGACGCTACGGTTATCGATATGAGAGACGTATTTGCAGAGGCTGATACCTCCAAGTATCCTCTTTACTACCGTACCCACAGCGCATGGTCTGAATACGGCGCATACCTTACCTATCAGACCGTTATGAACCATATCGCTGAAAAGTTCCCCGAAGCGGCTCCCAGAGCCATAGAGGACTTTGACGTTAAGGAAGTTAAGGACGCTCTCGGCGGCGACCTTGTATACCACTTTGGTCTTGACAGCAAGGTATTTACCGAAACCGTTTACGACTTTGTTCCCAAGTTTGACCTCAAGCTTGGCGATAAGATCCCCGAAGAACTTGCAGAGGACTACACTGACAAGTATCTTATAAGTGACATCAAGCAGTATTTGGGCGACAACGACTACCGTTATTACAACGAGTATTTCGTTGGCAAGCAGCTTGGTATAGACCCCTCCATCACCCGTGGCGACGAGGCCTTTGGCTTCTTCACCGACAGGGCTGAGCTTCCCACCGCGCTTATTTACAGAGACGAGTATTCCTTCCCCATGATAGATATGCTCGCTGAGAGATTTAACAACTCCATGTTTGAAAGCGCAGGTAAACTTAACTTTAAGTTTGACGCGGCTGTTGACTACGCGGCAGAAGGCAAGGACAACGTTGACTACATCCTGGTATTCGTTTCCGAGGATAGCCTTCCCAAGTTCATCATCGCTAATGCAAACTAACAAACCACGTTTAAAAGCTGTCGAAAGCCTTGTGCCTAAGGGCGCAAGGCTTTTAGATATAGGCGCCGACCACGGCTTACTGCCCCTTCGCCTCCTCGCCCGCGGCGATATTTACAGCGCCTATCTTACCGACGTTAACAAAGGTCCCCTTGCCGCCTGCCAGCACCGCGCTTTGGTTGACTTCCCTCACCTTATGGACTACATCGGCTTTGCCATCTCCGACGGCTTTAAGGAGGTTGACCCAAGGTTCTACGATTTTGTAACCATCTGCGGCATGGGCGGTGAGCTTATAGCAAGGATAATTGAGGAGGGCGGCGAAAAAGCCCATAGGTCAATGGCGCTTCAGCCCATGTCACACGCGGAAAAGCTAAGGGCATTCCTCTGGACCCACGGCTTTACCATAAAGGAGGAGCTGTACCCAAGGGAGGGTCACCGTTCCTACGTGGTTATGCTTGTTAAATACACGGGCAGAGGCACCCGTTTCACCGCTACCGACACCTATCTTGGCAAAAAGCGCCCCAAAACCGAGGAGTATTGGTTTTACGTAAAGGGGTTGGCAAAAACGGTAAAAAAACGTTTAGATGGTGAGACCCTTGCAGGCAACAAGCGGAATGCAAACACCTTAAAACGGGTTCTGACCGCCATAGAGTCCTTAGGATATCTTGAGTAGCTCGTCACCATACAGCGCTTGCGTAAAATGCGTAAGCGCTTTTTCTTTGTCACGGTAAATGGTAGAGCGCTCCTTGTGATGGCGGCTCATCATGCGCTCTGCGGCACTTTTGCCTCCCTCAATGTAAAACCC
This sequence comes from Clostridia bacterium, assembly GCA_017396825.1. GTDB lineage: Bacteria > Bacillota > Clostridia > Oscillospirales > CAG-382 > SIG636. The sequence goes on from JAFQKR010000093.1 coordinate 9,030, forward strand.
GTACAGCAGCTCTCGCTCATAATCGGAAAGCGGCTCCATTCCCCGCTTTATACAATCAAGATTAGTTTTAAGGTTCTTTCGTCTTGCTTTAAGCTCATCGCAAAGACAAATAAGCTTTATCAGGCGGTCCTCAAAACGATTACCGCCGGTCCCCGTGATAGGCGACCCGTTACAAGCGGAGGTCTTAACGGAGACCTTTGCCTCCTCAAGCATGGCAATCTCGTCCGTCAGGTTCAAAACAGCCGCCTCCATACGTCGTTTGTTAGTCAAAAGCTGGGCAGAAAAAGCCTCGTAATTCATCGCGTATCATCTCCTTTTTAGAACATTTGTTCGTTATATATTCACTCGCCTTCCCCACAGAGGGGAAAGCGTTACGTAAAAGGCCCTTGGCTTCATTCCAAAGCAAGGCCTTATTTATTTTTTTCTACATTATAGAACATTTGTTCGGTTTAGTCAATAGAAATACGCAAAGTTTTTAAAGTTTGGACCGGATGGACGCATTGGACGTATTGGACAGAAAAGTATTGAAAACCTTACAGCGTGGCCACCTGTGATGTGAGATAACTGTATATTGTAGGGGTCGTTCACGAATGACCCGTTACTAAACTTGTAAGGACGGCTTTTTTATCCTTTGGTCGGTTTTGTCCCTTTTGTGACGGGCGATTCTTGAATCGCCCCTACGGCAAAGCCATCACTTTTTTTATAAAAGCCTTGCCGTCTGTAAGCCGAGGGAACAATTTTATTGTAGGGGTCATTCACGAATGACCCGTAACTAAACACGTAAGGACGGCTTTTTTGTCGTTTGGTCGGCTTTGCCCCTTTTGTGACGGGCGATTCATGAATCGCCCCTACGGTGTAAACGTTTACTTCTTTTCTTCGCCAAGGGGTCGGCTTTGTCCCTTTTGTGACGGGCGATTCGTGAATCGCCCCTACGGTGTAAACGTTTACTTCTTTTCTCCGCCAAGGGGTCGGCTTTGTCCCTTTTGTGGCGGGCGATTCATGAATCGCCCCTACGGTGTAAACGTTACTTTTTAATAAAAAAAATAAAGGCAGCGTGAATTAGCTGCCTTTTAACACTAAACCTATTTAATTCTCGCCAGCGATAATGTAGAGGTAA
>JAFQKR010000094.1 GCA_017396825.1 Clostridia bacterium
GTGCAAAGCACTTCTTGCCGAGAAGAACATTTCCGCCGTAGCCGGAGTTGATGGACCAGATGGTGTTGTCTTCAGGGAAGTGGCAGATGTACTTTTCGTTTTCGTCCATGGTTGCTCTTGCGTGGAGACCCTTGATAAAGTCGCCGTCTTCGCCCATAGCGTCAAGAACAGCGGTACCAACACGGGTCATGATGAGCATGTTGAGAACAACGTATATAGAGTCGGTAAGTTCAATACCGTTCTTTGCAAATTCACTGCCTACAACGCCCATGGAGTAGGGGATAACGTACATGGTCTTGCCGCGGTTGCAGTTCTTGTAAAGCTTAGCAAGCTTTGCATAGCAGTCAGCGGGAGCCATCCAGTGGTTGTTGGGGCCTGCGTCTTCTTCTTTGCTGGTGCAGATGAAGGTTCTGTCTTCAACTCTTGCAACGTCGTTAACAGCGGTTCTGTGGAGATAGCAACCGGGAAGCTTTTCCTGGTTAAGCTTGAACATTTCGCCGGACTTGCAAGCTTCTTCTCTGAGCGCTTCTGCCTGAGCGTCGCTACCGTCGATAAGAACGATGTTATCGGGCTGGGTAAGCTCTGCCATTTCAGCGATCCAAGCGTTCAGCTTTTGGTTCTTGGTAAGATTGGTCATTGTCTTTCCTCCGTTGTATAAATTAATTTGTTTATTTCATCGGATATTTTAGCAAGCTCCGCCACGCTAAGCTCTTCACCGCGGACGGTGGGGGAGTGACAAGCGGAAACGATGCGCTGTATATCACCTTTTGAAATCGTACTGAATGCGGTTGACAGCGAGTTAACAAGGGTCTTTCGCCTTGTGGCGAAGGCGGCCTTAAGCACCTTGAAAAACAGCCCTTCGTTCTGTGGCTTAACGGGCTTATCCTCGTAGGGGGTTATGGTTATAACCGCCGAGTCAACCTTTGGCTTTGGGGAAAAGTTTGCCGCGCCAACCACGAACTGCTTTTTCACAGAAGCGTAGTAGTTAACCGCAGCGGTAACTGCACCGTAGGTCGGGCTGCCGGCCTTGGCGCAAAGCCTTTCCGCAACTTCCTTTTGTATCATTATGGTAATTGACTTAAAGCCGTAATTACCTTCAAGTAAAGCCATTATTATAGGAGTAGTTATATAGTAGGGAAGATTGGCACAAACGGCAACATCAAGCCCGGAAAACTCCTCTTTGATAATGGCGGATATGTCGCATTTCAACACGTCCTCGTTGATAACCTTAACGTTATCGGCATCGGCAAATCTTTCGGCCAAGATAGGGATAAGCTCATCGTCTATCTCAATAGCAACTACCTTCGCAACGCGAAGAGCAAGCTGCTTTGTAAGTATGCCCATGCCGGGTCCTATTTCTATAACACCGCAAGTCTTGTCCGCTCCGCAAGCCTCTGCTATGCGTATCGGTATCTTGTCGCTTGTAAGAAAGTTCTGCCCCAAGGACTTTTTCTTATTAAATACCTCTGCCATTTAGTTGTCTTTATCAATTACGGTAAGAAACTTGGCAACACTGCTTACAGCGGCCTGACCGTGAGGTATACGAGGGTCGAAGTAAATACAGTCTCCCTCCTCAAGCACAACACTCTTTCTGCCAATGGTAACCTTTACGGTACCTTTGAGCACGTAGTTAAATTCCTGACCGCCGTGAGAAACGAGGTCAGCAGGCTTGTCAGAGGAGTTTATTGTAACAAGCATAGGCTCTTTGTTTCTGCCTATATAGTTGTGGGCAAGAGTCTCAAAGGAATAGCCCTCGTAACGCTTGATATCAACGCCTTGACCCTTACGGGTAACGGTGTAGTCGTACATACGGGGAGCTTCACCGGTGAGTATCTCTGTGGGGTCAACGCCGAAAACAGCGGCAACCGCGTATATCATGCTGATGGGTATATCTTTACTGCCGCTTTCGTATTCTTCGTAAAGAGAAACGGGTATATCAAGCTTTTCAGCAATCTCAGCAGTAGTAAAATCTAGTATGTCGCGCAGGTAATAAATGCGCTCGGTTACCTGCTTAAGTTTATCAGTGTGTTCGGTATACATGGGCAAACCTCCCAATGAAACATATAATACCTCATTGTTTAAGTCATTATATCATATTTACCCTTTGCAGTCAAGAAGTTTTGTATTATAACTTTGCGTTTACGGTAAGAAAAGGCGTATTTTTTGTAATTTTCTTCATTCATACTGCAAAGAAGGTCTTCGGTAAACTCGGTGATTATGTCCTCTGCAAAATAAGGCAATAAGCTGTAAGACGCTCCGTTGTTGTGTGGACACACCTGCTGACATATATCGCAACCCCATAGTGTGCGGTTTTCTGCAAGTAAAGTTAATTCTTCGGTAGTCTTATTGTTTTTTTGGGATATGCAAGACAGACATTCATTTATCTTTACTCCGCCTTTGTCAATGGCTTGTGTAGGGCAAGCGTTTATGCAGGCGTTGCATGCCAAACAGCCGGGTTCCGTTTTGTGCAACAGCTCCGGTAACTGCTTTTCAAATAAAAATTCTCCAATAAAAACATAACTGCCGTAACGTTTGTTTATAATCAGCCCGTTTTTTCCGATAAAGCCCAAGCCGCATTTAAGCGCCGCATCCTTTTCGTGAATAGGAGAGTGGTCTGCAAAACCAAACACCCTACCGCCGCTTGTCTCCTCTAAATACGGTATAAGGTCTTTAGCAAGGGCGTTAAAATACCCGTGATAATCCTTACAACGGGCAAAAAGCCCTGCGTTTAATCCGTCGGTTGCCTTTATATCCTCGTGTCTGTAGGGAATGAGTATCACAAGAGCACTTTTTATATCAATTCTTTCCGGCAAAAGTCTTGGATTTATAACCTTTAGTTTGTTGAAATTTATAACGGCGTATTCGGTAATGGATTTGCTTTGAAGAAGCGTTTTCATAAATGCCTCCCGCGTATAAAAATAACCGCCGTCGAAAAAACGGCGGCGGCATACATACAAATTAGTCAGAAACGTAGGGGATAAGTGCAACGTGTCTTGCTCTCTTAACAGCGATAGTAAGCTGTCTCTGATGCTTAGCGCAAGTACCGGTAACACGTCTGGGAAGAATCTTGGATCTTTCAGAAAGATTTCTTCTAAGCTTAAGAGTGTCCTTGTAATCTATATGTTCGATCTTTTCAGCACAGAAAGCGCAAACCTTCTTTCTCTTCTTGGGTCTGAAGGGCTTTTGAGCCTGCTGAGCCTGACCTTCGGTTCTTACATCTCTATCCAAAGCGAAAACCTCCTTATTACAAAATCTGTTTAAATGAAATTAAAAGGGAAGCTCATCGTCAGCGGAAAGCTCCTCAAAAGAGCCGTCCATCTTAGGTGAACTGTATGCAGGTACTTCGTTAGCGGGCATTTCGCGACTGCCGGAGCCGTCCGGACGCCTGTCAACAAAAGCACATTCGTCAGCAACTATCTCGTAAGAGATGCGCTTTGCGCCGTTTTGGTCCGTCCAAGAGCGAGTCTGAAGAGAGCCGGAAACCAAAATGGATCTACCCTTGGTAAAGAAGCGGGTAACAAATTCTGCGGTTTGACGCCAAGCAACAACGTCAAAAAAATCAGATTGGGGCTGTTCACCTGCTCTTGTAAAGCGTCTGGAAACAGCAATTCTGAAAGACGTAACGGACACGCCGTTGGGTGTTTGCTTAAGCTCCGGATCGGCAACGAGGTTGCCTATCATTATGACTTTATTAAAGCTTGCCATAACTCCTCCTGCAAATGAACGATTTCAAAACTGATTACTCTTCAACGCGAGTGATGAGAGCGCGGAATATACCATCGGTAATGTTAAATATTCTGTCCAACTCAGCCGGGAAATCGGGAACGGATTCGAACTTAACAAGTACATAGTAGCCTTCGTTCAGATCTTCGATGGGGTAAGCAAGTCTTCTGTTGCCCCAAACGTTGATAGAATCGATAGCTGCGTTAGCCTCTATAAGAGCGGTAAACTTATCGGTTATAGCGGTAATAGCTTCTTCACCGAGTGCAGAGTTTACGATATAAAGGCATTCGTACATCGCTTTCTTTTCCATTCAATTACACCTCCTTCTGGTCTGTGGCCCTGCCTCTCACAGGGCAAGGAGAAAACAGATAATGTTTTCTTACTGAATATCTATAATAACAAACTTTACGCAGTTTGTCAATAGCTTTTTTACGCCTCAGCGCCGGATTTTTCCTCAAGAAGTCTGCGTATCTTGTGCTTTGCATCAAGAAGAGGAGAAATGCTGTCATCATGGCTGAGGGTGTTTACGATCTTAGCGATAAATCTGGAAAGGTCAACCGCTTCAAGCCAAGGTCTGTTCTTGATCTCCTCGGGAATATAGGAGAGGTTGGTGGTATACAGCTTGGTAAGCTTGCCTTCTTCGTACATCTTGTCAAATTTTGATACGCCCTCGGTAAAGAAAGCGAAAGTGCTTGCAACGTAAGTGTTTTCTATATTGTAGTGAGAAATGCTTTCAATTATATCTATAACGGAGCCGCCGGAGGCGATCATATCGTCAACTATAAGCACGCTCTTACCGGTAAGGTCGCCGCCGAGGTATTTGTGCTCAACTATGGGGTTCTTGCCGTTAACCAACTTGGAATGGTCACGTCTTTTGTAGAACAAGCCAACGTCAACGCCGAGAACGTTAGCGTAGAATATAGCGCGTTCCATTGCGCCGGTATCAGGACTGATAACGGTAAGCTTAGAGCTATCATGGAAACCCTCTTTCATAATGAAGCGTTTGAGAGTAGAGTAGGTTGCCATGCAGTTTTCAAAAGAAGTAAAGGGGATTGCATTATGTATAGTGGGGTCATGAGCGTCAAAGGTGATGATGGTGTTTACACCCATATTTTCAAGGTCTTTAAGAGCCATAGCGCAGTCCATGGATTCGCGCCCTTTACGCTTATGCTGTCTGGAAGCGTAAAGCAAGGGCATGATAACGGTAACGCGGTTAGCCTTGCCGCCTATTGCGGAAAGAACTCTCTTAAGGTCCTGGAAATGCTCATCAGGACCCATTCGGTTTTCAAAGCCGAACATCTTGTAGGTGCAGCTGTAATTGCCGACGTCGGTAATAATGTAAATGTCTCTGCCTCTTACGGATTCGGGAAGCACAACCTTGCCTTCGCCGTTGGAAAAACGAGCCTCTTTAACGGGAATAATGTAGCTCTTGTCCGTGTTTGTCTCGCCGCGGAGCGCAAGGATGTGTGCAGCAATTTTTTCGCCCAACTCCTTGCAGTTATTCATTACAATGATACCAAGCTTGCCGTGATTCATAGATTCGCTCATAATAAACCCCTTCCAAACCATTAATTCTGCATATAGCACTATGTATTGTTATTGTACCTCATTTTTCGACAAAAGTATATAGTATTTTTGAACAAAACGAGTTTTATTTTTGCTTTAGTTTGGTAAAAAAACATCAATAAAGTTTTTGTTTTAGGGGGCTTTTTTGTGTTGACAAAGAAGGCGAAATATGTTAATATTAATCGAACATTAGTTCACATTTTTCAAACGGAGGGGCGCTTCCACGGCGCGTGTACTTATAATGGCAGAAAAAGTTGTAGATAAAAAGAAGGAAGCCTTGCAGGTAGCTCTTGCACAGGTTGAGAAAAAATACGGCAAAGGCTCTGTAATGCGTCTTGGCGAAAACGCCAGAATGGAAGTTTCCAGTGTATCCACCGGCTCTCTTTCTCTTGATTTGGCGTTGGGGATTGGCGGCTTGCCTCGCGGTAGGATAATTGAGATATACGGGCCCGAGTCTTCCGGTAAGACGACTGTTGCCCTTCATGCCATTGCGGAGGTGCAAAAGCAAGGCGGTGAGGCGGCTTTTATCGATGCTGAACACACTCTTGACCCTGTGTATGCAAAGGCTCTCGGCGTTAATATCGATGAGCTTCTTGTTTCTCAGCCCGATGATGGCGAGCAGGCGCTTGAAATTGCTGAGGCTCTTATCCGTTCCGGCGCTGTTGAGATAGTTGTGGTTGACTCTGTTGCAGCCCTCGTTCCAAAGAGTGAGATAGATAACGAGATGGGCTCTGCCAACGTTGGCGTGCAGGCGCGTCTTATGTCTCAGGCTCTTCGTAAACTTTCGGGCGCTGTTGCAAAGTCTAACTGTATTGTGATCTTTATAAATCAGCTTCGTCTTAAGATAGGTGTTTTTTACGGCAATCCCGAAACCACCACCGGCGGTACTGCCCTAAAGTTCTACGCCTCCGTGCGTATAGATATCCGTAAGGCAGAGCAGCTTAAGTCCGGCTCTGAGATAGTGGGCAACCACACCAAGTGTAAGGTAGTAAAAAACAAGGTTGCGCCTCCTTTTAAAACGGCGGAGTTTGATATACTTTACGGCAAGGGTATCTCTAAGGAAAGCGAGATTATTGAGTTGGGTATCCGTTTCGGTATTATAGACAAAAGCGGTTCTTGGCTGTCCTATAATGGGGAAAGACTCGGTCAGGGCAAGGACAAGGTGCGTGAGCTTATTACCGAAAACAAGGCCCTTGCTGATGAAATAGAGGCAAAAATACGTGAAAAGTGCGTTGGCGGTATCGCAAACGATTCTGCCGAGGACGAGGACGACTTTTTCGGTGAGGAATAATGTCGGGCTGTTATTCGGTTAAACTTTTACGCAGCCATGGTGAAGCGGAGGTTTCTGCAGGTGGTAGCGTTTTTCGTATAACCATTGCAGATTTTGAACTGCTTGGAATAGAAGACGGGGCTGCCGCTGATGAGGACGGCTTATCGGCACTGGAGGAAGCGGCGGAAAAGCTTTCTTGCATAAAGAAATCGCAGGTCTATCTTTCGTACCGCGCGCTACCCGCACGAAAACTGGAGCAAAAGCTTAAAAAAGCGGGCTTCTCTGAGGAATCCATAGAAAAGACCGTTGAGTTGCTTATAAAAAAAGGCTACCTTAACGACGAGGAGCTTTGCTATGATTATGCCGTTGCAATGAGGGATAGCAAAAGGTTTGGTGTTTCCAGGTTGCGTAAAGAGCTTTACGGCAAAGGATTTTCGAGGGAATGTGTTGAGGACGCCTTGGCAAAGGCGTTTGAAGGATACGAGACGGAGGACCCTATTTTGGAGCTTCTTGCCAAAAAGTTTCCGTCCTTGCAAGCTGAGGATAGACAGGCGAGGGCAAAGGCAGTTGCGTACCTTTACAGAATGGGTTATTCATACGATGATATAAACAACGCTATAGAAGCGTTTGGAAGGGAGTGAAGCCATTTTGGCTATAAAAGTTGGTTTTGTTTCTTTAGGTTGTCCTAAGAATTTGTTGGATACGGAAAATATGCTGTATCTCCTTTCCCAAGAGGGGTTTGAGATAGTTGCGGAGGACGTAGATGCAGACGTTATTATAGTTAATACCTGCGCCTTTATCCAAAGCGCAAAGCAGGAGGCTATTGATAATATACTTGATATTGCGTGGCTCAAAGAAAACCACACCCTTAAGGGGATAGTGGTTACGGGTTGTTTGGCAGAGCGTTATAGGGAGGAGATACTTGAACGCATGCCGGAGGTGGACTGCGTTGTTGGTACCGGCTCTATCTCAAAGATAGCCGAGGCGGTTACGGCGGCTTATAACAAGGAGCGTTATACTGCCTTTGACGACGTTAACGAGGCGCCCTTCCAAAATAACAGAATAGTTACCACTCCCGATTATTTTGCGTATATTAAAATAGCGGAAGGCTGTGACAACTGCTGTACTTATTGTGTTATCCCCCAAATAAGGGGCAAATTCCGCAGCCGCTCCATGGATGATATAGTAGGCGAGGCGCGTGATTTGGCTGCCCTTGGCGTTAAAGAACTTTGTCTTGTTGCCCAGGACACCACCAGATACGGCGAGGATATCTACGGTACTTATTGTCTAGACAGCCTTTTGAAGGCGCTCTCTGAGATAGATGGCATACAGTGGATACGTCTTATGTATTGCTACGCTGACAGACTTACCGACGGCGTTATCGACGAATTGGCGGATAACCCCAAGGTTGTTAAATATATTGATATGCCCTTGCAGCATATATCGGATGACGTACTTAAGAGGATGAACAGACGTGATACCGAAAGCAGCATTAGGGAAACTATTACAAAGCTTAGAAGCCGCGTTCCCGATATCTGTATTCGCACTACCTTTATAACGGGCTTCCCCGGCGAGACTGAGGAGGATTTCAAAAAGCTTCACGAGTTTATTAAGGAAATGCGTTTTGAAAGGCTTGGTGTTTTCGAGTACTCTCAAGAGGAGAACACTCCTGCCCACGATATGCCGGATCAGATACCCGAAAGGCTTAAGAGAAGACGCTACGATATTCTTATGAAGGAGCAGCGCCGTATCCATAAGGAAAATAACGAAAAACGCGTTGGTTTGACCCTTAAAGTGCTTTGTGAGGGCTACGACAAGGCGGCAGAAACCTATTATGGCAGATCCGCATACGACGCCCCCGATATAGACGGCAAGGTTTATTTCTCTGCTCCGCGCAGACTGCGTGATGGTGAAATGGTAGACGTTTCCGTAACCGAGGTGTTGGACTACGACCTTTACGGCCGCGCTCTTTAACGGAGGTAAAGGATATGAAACTTAAGGATATGGAGGCCCCTGCAAAGCTTACTACTATAAGGCTGGCTCTTATACCGCTGTTCATGCTCTTCACCGTGTACGATTTTGGCATGGACTCCCTGGGTAAATATACTTGGCCTCGTATAATTGCGGCATCCTTCTTCATTCTTGCCTGCATAGTTTACTTTGTAGATAAAAGGTTGATGAAGGGGAGGGATATAACAAAGGGCTTTTGGTGCTTTTTGGACGTGGTTGCAGATAAGCTTGTTGTGTTTGGAGCGCTGCTTTCAATCTGTTTTTCCGATTACGTTCTGCCCGACGGTTTTTATCGCCACTTTTTCTTCTGGTCCACCGCAGTGATAGTTCTTCGTGAACTTTTTGTTATCGGTATATGTCTTACCGATGCCACCATGAGCGTGGATTATTTGTTTGAAGAAAGGAAGGGGCAAAGGTTATTGATAAAAACCACGGCGTATCTTCAGCTTTTGTGTATAGCCGTAGTTCTTTTGGAGCCCATTTTCTTTTCTCACACCGTTTTCTGTGATTTTAGACTTCTTAGTCTTATAGTTACCGTGGCAACGGTTGCGCTTACCGTTTGTTCGGGTCTTTACAGTATAGTGGCGTATAAAAATCACGTTTACGGTAAAAGCCGTGAGGACAGTTCCAAAGGAAATAATAATTAATTTTTAGGAGAAAACGTTTAATTATGAAACTGTATAATACATTGACTCAGCAAAAGGACGAGCTTACTATAAAGGATAATACCGTTCGCATGTATGTTTGCGGCCCTACCGTGTATAACTTTTTCCATATTGGTAACGCAAGGGTTTTCGTTGTTTTCGATATGCTTCGTCGTTATCTTGAATATCGAGGACACAAGGTTATCTTCGTTCAGAACTTTACCGACGTGGACGATAAGCTCATAAAAAGAGCCCTTGAAGAGGGGACTACCGTTCCGGAGGTTGCGGAAAAATATATTAAAGAATACTTTGTGGACGCAGAAGGCCTTGGTATAAAGGCGGCTACGGTTCACCCCAGAGCAACTGAAACCATACCCGAGATCATTGCCATGGTTTCCGCTCTTATAGAAAAGGGCCACGCTTACGTTCGCGGCGGAGACGTTTATTTTGATACCGAAAGCTTTAGTGAATACGGTAAGCTTTCTCATAGGGATATCGAGTCCTTGGAGGCCGGTGCACGTATAGAGATAAACGATGTTAAAAAGAGCGTTTACGACTTTGCTCTTTGGAAGGCACAGAAGGAAGATACCGAGATCGCTTGGGATTCTCCTTGGGGCAAGGGCAGACCCGGTTGGCACATTGAATGCTCTGCTATGGTAGATAAGTTCCTTGGCAGTGATATTGATATCCACGGGGGTGGTCAGGACCTTGCTTTTCCTCACCACGAGAACGAGGTTGCCCAGACCGAGTGCGCTACGGGAAAGTGCCTTGCAAAGATATGGATGCATAACGGATACATCAACGTCGATAACAAAAAGATGTCCAAGTCCCTTGGTAACTTCTTTACGGTACGTGACGTAGCTGAAAAGTACGACTATCAGGTTATAAGATACTTCCTGCTCTCTCCTCATTACAGAAGTCCCGTTAACTATTCTGCTGAGATACTTGAGCAGGCAAAAGGCGCCCTTGAAAGGCTCCAGAACTGTGAGGAAAACCTTGCTTTCCGTCTTAAGAGCGCGGTAGGTGATACTCTTTCCGAGGGCGAAAGGACCACCCTGCTTGCTATCGATGCGAAGAATGCGGAGATGGATGCGGCAATGGATGACGACTTTAATACCGCAGATGCTATAAGCTGTGTTTTTGAAATAGCAAAGCTTATAAACACCGCCCTTGCGGACACGTCTGCGAGCAAGGCGTTTATACAGAACGCATACGATAAATATCGCACTCTTCTTGTTCTCTTCGGGCTTGAGCTTAGGGCGAAGGAAAAGGGCGACGAGGCAGAGATAGAGGCTCTTGTTGCTGAAAGAACTGCTGCTAAAAAGGAAAAGAACTATAAGCGTGCAGACGAGATAAGAGATACCCTTGGCAAGATGGGCATCATTATCGAGGACACACCTCAGGGGCCCAAATGGAAAAGAGCGTAGATTTTAATAAGTGTAACGCCCTTATTCTTGCCTATATGGGCGATGCGGTTATTGAGCTTTTGGCACGTCGTCACATAATAGGGGACGGAGACCGTAAGATAAGCGAGCTTAACGTGGAGGCTAAAAAATACGTAACGGCGATCAGCCAAAGCGCCGCCGTAGAGCGTGTATTGCCACACCTTACGGAAAAAGAGCTTCAAATGTTCAAGTACGGCAGGAACGCAAAGGGAGTACACACGCCTAAAAGCGCCTCTGCGGTGGATTACCGCCGCGCAACGGGGCTTGAATGTCTGTTCGGCTATCTTTACCTTCTTGGTGATACCGAACGCGCCCAGTGCCTTTTTGATATAGCCTATAAGGCGGAGGAATAGTTATGGCAGTTAATTACAATAAACTGACCGATAAGGAAAAAGAAGTATTTAAATACATAAAAGAAACTATCCGCGCCGAGGGCTACGCTCCGTCCGTAAGGGATATTTGCGAGGCCCTTGGTATAAAATCCACCTCAACCGTGCATCTATATATTAAGCGTCTTGAGGAAAAGGGGTATATTGACCGTCGCGACGGTAAGAGCAGAGCCATAACCTTAAAATCCAAGGAGAGTACGGAGCAGCCTCGTACGGTTCGTGTTCCTCTTATAGGTCAGGTTCGGGCCGGTATGCCCGTTTTGGCGGTGGAAAACTATGAGGGGTATGTAGATTACCCCGCCTCCATGGCAGGAACCGATTCTATATTCGCATTGCGGGTAATAGGGCAAAGCATGATAGATGCAGGTATACTGGATGGGGATATAGTCATAGTTGAAAATCGCCGTTATGCCGACGATGGTGAAATAGTGGTCGCTTTGATAGACGACAGCGCAACGGTAAAGTATTTCTTCCGTGACAACGGTAAGATAAGACTCCAGCCTGCTAATTCCACCATGGACCCCATCTACGCCAACGACGTTATAATACTCGGTAAGGTAATAGCAAATTTCCGTTTCTATTGATAACCCCTCTTGGTTTTTAGGTTTTTGCAAAAAAACTATTGACAATTAATACAAATTGTGGTATTCTTTTTTGGCGGCGTAAAAAACGCCAAAATGATCCATTAGCTCAGCCGGTAGAGCACATGACTTTTAATCATGGTGTCCGGAGTTCGATTCTCCGATGGATCACCAACAAACAGCCTTGCAGGTATACTTGCAAGGCTGTTTGTGATTTACGGTGGAAAGGAGGGTGCCTTTATGACCATAAGAAAAGCAAACGTGGAAGACGTAAAGGGAATAATGTCACTTCTTTATCAAGTTGCAGAGGTGCATCACAAGGGCAGACCCGATATATTCAAGGGTGGATGCTCTAAGTATACAGAGGAGGAACTGACAGAGATAATCAAAGCCCCCAATACGCCCGTCTACGTTGCAGAGGACGAGAATGGCGCTATATGCGGGCACGCCTTTTGCGTGTTTAAGGAGGGCGGAGATAATCACGTGCTCGTTAACAATAAGACTCTTTACATAGATGATATCTGCGTTGATGAAAACTGCCGCGGCAAGCATGTAGGTACGGCTCTCTGTAACACAGTGATCGCCATGGCCAAGGAAAGCGGATGCTATAACGTGACCCTTAACGTTTGGTGCCTTAATGAAGGCGCTATGGAGTTTTACAAGGCTATGGGCTTTGTTCCTCAGCGCATAACCATGGAAAAGTTTGTGTAAGTATTGACTTTAAAGACCCTCTATGCTAGAATCATAATGAATTAAAAGGGTTTATTTGGAGGATAAAATGGAAAACATTCTTAAAAGATTAAGCCTTAGAGAAAAAATCGGTCAAATGCTTATGTTTGACTTTAGAAAGTGGCAGAACAGTGACGAGGATAAGCAATCCGACTACACCGTTATGTCCGACGAAGTAAAGGGTATGATCCAAAGAAATAAACTTGGTAACGTTATACTCTTTGCAGAAAACTTTGAATCTGTTGAACAGATCACCCGTCTTAATCATGCATTTCAGTCTTGTATAGAAAACGATATACCTATGCTTATAGGCGTAGACCAGGAAGGCGGCAGAGTTGTAAGAATGAGCAACGGCTGTTCTCTTCCCGGTAATATGTCTGTTGCCGCTACCGACAGCGTTGACCATGCGTATACTGCAGGTCTTATCACTGGTAAGGAACTGGCAGCTGTTGGTATCAATGTTGATTTTGCTCCCTCGGTGGATATTAACAACAACCCCAACAATCCCGTTATCAATGTTCGTTCCTTCTCCTCTGACCAAAATCTTACCGCAAAGTACGGTACTGCTATGGCAAAGGGTCTGCAGGACGCAGGTGTTGCTGCTACAGTTAAGCATTTCCCCGGCCACGGTAACGCCAGCGTTGATTCTCATATAGGTCTTCCTTGCATAGATGTTACCTATGATGAGCTTATGAACTTTGAGATAGTTCCCTTTAAGGATGCTATCGACAACGGCTGCAAGATGGTAATGTGCGGTCACATTCAGTTCCCCAACATCGAGCCTACCATGCTTATGTCTAAGCAGGATAAGAGGGAGATTCCCATTTCTGCAACTCTTTCCAAACGTTTCCTTACCGATATACTTAGAGACGAGCTTGGCTTTAAGGGCGTTCTTATCACTGACTCTATGCAGATGCAGGGTGTTTCCAGCCACGTTGGCTCCGAACTTGCAAACATCCTTGCAATAAACGCAGGTGTTGATATACTTCTTATGTGCACCGCCCTTCGTTCTCTTAAGGACGAGCCTAAGTTGGTTGCTCTTATCGATAACATAGTTAATGCTGTTGAGGATGGCCGTATTCCCATGTCCAGAATAGACGAGTCTGTTATGCGTGTTCTCACGCTTAAGAAGGAGCTTGGTTTGTTTGACGCCCCCGCAGTAGACGTTGATACTGCAGTAAGCAAGGCGCTTTCTGCCGTTGGCTGCGAGGAAAACCGTGCCGCTGAAAGACTTATTGCCGCAGAAGGTGTTACCGTTCTTAACAATAACGGTGTTCTTCCCATTACCGCTGAAGGTAAAAAGACTCTTCTTTTCGCAGGCTACGCTAACAAGGTAAACGCATTTCAGTTTACTCTTGGCAGACTTAAAGAGGAGGGCAAGCTTGGCGACGTAGACTATACCTCTTATGTTTATGCTAACAAGAAGGAGCTTGACGATGAAGCAAAGGCGGCTATCGCTTCTGCTGACAACATTATTCTTCTTACCGAAACAGAGCCTAATATGGCTCACAGCAATTGGTACATAGCGTTCCCCAAGGCAGTTTGCGAGTATGCTAAGTCCATAGGTAAGAGGGTTGTTGTTATCAGCGCCTTTATGCCTTACGATGCAGTGCTTTACCGTGATGTGGACGGTTTGCTTCTCTGCTACTGCGCTAAGGGCGTGCCCGGTGCCGTTGTTAAGGATATCCATTCCACTCTCGCTTACGGCGTAAATATTCCCGCGGCGTTTGAGGTTGTTCTCGGCAAGGCGCATTGCGGCGGCAAACTTACCATCGACCTTCCCGAAATGGATGAAAACGGTAAATTTGACCCCTCTAAGGTGGTTTATCCCCTTGGTAGCGGCATAGAACTTAACTAAAAAAATAAATACAAAATAAAAGCAAAAAAGGTATTGACAATACTGGCATAAAGTGGTATAATACCTCTCGCAGTCAACGAGCTGCGATTTCTGGGTGTGGCGCAGTTTGGTAGCGCGCTACCTTGGGGTGGTAGAGGCCGTGGGTTCAAGTCCCGCCACTCAGACCAAATAAAGGAGATTCTTCGGAGTCTCCTTTTTTGTTTTTTCTATTGCGGTTCGGGTTGTGGAATGGTATAATCAAAGTAAGTTGTTATAAGGAGGGTTTATATGTTGGAACTTAAAGAGTGTTGTAGTGTTCCTTTTCCCAAGAGGCTTAGCGAAGAATATGAGGTTAGGGAGAATGCGATATACGCCAACGTTAACGCTTCCAAGGTTCTTGATATGATGTGCGAATTTATAGACTCCCACAATGAGCCCTTGTTTTTTATTCTTGAACTACCTTGCGAGGAGATGGATGGCGGCATTACCGAATCTAAGATGCTTATCAACGTACCTAATGACGTTGACGTGTATTTTATAGATGGCATGAACGGCGATATGGCAAAATACATCCTGGATGAAATTGGCGATATGCTGGTTAAAGACGGTATGAATACCTTTGGCATAGGCGGCCATGAATCTCACGAGGAAATTTTGTTTGGTAAATATAATGTTATGACCGTGTATACCCAAAGCCCCGAGGGTTACAGGGCCTTTTTTAAGTCCTTTGGTATCAAAAAGGTCCCTGCTCTTGTTACAGCTTGGGAAACCTTTGACGGTGAGCACGGCGGTGAATCTTGGGTGTACGTATCAAAGGAAACGGGGAAGACTGTTTTCGATATTCCGGAAAGGTGTAAGGAGTACGGAATGTATCTGTACGAGACCCGTAAGGCCGTAGGTGAAGCGGCTGAAGGCGAGATAACCTACGACGAGCTTGTGGGGAAGACTATTTTAGTCGGCATGAGCTATTGTAACAGTAAAGAGGAGCTTATAGAGCAAAAGCAGTTTTACGGCACGATTGTAGAGGCAAGCAAAACTCATATTCGTTTTGAAGGGGCCGATGGCAATACCTTCGCCTTGCCTCCTGACCTAAGCGCTATAAAAAGAGCGCGAGCCGGTGAGTATAAGCTTCGCTCAACGGGCGAGGTAGTCGTTAACCCTGATTTTCTTACCACGTGGGTATACGTATATCCCGAAAAACAATAAGTGAGAGAAGCCTCCGAAAACTCGGAGGCTCAAGCTGATGACAAACCTTGTCATCAGCTTGGCAGACTGCTGAGAAAGAGTGCAGACAAAACGAACCGAGGCGAAAGCTGTACTGAGTACTGTGAGCCGAGGTTCGTTTTGAGCGAAAAAATATAAAAATA
>JAFQKR010000095.1 GCA_017396825.1 Clostridia bacterium
CTCTTGGGGATTTTTTGTATTTTTTCAAAAAAAGGTATTGACAAATGAAATATGCGGTAGTATAATGCACCCAAGGAAATTTGAATATCACAAACAACTATGACGAAGACGGTCGGATTACCGAGTCTCCAGAGAGTTGGCGGTTGCTGCGAGCCAATGACAGAGTTTTCCAATGACCCATCACTTCCGAGTTGGAGGACCGAAAGCGTAAGTGAGTAGATTCCTTCCGTAATGCTGCGTTAAAGCAAGGGGTTGTTAGAGCCTAGAGTGGCGAGATTATTTTCGCAATTTGAGTGGTACCGCGGGTTGAACGACTCGTCTCAAAGTATATGCTTTGGGATGAGTCTTTTTGTTTTATTCAAATCCGTAAAATTATGCCTCCGTGCTTAAAACGGAACGAAAGGAGCAAATAATTATGGATTTCAGTTTGAAAGAGGTTGCGGGGAGAATCAAGGGCCTTCGCGAGGCTAAAGGTTACACCCCGGAACAGCTCGCAAAACTTACGGGCGTTTCCGTAGAGGACTACACACTGCTTGAGCAGGGTGAGACAGACTTTAGCTTTACCTTTATTTACAAGTGTGCCAAGGCCTGCGGCGTTGAGGTTGTGGACATACTTGAAGGTACCAGCACAACTCTTACCTCCTTTGCAATTACGAGAAAGGGCGAAGGCCTTAAGATTATAAAAAAACAAGGCGTTGTATACAACAACCTTGCGCCTAAATTCAAGGATAAGCTGGCAGAACCGTTTTTGGTTAAGTTCCCTTATCTTGCAGAGGAGCAGAATGCGCCCATCAAGCTTAACTCACACAACGGACAGGAGTTTGACGTTATCGTTAAGGGCTCTCTTAAGGTTCAGGTGGGCGACCACGTTGACGTGCTTAACGAAGGTGATTCCATTTTCTACAACAGCATTATTCCCCACGGTATGATCGCGGTTAGCGAAGGCGGTTGTGAGTTCCATGCAGTTGTACTTAACCCTCAGGACGGGCATTTCAGCGAAGAATATCCCGAAGCGCCCTTTATCGCCGCAAAGGCTACTGCCTCCGTAGACACCGTAAAGACTGTTGCAGATAAATTTATTCAGTCCTCTTATGATGAAAACGGCGTCTTTAACGGCATCTCATTCATGAACGACGATAGCTTTAACTTTGCTTTTGACTGCGTTGACGCCATTGCAGAAAAAGACCCCGAAAAGCTTGCAATGATGTGGGTAGGCAATGACAAATCCGAAAGAGCATTCACTTTCCTTGATATGAAAAAGTATTCTGCAAAAACCGCAAACTACTTTGAGTCTCTCGGTATTAAGAAGGGCGACACGGTTATGCTGGTGCTTAAGCGCCACTATCAGTTCTGGTTCTGTATGCTTGCCCTTCATAAAATCGGTGCTATCGCCATCCCTGCAACAAACCAACTTGTAGAGCACGATTTTACATACAGATACAATGCAGCCAAGGTTAAGGCCATCGTTTGTACCGCCGACGGAGACGTTTCCGCAGAAGCCGAAAAGGCAGCGGCAGAGTTCCCTGATATGATAAAAATCCTTGTCGGCGGCAAGAAAGACGGATGGAACAACTACAACGTTGAGATGGAGCGCTTCAGCACCCACTTCTATCGCAACGAAAACACCCCCTGCGGTAACGACCCCATGCTTATGCTGTTCACCTCCGGTACTACCGGCTATCCCCGTATCGCAACCCACTCCTATAAATACGCTTTGGGGCACTACCCAACCGCAAAGCACTGGCACAACGTTAATCCTAACGGCCTGCACTTTACCATCTCCGACACGGGCTGGGGCAAGGCACTTTGGGGCAAGTTGTACGGCCAATGGCTGTGTGAGGCAGCAACGTTTACATACGACTTTGACCGTTTCCATTCCGACGATATACTTCCCCTGTTTAAAAAGTATAACATCACCACTTTCTGTGCACCGCCTACAATGTATAGATTCTTTATAAAAGAGGATTTGTCTAAGTACGATCTTTCCTCTATCCAATACGCAACCACAGCCGGCGAAGCTCTTAACCCCGAAGTGTTCAACCAGTTTAAAAAGGCAACGGGGCTTACCATTATGGAAGGCTTTGGTCAGACAGAAACCACCCTTTCTATCGCTAACTTTGTTGGCTCTAAGCCCAAGATCGGCTCTATGGGCAAGCCCAGCCCTCTTTACGACGTAGTAATTTTGGACCCTGACGGCAACGAGTGCAAAACGGGCGACACGGGCGAGATCTGCATCCGCACCAAGGACGGCGCTCCTTGCGGTCTGTTTATCGGCTACTACCTTGACGAAGAAAAGACCAAAGAGGTATGGCACGATGGCTATTACCATACCGGTGACCAGGCAACCATGGATGAAGACGGATACCTTTGGTACGTTGGCAGAATTGATGACGTTATCAAATCCTCCGGTTACCGTATCGGGCCCTTCGAGATCGAAAGCGTTATCATGGAGCTTCCTTACGTTTTGGAATGCGCTATCACTCCCGTTCCCGATGAGGTTCGCGGTCAGATAGTTAAGGCTACCATCGTACTTACCAAGGGTACTGTTGGCACCGATGAGCTCAAGAAAGAGATTCAGGAGTACGTTAAGACCCACACTGCGCCTTACAAATACCCCAGAATAGTTGAGTTCGTTGCCGAGCTTCCCAAGACCATCAGCGGCAAGGTAAGACGTGTCGAGATCCGCAAAAACGACATGAACAAAGCAAAATAAAGCATACAAAAAACAGCACCTCACATAGGTGCTGTTTTTGTATTTCTGAAATCACTCAAATGTAACGCTTTTTGCCCATTTGATGATTTTGGGGCTTAGTTCTTCTACATACTTAGTTTCAGTTGCGAACTGAACCATCCAAAAGGCATCGTCTGCCTTGTAAACGTAAGAAAAATATCTAAGGGTTTTATCGGCATCGGCGTTATAAAAGTCGTATTCAAAGCCAAGGAGACCTTCCGTTTCCTTTAACTCTACGGAAGAAAGACTGCTGTTATTTTCAACTACAAGATCTCTGTATTGTTCAAGAGTGTAATCGCTGAAGCCCTCCACGAGAGAAAAATCCTCTTTTAACGCAAGCACCGCAACCTTTTCGGACCCGTAACAGTTAGTACGTTCCTCCACCTCAACCTTTGAAAACTCATTGGTCAAGGTTATGCTCATACCGTTATCATCAAAGGTTTTGGGCTCCACCTTTGGATCCGAGTGCATAAAATAGGAAATTGTAAAACCAATAACGGCGCCCACTATAATGCTGACTATGAAAGCCACAAGCCCTTTTTTGGATTGCTTTTGCGCTCCACGCAACGCGGTGGGGTTGTTGTCAAATACAAAGGAGTTACCGTTTGCAAGGTTAAATTTATTCTGTCCAGAAAGGAAAATATCCGCTTCCCCTGCGGGAAGTTGATAGCAATCGTTGTAAATATCCTTGGAGATTTTATCAAAAATCACAAACACCTTTGCTTCTTCATTTCCGATATCAAAGGTTTTTTCCTCATTGTTTTTTAAATTACCAAGTTTTCTGCAAGGGACGTTATTAATAATCAGTTCCTTTGAAGCACTGTCCTCTATGTATATCTTTGCTTTATTTAAGCAACCTACAAAGCTTTTGTTTCTCTTTACAGTTAACTTTCGCATTTACTCTTCCTCCGATTCTTTGAATATGCACACATTTTATCATATAATCAATGCTTTTTCAATAACTTTTGTTAATAGCGGCAATATACCTAAACTGCCTCTCGTAGTGTAACGAGAGGCAGTTTTGTTATGCTTTATTATATTTCCGGGGCACTTTCACGAAAACCTTCGCTATCGTAGGCCGCTATGCCTATGGCTTTATTTTGTACCGAACAGTCTGTCGCCTGCGTCGCCGAGGCCGGGAAGGATGTAGCCGTTTTCGTTAAGGCATCTGTCAAGGGTGGAAACGTAGATGTTAACGTCGGGATGTGCCTCCGCAACCTTGGAAACGCCCTCAGGGGCACCGATGATCGCCATAAACTTGATGTTCTTGCATCCCTTATCCTTTAATAGCTTAATGGCATCGCATGCGCTACCACCGGTGGCAAGCATGGGGTCAACCACCACAACAAGCTTGTCCTCAATACCAACGGGCAGTTTGCAATAATAGGTCTCGGGTACCAGGGTCTCTTCGTTTCTATACATACCAATATGCCCAACCTTAGCAGATGGGAAAAGCACGTGCACGCCGTTTACCATACCAAGGCCTGCACGAAGAATGGGCACAATAACGATAGAGTTATCAGATACTACCCTTTGCTTGCAGGTTTCAAGAGGAGTTTTAACCTCAATTTCCGTAGTAAGCACGCCGTCCTTAAGGCTTTCGTAGGTCATAAGAGTTGTTATCTCCTCAACCAATTCACGGAACTCCTTCATGCTGGTGCGCTCATCACGAAGTATTGCAATTTTATGACGGATAAGCGGATGGTCAAAAATAACTACGTTTTCGTAATTTTTCATACTTACACTCCCCTTTTACTCGTTGGCGCCGGGCTTTTTAAATTTGTTTAGAAGAATGTTAACGACGATACCAAATATCAAAGCGCAAGCGATGGCAGTAATGGTAACCTTGCCGATAGCCATTGCCATGCCACCGATACCGCAGATAAGAATAACGGAAACAGTAAAGAGATTTGCATTATCGTCTAAATTAACCTTTTGAATCATCTTAAGACCGGAAACTGCAATAAAGCCGTAAAGGGTAATACAAACGCCGCCCATTACACAACCGGGAATAGAATCAAGGAACGCGATAAAAGGAGATACAAAGGAGATAAGTATAGCAAAAATTGCAGTAGTCGTGATGGTGGCAACAGATGCGTTTCTGGTAATTGCAACACAGCCTACGGATTCACCGTAAGTAGTGTTTGGGCAACCGCCGAAGAATGCGCCAAAAAAGGAACCAACGCCATCACCGAGAAGAGTACGATGAAGGCCGGGGTCCTCAAGGAGGTTTGCGTCAATAATGCTGGATAGATTTTTGTGGTCTGCAATATGCTCTGCAAACACAACAAAAGCCACGGGAACATAAGCAACCGCTATGGATGCAAGATAGCTTAAATCAAAGTCCTTGACACCCTTAAATCCCTCTATAAACGTAAACTCGGGAACTGCAACAAAGGTTTTTAGACTTACACCGTCGGATACGAGGCTGGTAAAGGGAGCGAAGTCAATTATTTTAAGAGCATCAACGTCTGCAGCATAACCGATGCCGGTAAAGATCAAAGCGGTAGCATACCCCGAAAGAACACCAAATATAAAGGGGATAAGCTTTACCCTTTTACTGCCGTAGGTTGAACAAAGTATAACAACCAAAAGAGTTACTAAAGCGCAAACTAAGGACACCCAAAGAGAGCCTGACATAATGAAAGCCCCGCGGTCATTCTGAGGGCCGTAAGAAAATACGTCTTTTATAGCGGAGGATGCCAAGGAGAGACCGATAAGCGCCACTGTTGGCCCTATAACCGCGGCAGGCATAAGCTTGTTTATCCAATTAACGCCTACAAACTTAACAACGGCGGCAATTATAACGTACACAAGGCCCGCAAGAAGAGCACCCACAAGAAGACCGAGATAGCCGCAACTCATGGAAACGGCGCCCGCAAAGGCCGCGCTCATGGAAGGAATAAAAGCAAAGGAAGAGCCGAGAAATACGGGGCTGCGGAATTTGGTGAAAAGCTGATAAACGATAGTGCCCACACCGGCGCCGAATAACGCCGCGGAAATTGACATTCCGTTACCAACGAGTACGGGTACTGCGATAGTAGCCGCCATTATTGCCAACAGCTGTTGGAACGCAAAAACAATAAGCTGACTGAAGCGCGGCTTGTCCTTGATGCCGTAAACAAGTTTGTTTGCCATTTTTCATTCTCCTATCATTCATTAGTGTTTTTGACAGCGTTTTGACGTTATCAATTTTATTCTATCATATTTTTATAAAAAGTCAACTTTTGTCGAAGAAAAAATCGAGGAAAAGATCCTCGATTCTTCGCGCTTTAATGCTTTATATTCATACAAAATGTTCGGATTACAATGCTTTGGCTAAGTTGACTTTGATTAAAAGTTTAGCGTAAAGATAACGTAAATGCAAAGCGCTGCCATAACCACCCCCACTATAACGTTCATCTTGTACTTATAGCGTCTTTTCTTTAAATAAAAACCGTAAACAGCAGAAGCTACGGGAGCAAGCAAGAACAAGAATATACCCCATGCGTTTTTAACGCCGCCCTTCAAAGCAACCGAAACGGCTAAACCGCAAAAAACAGACACACAAGACAGCACTGCAAGCAAAAGCGACCACGTTGTCAAAGCGCCGCTTAACGGCTTAAGTTCATTTCTTTTGGCTACTTGCGCTTGAAGAGAATATAAAACAGAGTTTTCTTTTAAGATGGATTTTTTTATAGTATAGCTTTCCGTTGCAAGTTGAATAGTCATATACTTATCATTTGTCAAAACCTTTTCAACATCCGAAAAACACACCTTATAGCTTCGTCTTATTTCGTTGTTTTTAACCACGTCTACAATAAAGCGATCCTCATAAACACTGTAATAATACGTACTCGTTCTGAGCGCCTCAACCAGCATTCTAGCCAATTTTCTTTCTTGCAGATACTTCCTTACGTGGGTAAACATCCCCATAAAAAGCACGCCTAAGGCGATATCGAAAAGAGGTTGACTGCCGTTGATTCTGGGTATAAACAAAAACGCTATAGTCCAAAACAGAAAAAATCTGACAACTTTCATAGAATCGGTAAAAGCCTTTTTCGAAAGGATCTCATTCAGGTCAGCGTTTGAATAATCAAAAACATACTTTTCCGTTTCAGCAGGGCAGGTTTCGAACAAAGGCACCTCACTGCTTAAAATATCGTCAACGGAGGTTTCAAATATCTCACTCAGCCTTTGCAAATTATCTATGGTAGGCATGGTCTTGTCCATCTCCCACAGGCTTACGGTCTGCCTGCTTACGAACAGCTGCTTGCCAAGCTCCTCTTGTGAAAAGCCAATCTTTTTTCTGTAATACTGTATTTTTTCTCCTACCGTCAAGGTGATCACTCCTTTCATCGAGAAAACTATACCACATCGCCGTTTTTGTGTAAAGAACATGCTGCTTGACCTTGTCAAGCGGCACTTGCGAGCCTACTCTACCCCGTTATCAAGCAAATAGTGAAGCATAGGGCGTGGATTTTTCAGGCAGAAAAATTAAAATTGCGGGAGCCTCCCTTTGATACCGCCGTGCGTACAATCTCTTTCATTTCAGACTTTTTCATATTAACGCTTCCCTTCGGCAATCAATTTGTTTCATTTTAACACAAAAAACCCCTTTAGTAAATACGGGAAACAAAAAACGTCCATGGCTTTTGCAAGCAATGGACGTTTCTTTAAATTAAATCCTTCTATTTTTCGATATCCATCATAGTTCCGATAAAGAATGGAATATTATTCTCGCAATCCACGAGCATATATACAAAGGGTCTGTCAAGATAAACCTCCTTGGTATCCTGAGGAGTTTCAACACAACCTAAATCCATTATAACAGCCGTTGCCGCCCCGGCTTTCGTTCCCTGCTCTCCAACGGAGATATAGGTTTTGTGAAGAACGCTGCTTATAAAAATATTACCTGCGGCGGAGGTACCCAGCCCTTCAAACTCTGCTTCTATGGAGTCAAAGGCTTTGTCCATCCCCATATCCTTCAAAACGTCTCTCATTTCCACGTCATACCCCGTTTCAAACTTTGGAATTGAGGTATGGATGGTACAATCCTGCGGGTTAGAAAGCAAGACGTTAAGCGCTTTACCATCAAGAGAGGCTATATACTCCGACACACTTATCCCATCCTTGGGGAGCATTGCAACGAAGGCGTATTTACCTCCCTTGTATTTTTTGATAAAGCCCGTTGACTTTTCGTCTTCAAGATATGCTCTTTCGGTGCCGTGCATAAATTCGGCATGCTGTTTTGTTCCGTCCTCCTTGATAAACTCGTCCTTTTCAACCTGATGCTCAGCGTATACCTCTGCCCACTCAGCCTCAAAGGCAAGGGCGTTTACAAGACACATAACCGCTTCAGGCGACAAATTTTTTAAAACATCCGTAATCATTCCGTCTGTCTTTTCTTTTACCCAACCGTTGATCTCCTTGCAGGTTTGATCATTAAAGGTCGATTTATAAATATCGGCCCCATAATAGTCGGCATTGGTTTGCAAAAAATCCTGCTTAACCGTAAAACTATCGTCATCGTTAAACCAAATAGAGTTTGCAAGTTTTAATTTGTTTTTATCGCCGTCAGGCAAAAAATTCATATAGGTGTAAAGATAAGCGTTATATTCATCTACGGTCATACCCAAAACCGTTTCCATTTGAGACAAGGTTTCACCAACTGCACCGTTTGCCGTCATTGCCAAGGCATACAGCACGGACAAGGGAGATATTAACGTGTTCTCTCCATTATTCTCGCAGGCTTTAAACAAGCGCACTGCAAAATCGCTGACGTTTGGGCCTTGAGAGTTTAGTTCAACTCTTAGATCCGGTTTATTTGGGGTAATACCATCCATAAGATTTGTTGCCGATGCCTTTGTGCAGCCCGTAAGATTTACAGCCAACGCCAAAATCAAAAGCAAACTGATAAGCACCAAGCCTAAGTTTGTCCTTTTCATAGTCGTTCCTCCTCTCAATCGTAGAAAAACTCATAATCGGGAAGGGCTTTCCATTCCTCCGTGTCAGTAATGATATCTATTATCTCCTTACAAACGTTTAAAAATCTTTGTCCTTTGGGGTTATCAGCCTCATAGCTTAAAGCAATGTTTTCCGCTTTTACGGTCCTTTCGGTATCAGCCGTTTTTACGGTAAGCACCAAAGTCATAGAGGGTTCTGATGCAAGACCGTTATTTTGAGGATCATAATTATCGGGATAATCACTTACGTCAAGCCACAGCAAAAGTTCACGTATCCTTTTCATATCCCCCGTATCAAGGTTACAATAGGTAACGTAATCCTCGGGTACGCTTGCGTCCGTGGTTTTAACCAGTTTGCCGCTTGCGCTGTCGTAGGAACTGATGCCGTAACAGCCCCACGTGAGGGAAAAGGAAAAGCCGTCAAGGTAACCGTTATCACCGACATCTAAACTACAGTCAACAAGCTCGTGATCCCCATCGGTAGAGATAACACCGCCAAGAGTGTTGCCATACCATGCGGGGGAGTTGGCGGGCAGTAAAACCACCGTCAACACCGTTAAAGCCATGCAAAGCGGGATGCACAAAGCAAGAACTCTGATACGCTTTCTTCTGCGTTCTTTTATTCTGTTTTCACTGCGGCGTAATATTTCTGCCTTGCATTCATTTAATTCTCTCATAATAACTGCTCACCATCCTTTCCAAGAATGATGTGAAGTTCCTTTTTTGCCCTATACAAAAGATTGTCCACCTGCTTGCGGTTTTTCTTCATAACCTTTGCGGCCTCATCATAGGTCATTCCTTCAAAATACACCAAATGAACCGCCATGCACATATCCCTCGGAAGCTTTCCGACAGCAGCGTTAACTGCGCGCTTTCGTTCATCTGCCAATACAATTTCTTCCAAAGCCTTTTTATCATCGGACAAGTCTTGTATGTCTGAAAGGCTGACGGTATCAATGACCTTGCGGCCCTTGAGATAATCCAGCGCACGGCTTCTTCCTACCATAAAAAGATAGGTTTTAAGCGTTACCTTGAAATTGTACCGATGCTTATGCACAATAAGATCCGAAAAGGCGTCTATCGCAATATCCTCGGCGGCGTGTACGTCGTGCACGTAACGGTTAATGAAGAAAACAAGACTGTGAAACAGCTCTTTCATAATGTCATCAAAGGCGCTGTCATCACCATCAAGGAAACGGCGGTAGCTACTTGCGCCGTTATCCATAGGGGCTCCTCCTATATTTTAAGGTCACTTCGACCTCTTCCACTTATTATACGACTAATCAGGGGCATATTCCTTATAAAAAGCGTAAAATTTGGATTTTTCTTTTTTACAGTGTAGCAGTTTTAGTGATATTCTTATTTAAAGTGAAAACGACCATCGTCGCCGGATAGAATATGTTGTACGCAAAAGGAATGGGATTTAGATATCGCTTGGTTTATTACCAAGCTGATAGAATGCCACTGCGGAGGCGGCGGCAACGTTTAGTGAGTCAACGCCATGATACATTGGTATTTTTGCGGTATAATCGCAATCGGCTATAGTTTTATCGGAAAGCCCGTCGCCCTCTGTTCCCATTATGATAGCAAGGCGTTTTTCGGCTGTCAGCCTTGGGTCGCCTATGGCAAGGGTATTGTCCTTAAGTGCCATAGCTACGGTTTTGAAGCCAAGAGATTTTATTTCATCAAGGCTATCGCTTTCTAAAAACGTCCATTCGATCTGAAACACGGTGCCCATACTGACTCTCGCGGCACGCCTATACAAAGGATCTGAACAACCGGGGGTGAGGAGCACTGCATCCATTCCAAGGGCCGCCGCTGAGCGGATTATGGCACCTACGTTGGTCGGGTTCATAACTTTATCCAGTATAACTATTCTGCTTTTGTTTTTGCAGATTTCGCTGACAGTGGGCAGCTTTTTCCGTTTCATGGCACAAAGCATACCTCTCGTAAGCTTGAATCCGGTGAGCCTTGTGAGAATATCAAATTCTGCTGCAAAAACAGGAACACCTACTATTCGGGAAAGAATATGCTTTCCTTCGCCCTCAATGTGTTTTTTCTCTATAAGGCAGGAAACAGGTTCGTATCCGGCGTCAAGAGCGCGCCCTATAACCTTGGGGCTTTCTGCTATAAACAAGCCTTTTTCGGGAAATTCGTTATTCAAAAGCTGAACCTCGGTCAACCGCGCATATACATCCAGCTCGGCAGCTTGAAAATCTGTTATTTCTATAATGTTATTCATACTATTCTCCATTACGTCACCCCCGTGTGTCAAACGTTTTGTGTAGATGTGCCGAAAAATATGTGGGCTAAAAAGGTCATCGGAGAACCGATGACCTTTTGAAAATAATCAGCAAGACTTAAAATTGTATATCGGTCTTACGATCTCAATGTCTGAGACTGTTTCGTCTATAAAATCCAGTATCCGCCTAGGGGATTTGTATGCCATCGGGCATTCGTCGATGGAGCCTTCGTTCGCCGTTGTCGTGAATATTCCTTCCATTTGGCGCCTAAAATCCTCGACGGTAAAAGCGTACTTCGCTTCTGTTCTGCTGCACGCACGTCCCGCACCGTGAGGAGCGGAAAAATTCCACTCGGGATTTCCTTTACCCACCCCGAGCACTGCCCCATCTCTCATATTAAGCGGTATTATCACCCTTTCACCCAAACGGGCAGAGATGGCACCTTTGCGAAGTATCATATACTCCGTGTCAATGTAGTTGTGAACACACGAAAACCTGTCCGTTACGGTAAGCCCCATGTTCTTACATATCAGATCAGCGATAGTTCTTCTGTTCAAATCGGCAAAAGCCGTCACAACAGCCAAGTCGTGGAGGTAAGCGTCCAAAAGTGGGCCTTCAAGAATAGCCTCTTCCCGTTTCACCTTAAGGGCGCCCTTTTCGGATTTAGAAAAGCAGTACGTGTCTGCCTCTTTTGCATCGTAATAGCTTTGCCTTGTGCGTTTGCGTTGCTTTTTGCATTGATAACGGTACGCTTGATCTTGATAGTAGGTGGCAACGTCACTTCCCAACTGTCTTGACCCTGAATGGATAACAAGCGCCAGCCCTCCGCTTTCCGTCCTATCCACCTCGATAAAGTGATTCCCTCCACCAAGAGTTCCAAGACTGCGAAGCGCTCTTTCCTGATCCACGTTGTCTTTGCAAAGCAGATGATCGAGGTCAAAGGATTTAATAGGCGTGTCGTGTATCTTCGTGCTGACGGGAACGTGAGAACGTATTACGCTGTCAAGCCTTTCAAAATCAAGCTCTTTTTCAGCCAAAAACACAACCTCCATACCGCAGCCGATATCAACACCCACAAGGGCAGGTGCAATTCTCTTTGATATGGTCATCGTTGTTCCGACTGCAACGTGTTTCCCCGAATGAGTATCGGGCATTATGCGTATCTTGCTGTCGGAGTAGGCTTCTTCTCGCAACAGCGAGGATATCTGTGTTTTGGTAGGCTTGTCAAGTTTATCGGCAAAGACGATTGCTGAATTTCTTTTTCCTTGTAGTTTGATCATTATATCTCCTATCAGTATTAAGTTTTGTTTGTAATCTGTTTGCGGTATATACAGTTGCAGACATAATGATCAACTCCTTTTGATTTATTGCCTTAATTATATATTATTGCATACAACTTGTCAAGTTAATCAACCTAAAACCATCGTCATATACGCCTAAATATGCCGTTCTTCCGTTTTGCTACCGCTCGATAATCACAAAAAGGTTTTTGCATCTTTTTACCCGCATTGTATTTTTTGCAGGGAATTTTTTCGTTTCTTCTTGAGTGCTGGTGGCACGTATTCGCATACGGAGATACGGTTTAACGACAAAAATCTTTCTTATACAGGACCTGCTCCATACGAAATGGAAGCATCAATCAGATGCTATGATACAACGGCATGGAATTACCCTGATTATTGATGTGAAGATGTTTCTTTAATTATCGAATAGTAAAAAACGAAATTAAGAGAGGTGCGACACTGCCTTCTTTTTTGTCGTTGTAAACGAAATGTTTTTATGTTATATTGAGAGGAAGATAGGCAAACACAGCTTTTTTGTAAAAAAATCCAATTTTATAAAATTTATTTGTCCGTTTTGACGCTTATTTATCGTTATATTATGTGAAAGGAGGAATAAGATTATGGCTAATATTTTCTCTGACTACGATTGCAACAGAGCTCTAAAGCGATTGGCGGAGGGAGAGACGGCCGCTCTTTCCGTTGTCTATGATAATACTGCCCGTCTTGTTTTCTCCTTGGCGTTTTCCCTTTTGGGCAACAGGGAGGATGCAGAAGATGTCCTGCAGGACACCATGTTAAAAGTAGTTAAATTTGCCCCTGACTACAAAAAAGGAAGTCCCAAGGCCTGGGTACTTTCCATTGCCCGTAACTGCGCTATTGACATATTAAGAAAGCGTTGCCCAAATACAGAGCTGACTGAACTACCCTGTACCGACCCCGAGCTTGCAAGGCTTGAGCTGACGGACATCCTTAACGCCCTTAAGGATGATGAAAAACAGGCGGTTCTATTACATATTTACGGAGGTTTGTCTCACAAGGATATAAGTAATATGCTGGGCATAAGTCCTGCTGCGGCGCAGAAAAAGTATCGCCGCGCCATTAATAAACTAAAAAAACTACTTTGAGGTGTTAACGATGAATAAACGAACGATAAAAAAACGATTTATGAGACTGGACCAGTTGGCTTTGCCTGCTATGGAAAAAATGCTTCCCCCCGAAGCGTTAGTTAAAAAAGAAGCTCCGGTTATTGAAAAAAGAAGAGCTTTTCCCCGTCTTGCAGTAGCATCCTTGGCGATAGTTGCACTTGTAGTTGCAACAGCGTTGGTTATAGGGAGCGTTACAGGAGGAAACAAAAAACAAATAGATCCCGACAATAGCTTAGTCCTAAATAACGATAGCGAAAACACAAGCATCCCTTCCGCCGAACATACATCAACGGAAGAAAGCGAGGCGACGAGAAAAGATATGCCTATCGTTTCCTGTGGAAAGTTTACGTCTTTTGAAACGACTTCTGTTGTCGTTGTTAATCTCGGAGAGGTAGCTTTGACGACTATGAAGGGTGGGAAGAAAGACATCGAGAAGCTGCAAGACGATGTTTTATTTGCAGTTTGTTTTGCGGCGGACTTTTATGAATCTCCTGAGTATATAGAAGAAACGGAACGCATACGAAAAGAATATGCGGAGAAAGAATCGTTAGGAATTCCAGTGGACCCTATTGAGAAATACAAAAAAATCGAAAAGTTTTACAGAACTATAAGCGAAAAACTCACTCCTAAGATGTATGAGTATTTGGAAAGTCTTAATATAGAGTTTTATGACAAAACCGTATATGTTTTCAACTCCGCAACTAACAAACTTATGTCTGAGGAGGTGTATCGCATAGCGTTTTTAACTAAAGAACAGATTCAATCTTTGAAAGGAGGGGAAGATTATGGAATTCGGGTAACACTCGTTTTTGAAGAAATGGCAAAACAAGACAACGAGCCTGTTTATCTTAATGAATGGTATAGTGTGTCTTGAGAAGGAGAAACTATGAAAAGAAACGTTATTTTATTTACAGCATTATTGTTAATCGTTTCCTTGGTTTTTATGTCTTGCGGTGAAGACAACCCGAAAAAACAATTGCCTGCGGAAAGCGGTATTACCTCTGAGGATGTTACGCTTGATGACGGTGGCACCGATGAAACAAGTAGCATTGAACAGAAAGGCTTGTTTATTGACGAA
>JAFQKR010000096.1 GCA_017396825.1 Clostridia bacterium
GTAAATGGCAAGACCCTTTTCAAAAAGAAACAAAAAGCATCTGGTATCCCCTGAAAGGCTTGAAGCAAGGGAACGTCTTAAGGCGCTTCTTCCCGAGGGCGAGAAGCCGGTGGCGATATCGGAGTACAATTTAAATTTTGAAAACGACCCCGTCTTTGGTATCCTTGCACTTACCATGGATACGGTGTATATGTATGACGGAGAAAAGGGCGGCAGAAGTATGCCCGTAAAAAGCCTTACGGACATAAAGACCGTTCAGTACGTCGGTTGTATCGCCGTGGAGTACGGTGCTGAGGGGGAAAGGGCGGAGCTTTGCCGAAGTAACATGACCAACGGGGAAAACCTGCGCCGTTTTGTTAAACGAGCCGCAGCCATAAACGAAAACCGCCATTTTGAGGTGGGCGATGCGGAAAAGGAGATTGCCTGTCCCAAATGCGGTAAGCCTTACCGTCCGGGCAGCAGCAGGTGCGACCTTTGTGCGGATAAAAAAAGTCTGTACGGCAGGCTTTTAAAGTACGTAAAGCCTTACGTTTTCCCTATAACCATAGCGATATTTTTGTATTTTGCAAACAGCGGTCTAAGGCTTTTGTCGCCATTGCTTCAAAAAAAGCTAGTAGATGGCTACATTAATTCAGGCAAACCCTTTTCAGAGATAAGCGGCGGCTTTTACACTATTGTGGGGCTTATGGTGCTTACCGCTTTGGCGGTGGTGGTTGCAAGGCTTATCCGAAGCGTTATAATGATAAAGGTGGGCAACAAGGTGGCGGTAAAACTGCGAAGCCTTGTGTTTGCCGCTGTCAATAAAATGTCCCTTGGGGACGTTCACCGCCGTACCGCAGGCGAGCTTATTACCCGCGTTACCTCGGATACTCAGGTGCTTAAGGACTTTTTGACTAGCCTTGTGCCGGAGCTTTTTCAGTACGGTATACTGCTTATAACCACCCTTACCATATTGTTTACAATGGATGCGCGGCTGGCTTTGTTCATACTTGTTCCCGTGCCGTTGCTTTTGGTTACCTTCCGCATGGTAAGACGCTACACCCATAGGCTGTACCGTCAGCAGTGGCGGGCAAACTCGGCAGTAAACACGGTGCTTCACGACGTGTTTTCGGGCATACGCGTGGTAAAGGTCTTCGGTATGGAGAAGGAGGAGCTCCGCCGCTTTGATAAGGCGGTTAAGAAGGAGGCGGATATCGCCTTCCGTAACGAGCTTATCTGGTGTCTTCTTATGCCAACGGTGGATTTTCTTATGCGTGTGGGTGAATACGCAGTTCTCGTTATATCCGGCACAATGGTAATAGAGGGCAGCCTTACCGTGGGTAGTGTGGGACAGCTTGTCTCCTATGCCGCCATGGTTTACGAGCCCATCCGTTGGATGTCCATGGTTCCCCGTAGGCTTACACGTACCGCAACGTCTATGGCTAAGGTCTTTGAAATAATAGACGAGGAGCCGGAGGTTAAGGATGCGGAAAAGCCCGTGGAGAGGGAAATCCAGGGCAACATCAGCTTTGAGGGCGCCTTCTTTGGCTACAACAGCCTTGAATACGTGCTTAAGGACATAAATATAGATATAAACAAGGGCGAGATGATAGGCATCGTCGGCAGAAGCGGCGTTGGTAAATCCACCCTTATAAACCTTGTA
Source organism: Clostridia bacterium (assembly GCA_017396825.1). Classification (GTDB taxonomy): domain Bacteria; phylum Bacillota; class Clostridia; order Oscillospirales; family CAG-382; genus SIG636. The sequence goes on from JAFQKR010000096.1 coordinate 1,643, forward strand.
ATGCGTCTTTACGACTTGGACGAGGGCGTTTTGAAGATAGACGGCATACCCATCGGCAACTATTCTCAAGGCTGCTTGCGTTCCCAAATAGGCGTGGTGCTTCAGGAAAGCTTTCTGTTTAAGGGCACCATAGGCGCAAACATAGCCTACGGCACCCCCGATGCGGATGCCGACGGCATAATCCGCGCGGCAAAGTCCGGCGGAGCCCACGACTTTATTATGAACCTGCCCGACGGCTACGACTCGGTGGTAAGCGAAAAGGGGCAAAGCCTTTCCGGCGGCGAAAGACAGCGTGTGCAGATAGCCCGCGCCGTGCTTCGTAACCCCAAAATACTTATACTGGACGAGGCAACCAGCGCTCTTGACACGGAAACGGAAAAGCAGATACAGGACGCAGTGGCAAGATTCACAAAGGACCGTACAACCATAGCCATCGCTCACAGACTTTCTACACTCAGAAACGCTACACGGCTTGTGGTGCTTGAAAAGGGCAGGGTAGAGGAGATGGGCAGCCACGAGGAGCTTATGAAAAAAGGCGGCAGGTATTATAAGCTGGTTATGGCTCAGCGCGGTATATCCAAGTTAAGCAAATGACATCCGAAAGGACGGTTATACATTTATGAAGATTACAGTAATAGGCTGTGGCAGATGGGGCTCATTTATCGCCTACTATCTTGACCGTATCGGCAACGAGGTTAAAATAGGCGCAAGGCCCGATGACAGCGCGGCATTACAGTTTGCCGAGGAAAGATGTAACGGCACCATCACCATGCCGGACAGGGTTGAGTTTGTTTTTGACCTTAAGGCGGCTATAAAGGATGCGGAGATAGTTGTGTTCTCCGTCCCCTCCCAAAACCTTCGCGGTCTTCTTGGTGAGATAAAGGAGGAAATGCAGGGGAAGGGTATCATCCTTTGCATGAAGGGGCTGGAAATAGAAACGGGAAAAAGGCTTACAGAGGTGGTCTCTGACGTACTGCCCGATAACAGATGCGCCGTTTGGGTTGGCCCCGGCCACCCGCAGGAGTTTGCCGACGGCAAGCCTAACTGCATGGTAATAGACAGCGCCGACTCCGAATACAGAAAACTGCTTGTTGACAGTTTTACCGGTGACCTTATCCGTTTTTACTACGGTGACGACCTTGTGGGCAACGAGGTTGGTGCGGCAACGAAGAACGTTATAGGTATTGCCGCAGGGCTTCTTGACGGCTTGGGACTGCCCTCGCTTAAGGGCGCTCTCATGGCGAGAGGCACCAGAGAGATAGCAAGGCTTATCGAGGCTATGGGGGGCAAGGCCCTTTCTGCCTACGGTCTTTGCCATCTTGGGGACTATGAGGCAACTGTTTTCTCTAAGTTCAGCCATAACCGCCACTTTGGAGAAGCGTTTGCAAGGGGCGAAAGCTACACCCTGCTTGCAGAGGGTGCATACACCGTAAAGGCGCTGATGAACTTAAAGGCAGAGCTTGGCGTAGAGCTTCCTATATGTACGGCAGTTTACGATATAGTACACGGCGGCGCAGACCCCAAGGAGACCTTGGACGGGCTGTTTGCGCGCACCATTAAGACCGAGTTTGAATAAATAATATATAAAGAGGTAAAGGAACATGAAAAACACCGAAAAAACAATGGAAAAAATCGTTGCCCATTGCAAAAACCGCGGTTTTGTATACAGCGGCAGTGAGATCTACGGCGGTCTTGCAAACGCATGGGACTTCGGCCCTCTCGGCGTAGAGATGAAGAACAATCTTAAAAGGGCTTGGTGGCAGAAGTTCGTTCAGGAAAGACCCGAGAACGTAGGTCTTGACAGTGCTATCCTTATGAACCCCAAGGTTTGGGTTGCTTCCGGCCACGTTGGCGGCTTCTCCGACCCTCTTATGGACTGCCGTGGCTGTAAGATGAGACACCGCGCAGACAAGCTTATTGAGGAATACGTAGCAGAGACCGGCGAGGACGTAAATCCCGGCGCTATGAGCTTTGACGATATGGCGGCATTTATCAAGGAAAAGGGTATCACCTGCCCTCATTGCGGTAAGGCAGACTTTACCGATATAAAGAAGTTTAACCTTATGTTTAAGACCTTCCAGGGCGTTACCGAGGACAGTGCGGCAGAGATATATCTCCGTCCCGAAACTGCACAGGGTATTTTCGTAAACTTCAAGAACATTCAGCGCACCACCAGAAAGAAGCTTCCCTTCGGCGTTTGTCAGGTAGGTAAGTCCTTCCGTAACGAGATCACTCCCGGTAACTTCATCTTCCGTATCCGTGAGTTTGAGCAGATGGAGATGGAATTCTTCTGCAAGCCCGGCACCGACCTTGAGTGGTTTGCTTTCTGGAAGGATTATTGCGCTAACTTCCTTTACAGCCTCGGCATGGATAAGGACAACCTTAAGCTTCGTGACCACGATCCTGAGGAGCTTTGCTTCTACTCCAAGGCTACTACCGACTTTGAGTATCTCTTCCCCTTCGGCTGGGGCGACCTTTGGGGCATTGCAGACCGTACCGACTACGACCTTAAGCAGCACACTGAGCACAGCGGTGAAAGTCTTGAATACTTTGACCCTGAAACAAACGAAAAGTATATTCCTTACGTTATCGAGCCTTCCCTCGGTGCAGACCGCGTAATGCTTGCTTTCCTTGTTGAGTCCTACGACGAGGAGGATATCGGCACTCCCGAAAAGCCCGATGTAAGAACCGTTATGCACCTGCATCCTGCTATAGCGCCCTTTAAGGCTGCTGTTCTTCCTCTCTCCAAGAAGCTTTCCGATAAAGCGGCAGAGATATATAATGACCTTGCTAAGAGTTTCCCCGTTGATTTTGACGACACAGGCTCTATCGGCAAGCGTTACAGAAGAGAAGACGAGATCGGCACTCCCTTCTGCATCACCTACGACTTTGAGTCTGAGGAGGACGGCTGCGTAACCGTGCGTGACCGTGACACTATGCAGCAGGTAAGAATGCCTATAGGCGAGCTTAAGGCTTATATTGAAGCGGCTCTTGTATTCTAAAACCGCATATTAAAGACAAATGGGGCTGTAAAAACGAAGGTTTTTACAGCCCTTTTGTGATAGAAAAAATGACTCGTTTCTCTTACTCTGAATCTTTTGCTCCCGATATCTTGCCGTACAAATTCTTTCCTGTCAGTACCAAAAAGGGTAATATAAGCATCCCCACCACACCGAAAAACCTAAGGCCGGCGAACATGGCAACCATGGTTGCAAGGGGGTGAAGCCCTATATAACCGCCAACTATCCTCGGCTCTATTATTTGCCTTATTACCGTTATCACCACGTAGGCTATCAGAAGCCCTACCCCAAGGTACATGTTGCGTGTAACAAAAAGGCAAAAAAGCGCCCATGGAATAAGAACCGTTCCCGTGCCTAAAACGGGCAGAATATCTATAAGGGATACCGCCGCAGCTAAAAGCAGCGCGTAGTCAACCCGAAGCACTGTAAATGCAACCAACAGTTCGGTAAAGGTGATAAGGATAATCAGCCCGTAGGCCTTAAGGTATTTACCTATGGCACCAAAGGTCTCCGTCCTTGCCGTGCGTAGATGCTTTCCTACTTTATCGGGCAGGATTTTATAAAAGACGCCGCTTATCTTTGCTCTGTCCACGGTCAGATAGTAGCAGGAAACCACCGTTATAATAAACACAAGGGTAAAATCCAAAACCCCCGTAAACAGCCCCATAAGCATGGAGACAGCGCTTGATATATCCGGCAGCCCTCCGGTTATAAAGCCCTCAACCCTCTCTCCTATCCGTTGCCATATTATTTCTGTGTCCTCAACAAAGGGAAGAGAACGAAGGAAACCGTCAAGCCGGTCCTTAAGCGGGGACAGATCCTCGGCGGTAAGCGAGGACAGTCTTTCGCTGAGGTGACCTATCTCCTCAGCCGCCCTGTCTACCAGCAGATAGAAAAGAGCAAATACCGCAGCCACCGACCCGATAACGGTAAATAACGCCGACAATGTCTTGGGGAACCCAAGGCGTTTGTTTAGGAAAACGGTTACAGGGTGCAAAACCAGCGCAAGGGCGTAGGCGATGAAAAACGGGTACAAAACGGGCAAAAGATAGCGAAAGAACAAAAGAGCGCCAAGCACAACAGCGGAAATAATAATACCGTAATAAGCCACGTTGATAATAAAGCTTCTTTTTTCCTCGGCAGAGGGCTTTTGCATACAAAAAACTCCTTTACTAACAGTATTTTTTGTCTTTTGGGGCTTGACAAAGCGCAGGCTTTGTGCTATTATCTAAAGCACGGCCTGTTAGTCAAGTGGTCAAGACGTCGCCCTCTCACGGCGAAGGCAGGGGTTCGACTCCCCTACGGGTCACCAAAAGCCCTAAAGGTATTTTGCCTTTGGGGCTTTCTTCATTTTTATTCAGTGATTCCTTTTTTTATTATTGACCTGAAAACCAATCCTGATACAAAGGGCTAACGGTTGACATCATTCTCCTTAAATGGTATAATGCTTATACAAATCCTTGGGAGGAAAAGCATGAAAAGAATTATATCCGCTTTGTTGGTTTTAGTATTTGCCCTATGCACCCTTACCGCCTGCGGCGGCGAGAGCATCGTTGGCGTTTGGGAGGGCGAGGAGGACGGTCATAGGGGCGTTCTTACCTTTAACAAGGACGGTACGGGCAGCGTAGCCATAGACGGCGTAAGCGTTGACACTAAATGGACTGTTGCCGAAGAAAAATACCTTACCGTTACTACTGAACTTTCGGGTACCGCCCATAAGTTTTTTGACGGGGCAGAGTTTTCCGTAGAGGATGGAAAACTTACCGTCAAGTCAAACGGCACTGCCGCAGTGTTTACAAGAAAGAAATAAGGAGGGGCTTGGTGTGAGAAGATTTACTGCTTGTATACTCGTTATATGTGCCTTTAGTCTTTTGCTGGTCTCCTGCGGGGCAGACCCCATAGTGGGTACCTGGACGGGCATGTGGGACGGCTCTGATATAGAGATAACCTTTGAGGAGGACGGCGTTTGCGGATACAAGATGGACGGCCGCAGTTATCTTGGAAAATGGGAGAAAAAGGACGGATGCCTTACCGTTACCATTGACGAGGTGGGTGAAACACGCATCTTTGTGGAAGGCGCCCCCTGCGAGGTAAAGGGAGACACCCTTACCGTTACCGTAAGGTCCAAGACCGTAAAGCTTACAAAACAACAGTAACAAAAGTTCAGCGGGGTATTTTTGCGCCCCGCTGAAATTATTTTTATATTTTTTGTAACCTTTTCCTTTTGCTTGCGACATATATAGTAGAAGCCTGAAAAACAGGAGGCTTACCATGGAAGACTATCAAATAGTAGACCTTTACTGGGCGCGTTCCGAAAGCGCCATCGAACAAACGAAAACCAAGTACGGCAGAACCCTTACGGGCATCTCCTTTTCCCTTGTGTCAAGCCGCGAGGACGCGGAGGAATGCGTTAACGACACCTACCTTGCCGCATGGAACAGTATGCCGACGGAGAGGCCAACCTACCTTGGCGCCTTTCTTGCCAAGATAGTGCGCCGTCTTTCCGTAAGCCGTTACCGCCTTGCTCACGCCGAAAAAAGAGGCGGGGCTGAGGGGCCGGTGGCAGAACTTACGGACTGTATCCCCTCAAGCATGGACGTGGAAAAGCAGTTTGAAAACGGCATGCTTACCGCCGCCCTTAACCGCTTTATAGAGGGGCTGGATAAGGAAAAGCGCTATATGTTTCTAAGGCGTTATTTCTATTCCGACTCGGTAAGCGATATAGCGGCAAGCCTTGGGGCGGGGGAAGGAAGGGTAAAGACCACCCTTCACCGCATACGTCTGTCTCTGCACGATTTTCTTGAAAAGGAGGGGCTTATATGACGGAAAAGTTAAAAAAGGCAGAACTCCTTTTCATTGCCATAGGCACCGTGGACGACCGCTTTGTGGCGGAGGCTATGGAGCCTGCGGCGGTAAAAAAGCGTCCATGGCAAAGAAAGCCCTTTGCCTACGGTCTTGCCTCTGCGGCGGCAGTTTTACTTGTCGTCCTTAGTGTTTTCGGCGGCAGTATGCTGTCCCGTATCTACGGCTACATGGCACTGCCCGAGGAAGGGAGATCACACCTTAGTCTGCAGCACGCCTTGGACACTGCAAGGGACGGAATGACAGCGATCCGCAGTGAGGATATCGACCTTTTCAGTGGCGCGCAGATAATCTGGCAGGAGAAGGACACGGAAGGATATTACGCGGTTAAGGTAAACGATGACGACGTTTCTACTCTTAAAAGCCTTACCGCCGCCTCGGAAACAGCGGTAGACCCTGAAGCCGACCACATGGTTAAGCTTTGGATATCCTTCGGTGACGGCACCGTGATCAGCCCCTATCTTAAGGAAAACCCGGGCAACGTGGGCTATGGCGAGTTGTTTGACTACGAGCCTGAGGTGTACCCTGAATACTTTTGTTCGGACATGGTGATAGATTTGATAGCATCCGATGCGTAATGCGAAAGGAGAAATATCATGAAAAAACGTATTATATCATTGTTGCTTACACTTATCGTTCTTTTGTCCCTTGTGTCCTGCGGTGCAGAAGGCGGCGATATGTGGCAAGAAGGGGTGTGGGATAAAAACGAAGCCCTTGCCCCCGGTGAGACCCCCGACGGCATTTTGGAGGAAGACCCCACGGGAGACGGTCACATTGACCCTACCGACCCTCACTACGGCAAGTTTATGGAAAACAAGTTTGTAAACACCGCGGAGGAAAACGTTTCCACCTTTGCCGCAGACGTGGACACCGCCTCCTTCGCCTATTTCCGCAAGCTTGTGGAACAGGGCTACTCCTTTAAGGAGCTTAAAGCAACGGCAGGAGGCAGCATACGCACCGAGGAAATGATAAACTACTTTGATTACGGCTACAAAAACCCTGCCGACGGTGAGTTGTTCTCTACCGCAATGCAAATAGCCCCCTGCCCTTGGAACGAAGAGGCAAAGCTTTTGATTCTCGGCCTTCAGGCAAAAAAGCTTGAAACGGCGGCGAAAAACAACCTTGTGTTTCTTATAGACGTATCCGGCTCCATGGGCTCTGCAGATAAATTAGAACTGCTTAAAAAGGCGTTTACCCACCTTACTGATAAGCTTGGCGAGGACGACGTAGTATCCATCGTAACCTATTCCGGTGAGGAAAGAGTGGTTCTTGAGGGCTGCAGCGGTGCAAAGAAGGATATGATAATAAACGCCGTAAACGCCCTTACCGCCAACGGAGTCACCAACGGGGAGGCGGGACTTGTAAAGGCGTATCAGATAGCGGAAAAGTATTATATAAATGACGGCAACAACAGAATAATAATGGCGTCTGACGGGGACCTTAACGTGGGCATATCCTCTCCCGAGGAGCTTGAAGAATTTGTAGAGGAAAAGAAGAAAAGCGGCGTTTTCCTTTCCGTTCTCGGCTTTGGCACGGGCAACTACAAGGACGCCAAGATGGAGACTATTGCAGACCGCGGCAATGGAGTTTACTACTATATAGACGGCGAGACTGAGGCTGAAAAGGTTTTTGGCGAGGATATCTTCTCCACCCTTTACACCGTGGCAAAGGACGTTAAGCTGCAGCTTACCTTTAACACCGAAACGATAAGTGCATACCGTCTTGTAGGCTATGAAAACAGGCTTCTTGACAAGGAGGACTTCCTTGACGACACCAAGGACGCCGGGGAGCTTGGGGCAGGCCACTCCCTTACCGTGTGCTACGAGATAGTGCTTACGGAGAGGGCTATGGACACCGACGAATGGATGACTCTCGGTGTGCGCTACAAGGCACCCGACGGGGACAAGAGCGAGGGTAGGGAGTACGCCTTCGGCAAGGCTCACTATACCGAGACCCCCTCTCCGGCCTTCCGCTTTATCACTGCGGTTGCAGAGACGTCTATGCTGCTTCACGATAGCAATTATACAAAGGATATAAGTCTTGAGGACGTTAAGGCAACCCTTGACAGTCTTGACCTTGACGGCGACTTTTATAAAGCGCAGTTTGCATCGCTTGTAGATACTCTTATAAAAAACGGCAATAATATACAGTAGAAAAGGAGGAAACGTGTTATGAAAAAACGTATAGGTTTAATTCTTTTGACGTTGGTTCTGTCGGTGTTCACTCTCGCCTCCTGCGGCGGTGACTACAGCGCCTCTATTGATACCGAGGATATGTATGAGGGTGGATATAAGGGCGATGACGTTATAGAAAACGGTACAGCCGTGGGAGAGGGCGGAGCTATAAAGGACGAGACCGCCAAAATCATCCGCATAGTTAACATCAACGGCGAAAGCAAGAATTTTGAAAAAACCACCGAGGAGATACAAGGTCAGGTAAAGGACAGCGGAGGATATATCGAAAGCTCCGATATAAGAGGCGGTAAAAGCTATATAAACGGCTCTGTTGACGAGCGTATCGCCACCTACGTTATCCGTATCCCCGCAGATAAGCTGGATGCCTTTCTTTCAAATACAAAGGGGCTTATAAACGTGACCGCCTCCTCCGAGTCTACCGAGGACGTTACCCTTGATTACTACGATATACAGTCAAGGCTTGATACCCTTAAAAGTAAAAAGACTGCCCTTGAAAAAATGCTTGAAAAGGCGGAGTCTCTTGACGACATACTGACCATACAGGAAAGCCTTTACGACGTTATCGAGGAGATAGAGGCGTATCAGTCAAAGCTTAATCTTTACGACAACAAGGTGAACTATTCCACCGTGAATCTAACAGTTCAAGAGGTGGTAGAGTATACGGAGACGGAGCTTACCTTTGGCGAGCGCATGGGCAAAGCCTTCAGCGGCGGCTGGAGCGCCTTTATAGAGGCAGGCGAAAACATTGCCGTTGGCTTTGTGTACGTGGCACCCTTCCTCATAATACCGATTATAGTGGGCATAGTTTTCCTCGTGATTCATATCGTTAAAAAGAGGAAGAAATAACCTTTATTTGTGTTTTGCTTTTTCGCGCCTTGCGTTAAAGATAACAAAACAAGGGCTTGAGTCACACAGACTCAAGCCCTTTATGTATATGTATTAAGATATTAGCCTATTTCGGGAAGAGAAGCAGCTGCAACGGACTGACCAACGCGGCGGCTCTTTTCATCGGGAATGTGAAGCTGGATCTTAGCGGCAAGTTCGGGGAACTCAGCCTCAAGAGCTTCCTTAGCCTTTGCGATAAGGATTGTACCGCCTTCACCGGAGGTAACACGACCCATTATAAGAAGGTGTCTTATATCGTAGAATCTTGCATAGTAAGCGATAGCGTAGCCGAAGCAGGTGCCGATGGTGCTGTAAACCTTAGCGGCTCTTTCATCACCCTCAGCCATAAGGCCCTGAACAACCTTAAGCTTTTCAGCGGGAGAAAGATTTTCGTCAAGCTCTATGCCTGCATAAGGAGCGTACTTGATAACGCCGTCCTGAGAGAAGTACTTAACGCCGCAGCCGTAGTCGCCGGACCATTCGTCAACCATAGCGTCGGGGTTGTAGTCGCAGGGAACGAAAGCAAGCTCGTTAAGCCAGCCGGTAATGTTGCCTGCGCCGTCAACGTAGCCGGCTGCCTCGGAGGTACCCATAGCAACACCAACAACGTTGTTGTCCTCAAGGGACATAGCGCCTGCAAGTGCGGTAACGTCACCGTCGTTAGCAACAACCAACGGAACGTCGCCGATTTCCTTAGCAACGTCTATATACATATTCTTAACGTACTTATCAAAGTCCTCGTCGTTTACCTTAAGGAAAAGGGAAGCTACCATGATACGGTTATCAACGTAGATACCTGCGCTGGAAACGCCGATAGCGTCAACTCTGGGCATCTTGGAAGCGGCAGTCTTCATAGCGTTAAGAATGCCTTCGTAGTGGTATTTGGGGTCGGTGTTGGTCTTGGGGAACCATACAACCTCTTCAGAGTAAACGGGCTCGCCATCGATAACGGCGGAAACCTTTCTGTCACTGCCGCCAGCGTCAAAGCCGATACGGCAACCGTCAAGATGTCTGCCAACGGGGCTTGCAGCTTCGTTTCTTACGGGTGCATTTGCAAGGTCGGTAAGAACTACCTCAAAGGGCTTTTCGTAAACCCTTTCCATAAACTTGTAGTCAAATTCTCTTTCACCGCCGTCCTTGTATGCGGCAACGATGCGTTCACCGAGAACGGGAGCGCCTGCAAGTATTATCTTGTAGCCGCCGTATACCCAAAGCATGGTCTTAACAAGTCTTTCAATGTAACGGTAGTTTTCTTCGTCCTTGCCGGTGCCTTCGGGGTAGATGCGGGTGTTGTAAACGGAAGTATACTCGTTGTTACGAACAACGCCGATAACAACGTCCTGACCGTTTTCCTTTACAGCCTCTTCAAAATCTCTGCAAAGAACGGACATAGGAGCAAAATTGGGGTCAAGAACAGGGGTAACCTTAAGCTTCATAACGAACAAAGCCTCCTATAATAGTTTTTTGTATTCTTATGTCTTCGTCGAATATAACAAGGTCGGCATCCTTGCCGGGAGCGATAGAACCCTTTGCGCCGTCAACCTTTATAGCCTTTGCGGGGTTAAGGGAAGCAGCGTTAACAACCTCGTACAAGGGAAGGTCGGTGTTATCCTTTACGTTCTTAACGGCGTCGTTCATACGGAGAACACTGCCTGCAATGGTGCCGTCCTCAAGGAGACACTCAATACCCTTAAGGTAGAACTTCTGACCGCCAAGGTCATACTCGCCATCGGGCATACCGCCGGCTCTGGTGCAGTCGGTGATAAGGCAAAGCTTGTCCCCCTTAGTCTTGGCAATGAGGGAGAAGAGCGCCTTGTGGATATGGAAGGTGTCGCAGATAAGCTCAACGCTAACGTCGCTGGTAAGTGCCGCGCCTACAACGCCGGGGTTACGGTGCTGAAGAGCAGTCTGAGCGTTAAAGAGGTGGGTGATGTGACCTACGCCGTTGTCGATAGCGGCGCGAGCCTCCTCGTAGGTTGCGTTGGTGTGACCCATGGAGGGAAGAATGTCGGTATCTCTTCTAAGCTCTCTAAGCATCTCAAAGTCGCCGTCCATTTCAGGAGCAACGGTGCAGATCTTGATAACGTCAGCATATTTCTTAAAGAAGTCAGCGTTGGGGGTGAGGATGTGCTCCTCTGCCTGAGCGCCCTTCTTCTTGGGGTTTATGTAGGGACCTTCAGCGTTAACGCCGAGGATTGCCGCACCGTTCCAGTTCTTGCTTTCTTCCATAAGACCGCCGATGGTATCAAAGGCCTTTGTAAGCTGGTCTACGGAAACGGTCATGGTTGTGGGAAGCCAAGCGGTAACGCCGTTCTTTGCGATACCCTCCGCCATCTTCTTTATGCCTTCTGCGCTGCCGTCGGAGGAGTCCTCACCAAGGTAGCCGTGAATGTGAAGGTCAATAAAACCGGGGGCAACGTAGTTGCCGCCTGCGTCGATAACCTCAGCCCCGTCGGGAATGGAGCAGGGGCAAACGATGCCGCTGATTTTTTCGTCGTATGCAAGAGCCTTGCCGCAAACAATGCGGTCGGAAAGCACTATTTTACAATTGGTTATATACTTCAAAACCCATCATCCTCCTAAAAAAGTAATATTTACCTTATTATAATGTATAATTGGGATAAAATCAAGTACTACGGGAGTATAAATTTCAATACTTCCGCCGTATTTTGCGCCAACGGGCCAAGCAATGCACTGTCGCCGTAGCCCCAGTCCACGCCTAAAAAGTCAAAACCGCATTCCTTTGCGGTAAGCAGGTCCGTTATATAGTCACCTATGAACAAAACCCTGCCCGTGTTCTCCACCCCTTCAAGGGCCGCCATGGGGATATCCCCCCAAGGCTTGCGGCGGCGACCGTCACACCTGCCGCATACTGCGTGGAAAACGTTGGGATAAAAGTGCTCTATAACTCTCTCCGCTAAAAACTCCTCCTTGTTGGTTGCAACACAAAGGCGAAGCCCTGCTTTTTTAAGGGTGTCAAGCATCTCACCCACACCCTCGTATGGCAGGGTGTTATCAAAGAGATGCTCCTTTTGGTAACGGCAAAAGATATCCATGGCGGCGGTGATGGTGGCATCGTCTGTTCCCTCGGGGAAGCAACGCTCCATAAGCACCCTAAGCCCGTCGCCTATCCTTGCCCTTACCTCCTCTTTTGTAAGCGGAGGAAAAGAAAACCCTGACAGGGCGCTGTTAACAGCGCAGGTAAGGTCACCAAGCGTGTCAAGCAGCGTACCGTCAAGGTCAAAAATTACAGTACCGTAACTCATTTATCGCCGGCGATGCGCTCAAGGTATTCTGTAACGTCGCCAACGGTCTTAAGCTTAAGGGCGTCCTCGTCGGAAATGGTAATGCCCATTTCGCTTTCAAGGGTCATAAGTATTTCAACAAGGTCAAGGGAGTCAGCACCAAGGTCGTCGAGTATGGAGCTGTCGTCAGTGATCTCAGCAGGGTCTATTCTAAGCTGCTTGGAAAGCACTTCAATAATTCTTTCTCTCATAAATGTGTTAACCTCCAAAGTTTAAAATTTGCCGTAAATAACGCTATATGTATAATAATATAAAAAACATCTTTTGGCAATACCTATTTTATAAAAAAATAAGCCTGTATATGTGTATGTTTTTATTGACTATGCCCTTTTGTTGTGATAGAATAATACAGTATGGGAAAGTATACGGCGAATTGGGGGTAGTGGCAGAAATTATGGTGATTTTGGGCATAGATCCCGGCATAGCCACTGTCGGCTACGGCGTTATAGCGGCTGAGGGCGGCAAGTTTCAAGCCCTTGAATACGGGGCTGTAATTACCCCTGCTCACACCCTTTTGGAAAAACGCCTTGCCACCATTTACGATGAGCTTTCTGCTATTATAAAACGTCACAAGCCTGATGCGATGGCGGTGGAGGAACTGTTTTTCAACAAAAACGTTAAGACTGCCATCGACGTTGCCCACGGCAGGGGTGTTATACTTTTGGCGGCAGAGCGTCAGGGGCTTGATATATACGAGTACACTCCTTTGCAGATAAAGCAAAACCTTGTTGGCTACGGCAGGGCGGAGAAGGGGCAGATAATGTATATGACAAAGCTGCTGCTTGGTCTTACGGAAACGCCCAAGCCTGACGATACGGCGGATGCGTTGGCTATTGCTATCTGCCACGCAAACTTTATATCTCATAACTACGGATGGGGAAAATAATATGTTTTATTATATAAAAGGCACTCTTGTGCACATGGGGGACGACTTTGCGGCGATAGACTGCGGCGGCGTTTGCTACAAGCTTAACATAAGCGGTACCACCTATTCCGCCTTGGCAAGTAAGTTGGGTGCTGTGGCAAAGCTTTATACCCACCTTAATGTGCGCGAGGACGTTTTTGAGCTTTACGGCTTTGCCACCGAGGAGGAACAGGACCTTTTTAAACTGCTTATCGGCGTTTCGGGCGTCGGTCCCAAGGCGGCGTGTGCAGTGCTTACGGGTCTTAGCCCCGAACAGCTTGTTTCCGCAGTAAACGCAGCAGATGCAAGGGCAATAAGCCGTGCTCAGGGCATAGGCCTTAAAACGGCGCAAAAGATAATACTTGAGCTTGGCGGTAAGATATCGAAGTTTGGCGTGCCGGCACCGGAGGGTGCTTCTACCCCCGTAAGCGGCGGTGCGGCAGATGCCGATGCTATGGATGCACTTATGGTGCTCGGCTACCGCAGGGATGAGGCTATGGGCGCTCTCAAGGGGTTGCCTGCGTCCCTCAGTCTGGAGGAGAAGATAGGCGAGGCGCTTAAACGCCTTTCCAAAATATAGTATTTAGGAGAGGAGGGGCTTTATGCCTATAAACACGGGCAGTGAGTACGAATTTGATTACGAAAGCCGAATAATGGCTATGGAAGAGTGTGCCGAGGATACGGACACCGAAAGCTCCTTGCGTCCTAAGACCATGGAGGACTACGTTGGGCAGGAGAAGGTAAAGGAAAACCTTTCCATCTTTATTGCCGCCGCAAAGGAGCGCGGGGAGAGCCTTGATCACGTGCTGCTGCACGGCCCGCCCGGCTTGGGTAAGACTACACTTTCCATGATAATAGCGGGAGAACTTGGGGTAAACCTTAAGGTAACCAGCGGCCCTGCCATAGAAAAGGGGCGTGACCTTGCGGCACTTCTTACCACTCTCGGCGCTAACGACATTTTGTTTATAGACGAGATACACCGCCTTCCCCGTCAGGTGGAGGAGGTGCTGTACTCCGCAATGGAGGACTACGCTTTGGACCTGATGATGGGCAAGGGACCTGCGGCAAGAAGCATACGTATACCTCTGAAGCCCTTTACCCTTATAGGTGCTACCACAAGGGCAGGACAGCTTTCGTCACCGCTTCGCGATAGGTTTGGCATGCTGTTCCGTTTGGAGATGTATACCCCCGAGGAGCTTGCGTGTATAGTTACCCGAAGCGCAGGCATACTGGGCATAGATATAACCGACGACGGCGCTTTGGAGATAGCCTGCCGTTCAAGGGGCACACCCCGTATAGCAAACCGCCTTCTTAAGAGAGTGCGTGACTTTGCACAGGTGATAGGAGACGGGGTTATTGACAAAAGGATAGCAGACAAGGCTCTTGCAAGCCTTGATATAGACGATTTAGGGCTTGATGCCACGGATAGGCGTATGCTTACCGCTATAATCAAGCACTTTGGCGGCGGTCCCGTAGGGCTTGAGACCCTTGCGGCGGTAACGGGCGAGGAAGCCGTTACTCTTGAGGACGTTTACGAGCCGTATCTTCTTCAGCTTGGCTTTATAAACCGCACGCCTCGCGGCAGATGCGCCACGGTCAGCGCGTACAAGCACTTGGGGATAAAAGCCCCCGAGGGTGCGGTAGAGCAAACAAAATTCTTTGACAGTTAAAAAGAGGAAATGTTTATGTTTATAGCCTCAAATTGGAGTGATTACGCATTGCTTGACGCAGGCGGCGGCAAGCGCTTGGAGCGCTGGGGAGACTACGTTCTCGTTCGTCCCGACCCACAGGTAATATGGGCAGGAGGCGAGGGAGGCGGATGGCGCAAGGCACACGGCGTTTACAGCCGTTCCTCGGGCGGCGGCGGAAGCTGGGTAAAAAAGGAAATGCCCGAAGAATGGGAGATCTCCTATAACTTGAACGGTAAAACTGATGATGACAGCGTTATGAGGTTTTCTGTTTCTCCCATGGGCTTTAAGCATACGGGCGTGTTTCCTGAGCAGGCGGCAAATTGGGATTGGTTCTCTGACCTTATAAAAAAGGCAGGCAGACCCATAAAGCTGCTTAACCTTTTCGCATACACCGGCGGCGCTTCTATCGCGGCGGCAAAGGCCGGCGCATTCGTGTGCCACGTTGATGCCTCTAAGGGTATGGTGGCAAGGGCAAAGCTTAACGCCTCCATAAGCGGTGTAAGGCAGGACGGTATCCGCTTTATAGTGGACGACTGCTTTAAGTTCGTTCGCCGTGAACAGCGCAGAGGTAATAAATACGACGCTATAATTTTGGATCCGCCATCTTACGGCAGAGGCCCCGGCGGGGAAAAATGGTCACTGGAGGCAGACCTTGACAGCCTTGTGGCAGACCTTGTGCCTCTCCTTTCCGATAACCCCTTGTTTGTGCTTCTCAACTCCTACACGGCGGGGCTTTCCCCCTCCACCTGCGGCTACATTCTGGGTCTTGCTCTTAAGCCCCGCTTTGGCGGCAGAGTGGACAGTGACGAGTTGGGGCTTCCCGTGGCGGCAAGCGGTCTTTGCCTGCCCTGCGGCGCATCTGCAAGGTTTACTGTTTAAGAGGTGAATATGTCTTATATAGAGGTTAAGGACCTGTGCTTCTCCTACGAGGAGGAGGGCATGGTCAGAATATTTGACGGGCTTGACCTTAGTTTTGAAAAGGGCACCTACAACGCTATACTCGGCAGAAACGGCAGCGGTAAAAGCACCCTTGCAAAGCTTCTTTGCGGTATACTTCAGCCCCAAAGGGGCAGCGTTACCGTAGGCGGGTACAGTACAGCCGACGAGGACCAGCTTTACAAACTGAGGCGCAGCTGCGGTATGATATTCCAAAACCCCGACAACCAGATAGTTGCCAGCGTGGTAGAGGAGGACGTGGCATTTGCCCCTGAAAATTTGGGTATAGAGCCGAACGAGATACGCCGCAGAGTAGATGCGGCCCTTGCCGAGGTGGGCATGTCAGAGTACGCCACCCACGCCACCCATAAGCTGTCCGGCGGTCAAAAGCAGCGCGTTGCCATAGCAGGGGTTCTTGCCATGATGCCCGACTGTATTATATTTGACGAGGCGACGGCTATGCTTGATCCCGTTGGCAGACGAGATATAACCGCGGCAATGCGCCGTCTTAACAAGGAGCACGGTATAACCGTTATCAACATAACCCATTACATGAACGAGGCGGCGGAGGCAGACCGTATAGTGGTGCTGGACAAGGGCGAGGTGATTATGGACGGCACACCCAGAGAGGTCTTCTCTCACGGGGATAAGCTGAGGGCGGCAAACCTTGCCACGCCCCAGATAACAGAGCTTTGCGATATGCTTACAGAGGCGGGTATAGAACTGCCTAAGGGTATATTGCACACAATGGAGGCGGCAGACGCCATAGAAAACTACGTAAAAGGACTTTAACTGATGTCAGGTATAGAGGTAAAAAACGTAAGCGTTGTTTACGGCGCAGGGACTCCCTTTGAAAAGAAGGCGCTGGATAACGTAAGCATAGATTTCGGCAGTGACCGCGTAGTTGGGATAATAGGCCACACGGGCAGCGGTAAAAGCACTCTTGCCATGCTTCTCAACGGGCTCAACAAGCCCACCGAGGGTACGGTGCTTCTCGGGGGCGAGGATATATGGGCAAGGCCTAAGGAGATAAGCAAGGTTCGTTTCCGCGTGGGGCTTGTTTTTCAGTACCCCGAGTATCAACTTTTTGAAGAGACGGTTTATAAGGACATCGCCTTTGGCCCAAAAAACATGGGCATGGACGAGGAGAACCTTGATAGGGCAGTAAGAAATGCGGCAAAGTTTTGCGGTATAGAGGATACCATGCTTGAGAAATCTCCCTTTGAGTTGTCAGGCGGCCAAAAACGGCGTGTTGCCATTGCGGGTGTTGCCGCTATGGACCCGGAGGTGCTGGTATTGGACGAGCCTGCGGCAGGGCTTGACCCTGCAGGTCGTGAGGAGATAATCGGCGGTCTGCTTGAGTACCGCAAGCAAAGGAAAAGCACCATGCTTATCATTTCTCACAGTATGGAGGATATAGCGCGTTATGCCGATTATATAGTAGTGCTTGACCATGGCAAGGTGCATATGCAAGGCACTCCTGCCGAGATTTTCCACGATGCGGAAAGGCTTTTTGAGGCGTCTCTTGACCTTCCGCAGGTAACAAAGCTGTTTGTAGAGCTTAAAAAACGCGCTCTTGCAGAGGAGACTGACGTTTACACCTGTAAGGAGGGCGTTCGCCGTATAAAGGCAATAATTGAAAAAAGGCTTACAGGAGAAGCAAATGCTTAAAGATATTACTTTGGGGCAGTTTTTCCCCGGTAACTCTCTGCTTCATAAGACCGACGCAAGGTTTAAGATACTTATACTTATAGCGTTTTTGGTGGCGGTTATCGCCGCAAAAAGCGCGTGGTCGTTCTTGGCAGTGGTGGTGGTTACCGCGGCGTTCGTAGCGCTGTCACGGATACCCGTTAAAATAGTGCTTAAAAATCTAAAGCCCCTTATATTTATTCTCGTTTTTACGGGCATACTTAATATATTCTTTTATAAGGGCGAGACTCTTTTGCTCCATTGGAGCTTTATAAAAATCTACAAGGAAGGGCTTATATACGCAGGCTTTATGATGCTGAGGCTGGTGTGCCTTGTTTGCGGAAGCTTTGTTATTCTCACCTACACCACCTCTCCCCTTGATATGACCGATGCTATTGAAAAGCTGCTTTCCCCCTTAAAGGCGCTTCACGTGCCCGTGCACGAGTTTGCAATGATGATGACCATCGCCCTTCGCTTTATCCCAACACTGGTAGAGGAGACCGATAAGATAATGTGCGCCCAAAAGGCAAGGGGTGCCGACATGGAATCGGGCAGTCTTTTAAAAAGAGCAAAGGCGCTTGTGCCTATTCTTATCCCTCTTTTCGTTTCCGCTTTTCGCCGCGCGGATGAGTTGGCAGAGGCTATGGAATGCCGTTGCTATCACGGCGGAGAGGGCAGAACCCGTATGAAACAGATGAAAAGCCGCTTTTCCGATTGGGCTTTCCTGCTTCTTATGATGGTCTTTGCCGTAGGCGTGTTTTTCATAAACGGCTACGGGGTTAGAGTATAATGGCAGTATACGCCCTCACCGTTGCCTATAAGGGCACCCGTTACAGCGGTTGGCAGGTGCAAAAAAACGCCCCCTCCGTTCAAAGCGCGGTGCAGGACGCGGTGGAAAGGGTATTCGGAACACGCCTTGGCGTTACGGGCTGCAGCAGAACCGATAGCGGTGTTCACGCTCTTGCCTACGTGTGCCATATCGAAACAGAAAAAGAAATACAGCCGGAAAAGCTGTGTCTTGCCCTTAATATGCACCTCCCTCGTGATATAAGCGTGCTTGAAGCTAGGGTAGAGGAGGATGGCTTCCACGCAAGATACAGCGCCTTGGGAAAGGAATACCTTTACGTTATACGCAACAGCCGTGTGCGTGACCCCTTTGCCGAGGGCGGCGTGTATCAATATCCCTTTCACGTGGATGAAAACTTGGCGTCAAAGCTTGGCAAGGCGTTTGTAGGCAAGCATGATTTCGGTGCTTTTATGTCTGCGGGCAGTAAGATAACCGACACCGTAAGAACGGTATACTATTTTGACGTAAGGCGTGAGGGTGACTATCTTTTGATAAGTACCGCCGCTGACGGGTTCCTTTACAACATGGTGCGTATAATGGTAGGCACCTTGCTGAAGGCGTGCAAGGGAAGTCTTGATATAACGGCGGCTCTCAATACCCCCGACAGAGGGCTGGCAGGTCCTACGGCTCCTGCCGAGGGACTGTATCTTAAAAAGGTCTTTTACAGCAAAAAAGAACTTGAAGAAAGAATAAACAACTTTGAAGAATAAAGACGTAAGGAAAGGAGGCGGTGCAAAATGGGCGCGTTTTCCATATTTGGCGGTAAAAAGCAAAAGGTATCCGACGGTAAAGGTTATTATCACCGTATAAGCGTGTTCTTTGCCTTGGCAAAGTATTTGTGCTTGTTGTTGGCTTTGGCGGCACTGCTTTACGGCTTTTCCTTCCGCACCGATGAGATAAACGCAGACAATTTCAGGTATCTGCTCAGTTTTTTGGGTGACGGTGAGACCGAGACCCAAGCCTACAGCACCGTTTACTACGATAATAACGAGACTAACCGTTTCGCCCTTGTAAGGGGTGACTTGGCGGTGGTAAATAACAGCGGTGTTGCTGTTTACGGCCTTTCGGGCGCAAGGCGCTCCGTTGATACCGGTTTTAAGATGGACTCTCCCGAGGTCATGCACAGCGCAAAGTATATGTATATATATGACCTTGGCGGCTCAGAGGTCGTTATAAAAAGCACGCTTGAAACGGTTAATACCCTAAGCTACGACTTTCCCATACGTGCCGCTACAGCAACGGATAACGGCCATTTTGCCGTTGTAAGCGAGAAGAAGACCAGCCGCAGCTCGGTGTTCGTGTACGACGAAAGCTTCCGCGAGGTGTATAATTGCTCGTACAGCAGCCTTTATACCCTCTCCGTGGACTTAAGTTCTGATGCAAGCCGTCTTGTTACCGCTTCGGTGGAGGCGGTTGGCGGCGAATTTGTCACCACTTTGTATCTGTACTCTCTTTCTGAAAAGGAGCCGTTGGTAAAGCACAGCATAACGGGCGAATATCCCTATAAGGTTGCCTTTGGTGACGGTGGCGAGATAATCCTTCTTACCGATAAGAGTTGTCGTTTTTACGGCAAAAGCGGCGAGGAGGTTTCTACGCTGACCTTTGGCAACGAGGGTATAAGCGGCTTTGACATAGGCGGCAAATACTTTGTAAGAACCTATCCTTTGTCCACCCTCTCTTCAGCCGTAAGGCTTGAGGTGTATGGCGTTTCCGACGGCGCTTTTGTGTGGGGTAAGGATTTTGAGTCGGGGCTGAGGCTTGCCAAGACCCTTGGCGGCTATCTGTTCACCTCCTCAAATGAAGGGCTTACCGTAAGGGATATAGCCGCGAAGGAGGAGCGATTTACTTCTACGGACGAGGGAGTGATTCAGCTTTTGCCTGTGGAAGATGGGAAAACCTTGGTGCTTACCGAGGGTTCTGGCAGTGTTTTGGATTACAAGGCTTTGTTTGAAACGAAAGGAGACGACTCTGATGGGAGCGATAATTGATATAATTATAGTTGCGATAATAGCCTATACAATAATAATGGCAGTAAAAAAGGGCTTTGTAAAGACCGTTATAGGTGCACTGGGCTTTTTCCTTGCCATAGCTATTGCGGTGGCGTTTTGCGGTCCTTTGGCAGATTTTCTTGAGGAGGGCGGCTTCGGCACCAGCGTAAGCCGTACCGTTGACGACCTTATCGACAGCAATGTCGACGAAGAAAACTACGAGGGCATTTTTAACAATGAGGACGGCGAGGAAAGCGTGCTTCTTAAGATATGCAAGACCTTTGGTGCGGCTGACCGTTATGATGATATGAGCGACAACTATAACGAATGGCGTGATGCGGGCATTGCCAGCGCAAGAGAATATCTCAAGACCTCTATAAAGGGCCCCGCTGTGGACCTTTGCTGCGGTATACTTGCCTTCCTTTTGGTGTTTGTTGCGGCTTGGATACTGCTTAAGGTAGCAGAGATCGTTATAGGTAAGGCGGTTGACCTGCCCGTGCTTAAGCAGGCAAACAAGCTTCTTGGCGCCATATCGGGCGTTATTCTTGCGGTAGTGCGTGTGTATATCGCTTGTTTGGTTATTAAATGGCTTGTTCCCGTTGCAGGCAGCTTCGGCTGGGAATGGGCGCTTAACGTTGACCTTACCGATTCTTATCTTTTTAATGCGTTTGAAAGCGTAAATTTCTTATCTTATTTGATATAAAATATTAACGGAGGAAACCGTCTGAAAGGCGTTGACTTAAACAAATGGCAAA
Organism: Clostridia bacterium; assembly: GCA_017396825.1. Classification (GTDB taxonomy): domain Bacteria; phylum Bacillota; class Clostridia; order Oscillospirales; family CAG-382; genus SIG636. The sequence goes on from JAFQKR010000096.1 coordinate 22,720, forward strand.
AATGTGTTCCCGTTGCAAGACCCGTGTTGCGGTAGTTTTCGTAACTAAGGTTGAAGGCGACAAAACTATAAACGAGGGACTTTGCATAAAGTGTGCAAGGGAGCTCGGTGTTAAGCCCATTAACGATATTATCTCCAAGATGGGCATAAACGAGGAAGAACTGGACGCAATGATGGAAGAGATGTCCGGCCTTATCCCCATGGATGACGATGGCGACGGCGACGAAGGTCGCGCCCCCGCCATAAACTTCGGCTCGCTTTTCCCCGGTATGGGTCAGCCCATGCAGGGCGGTAAGCCCGAGGAGGGCGGCGAAAAGAAGGAAAGTAAAAAGGATAACAGCCGCAAGTTCCTTACCCAGTTCTGCCAAAACCTTACGGAAAAGGCTAAGGAAGGGAAAATAGACAACATAGTGGGCAGAGAAACGGAGCTTCTCCGTGTTATGCAGATACTCTGCCGCAGACAGAAAAACAATCCCTGCCTTATAGGTGAGCCCGGCGTTGGTAAGACTGCCGTGGCAGAGGCCCTTGCAAGCCGTATAGTAAGCGGTAACGTGCCTTATAAGCTTAAGGACAAGGAGGTTTACCTTGTTGATATGACCGCAATGGTTGCAGGCACCCAGTTCAGGGGACAGTTTGAAAACCGTATGAAGGGTCTTATCGAAGAAGTAAAGAAGCTCGGCAACATAATTCTCGTTATCGACGAGGTTCATTCAATAGTTGCCGCAGGTGACGCTGAGGGCGGTATGAACGCCGCTAATATCCTTAAGCCTGCCCTTTCCAGAGGCGAAATTCAGGTAATAGGTGCAACTACCCTTGCGGAATACCGCAAGTATATAGAAAAGGACAGCGCCCTTGAAAGGCGCTTCCAGCCCGTTATGATCAACGAGCCCAGCGTTGAGGACACGGTGGATATCCTTAAGGGTATAAAGAAGTACTATGAGGAATACCACGGTATACGTATAGACGACAGTCTTATAAGACGTATGGTTACCATGTCCGAACGATATATTACCGACCGTTATCTGCCCGATAAGGCGATAGACCTTATGGACGAGGCGGCGTCCCGTCTTGCTATGGAGTCTCCGCTTGTGGGTGAGATAGCCGCCCTTGACAAGGAGCTTGAGGAGATAAACGGACGCCTTGGAGAACTTGAGGGGGCAGACCCCAGCGAGGAAAACTTCCGCCTTATGGCAGACCTTCGTACCGAACAGGCGGTAAAGCAGGATGAGTTTAAAAAACTTTCCAAAAAACGCGATAAACTTCGTCTTACCGACGACGACGTTGCAAGGGTTATTGAGATATGGACCGGTATTCCCGCCAGCAGTATAACCGAAAACGAGTTTGCAAGGATAGACCGTCTTGAGGCTGAACTTAAAAAGCGCATTATCGGTCAGGACGAGGCGGTTGGCAAGGTTGCCAAGGCAATAAAGAGAAGCAGGGCAGGGGTATCCTACAAGAAAAAGCCCGTTTCCTTTATCTTTGCAGGCAGCACGGGCGTGGGTAAGACAGAACTTGTAAAGGTTCTTGCGGGCTATCTTTTTGACAGCCCCGAGTCCCTAATACGCCTTGATATGTCCGAGTTTATGGAGAAGTATTCCGTAAGCCGTATCATAGGCTCTCCTCCCGGCTACGTAGGCTACGACGATGCAGGTCAGCTTACGGAAAAAATACGCCGCAAGCCTTACAGCGTAGTGTTGTTTGACGAAATAGAAAAGGCACATCCCGACGTGATGAATATTCTGCTTCAGATTCTTGACGACGGCAGAATAACCGACTCTCACGGCAAGGAGGTCAACTTTGAAAGCACCGTCATTATAATGACCACTAATGCGGGCAGCACCAACTCCGCGCCCACGGCAGGCTTTAACGTAGATGCCAAGGGCAGCGATGAAAGCCGCACTATGCGCGCGCTGGAGCGTTTCCTTCGTCCTGAGTTTATTAACCGCGTGGATGAGATAGTGGTATTTAACCGTCTTAGCAAGGATAACATTAAGGCTATATGCGGCATCATGCTTTCCGATCTTAAAAAGGTTCTGGAGGAAAAGGATATCACCTTCCTTTGGGACGATGCGGCAGTTGAAGCACTTTGCGAAAAGGGCTTCTCGGACAAATACGGCGCCCGCAATCTTCGCCGTGTGATACAAACGGAGATAGAGGACAGCGTTGCCGCAAGTATTATAGAGAATTACAAAACACCCGTAACGGCAGTAAGCGTTACCGCCGAGGATAAGGAAATAAAGGTAAGCTGTATCTAGGCTTGCCGAAGGGCAAAACTGCGGAATGAAAAAAGAAATTACTAACAAGCCAACGGTTGACAAAATTAATATAGGCACAGGCTATTCCGCAGAGGAGGGCGGCTTTGCCCCTGCGGAGATGGAGGCCTTTGAGGTTGCCGCCTATTTCGGCACCGATATGGAAAAGGGTCTTACCAAGCAGAAGATACGCCGCACCCGCATGGAGGAGGGCTTTAATACCCTTCAGGCGGAGCACGACACCTCCTTTATCCACTGCCTTAAAAACCAGATAAAGGGGATCTGCCTGCCTCTTACCATAGTAAGTTTGCTTATAGCGGCGGCATTTGCTGACGGTAACGAGCTTTATACGCCCATGGCGGCTATCCTTGTGGCGGTCATGCTTCTCGGTGCCGCTGTTCATCGGTATTCCGCCTCGGTGCTTAATAAGTCCCAGCGGGATAATGCAATGCGGGCAACGGTTTTAAGAGACGGCAAGCTTGTGTCTGTAAGCAGTGTTTCCCTTGTTCCGGGTGACATAATCGAGCTTGAAAACGGAAGTATAGTTCCTGCCGATGCAAGGCTTTCGGAGGCAAACCATCTGATGGTGCTGGAAACCCCCGTTACGGGGATAAAGGAGTCCACCGTTAAGGATGCGGAATATATTGCCGAGTCCGAGGGCAGGGGCAGCTACAATATGGTATACGCAGGCACCGTAGTTACCTCGGGTAGGGCAAGGGCAATAGTTTGCCGAACGGGTAACAACTGCTATCTGTACCGCAAGGCGGGTAATGCCGAAAAGCAGCTTCCCGAAATGTATAGAAGGGCAGTTAAGGTAGGCAGTATCTTTACCATTTCCGTTTCTGCCATTAGTTTTGCGCTGGTGGTTGCAGGGCTTTTCTTAGGCCGCCCCTTGGTGGATGCCTATATGCTTTGCATTTGCGCCGCCCTTTGCTGTATGCAAAGCACCGCGCTTGCCCTTGGCTTTGGGGGCTTTGCCGTAGGAATAAGGCGCATGCATAAAAACGGCGCAGTGCTAAGGCGCTTTTCCGCTGTAGATACCCTTTGCCTTACGGATAGCATCCTTTGCGATAAGGACGTGGCCTTCCCAATGAGCGAACTAAGGCCGAAAAGGGTATACATAAACAAAGACTATTATCCCGTTAAGCCCGAAAGCAAGGAGCAGATAAGAAAAGTGCTTACCTACGCCCTTTTGTGCTCCGACCTTCGACGCACCAACTCACGTTCCGACCTGGGAGAAGGCTTTACGGGTATGCCTGCAGACGTTTCCCTTGCAAGGGAGTGCGACCGCATCGGCATAAATATCGACGATTTCAGCAGCGAGTATTTCAGAATAGAGGCAGAATACGCCAAAAACGGTGAGATAAAGCAGGCGCTTTACCTTCATAACGACTCTAATCTGCTTATACTCCGTGGCAAGCCCGAGGAGATATTGCCCCTTTGCGCGGGCTACGCTGCGGGCGGTACCAATAACCGTTTTGACGAATACTCCATGCGCCGTATGCAGCAGGCGGCAAAGGATATGGGCGAGGCGTCTCAGCACGTTATCGCCGTTGCCTCCGCCGTTTGTGACTGTGACAGTCTGCGTACCTCGGCAGTTGCCTATCGCCGTTTGGTGCTTAACGGCTTTATAGGGCTTTATACCTCTTTAAAACTGGACTCTGCCAGCGCCGTTTACAAATGCGCCGCAGGTGGTATAGAAACGGTTATGCTATCGGGTGAGGCCTACGTTACCGCCGCAAGCATGGCAAAAAACGCGGGTATTATCCAAAGCGAAAAACAAATAATGGCGGCAGAACAACTTAAATTTGCCGACCGAGGACTGTATATTGCAGACAGCGAGAATTACAAGCTGTACCTGCATTTGAGCGAGGAAGAATGGCTGGACGTTATGCGTATCCGTAGGGATAAAGGGCACACGGTTGCCGTGACTGCCGAAAGCACCGACCGACTTCCTATGATGCACGAGGCAGACGCCAGCTTTGTGCCTGTTTCCACAGCGGCGGAAACAGTTAAGTACGCCGCAGACGTTTTGCTTTACAAAAGCGGGCTTAAAACGGTGGAGACGGTTTTGAGAGCGTCAAAGCTTACCTTTAGGCGCATCGTAGGCGCCCTTCGTCAGTTTGCAGTGGGTGCGGCGGCGGTTTTGACCTGCGCCGCGGCAGTGGTGCTTTTCGGGGCACACAGCCCTCTTCGTCTTCAGGATATAGTGATAGGCGGTTCGGTGTTTAACCTTGTGTTTGCCGCGGCGGCGGCCTTCTCTCCCGACCACCGAAAGCTTCTTGAGGATAAGGTGGATTACAAAAGCGCTACCCTCGGTATGCCCTTTGCCGCCCTTTACGGCGTTTCCTGCGGGGCTTGTCTTTTGGGTACAGATGCTTTTCTTACCCGTCTCGGCGGCGGCCCTTTAAGCAACAGTGCCGTTCTTCTTTCCGCTTTCGTCGTTATGCTGTTCTTTGGCCTGCTTTTCGGGCCGGAGCAAAAGCATTTTTACCGTTCCTCTGCCTTCAAAAGCTATACCGTGCCCTTGGCGGCGGTAATAGCGGCAGTGGCTATGGGCGTAATTCTTTTGGTTCCACGGCTGTCTGATGCCTTCGGGTTCAGGCTCCCCGGCTATAAACAGTGGCTTACCGCGCTTCTTTTGCCCGTTGGCAATTTTGCCTTGTTCCAGGGCGGCCTTATGGTAAAGGAGCTTGCGGCAGAATACAGAAAAAATAAACAAAACAAGAAAGGATAACAGTTATGACCTTTACAAAAGATTCTATTGTTGGCGACGTTCTTGACCAATGCCCCGAATGTGCACCCTTCTTCTTTGAGATAGGTATGCATTGTCTTGGCTGTCCTTGCTCCAGAAGCGAGACCATCGAGCAGGCTTGCGCGGCTCACGGTGCTGACGCCGATGCTTTGCTTAAGAAGATAAACGCAGTTAAGTAAGGAAGTGATACATAGTGCTGTATACAGCGGTTTGGGCGCATAGAGGCGCCTCTGCCTACGCTCCCGAAAATACCATGTCGGCGTTTCTGTTGGCATGCCGTCTGGGTGCAGACGGTATCGAGCTTGACGTGCACCTTACTGCCGATGGCGAGGTGGTGGTTTGTCACGACGCCAACATAAAGCGCACCTCTGACGGTAAGGGCGTTATAGAGGAAATGACCCTTGAGGAGCTTTACCGTTACGATTTTGGGTATCCCGACGTTTTCGGTACTCGTTTCAAGGGTGAGTATATCCCCACTCTTAAAGAGGTCTACCGCGCGGTTTTGCCCTTTGGGGTGATAATAAACACCGAGCTTAAAAGGACCCGACCCGAAATAGTTAAGGCGGTTCTTCAGGTTGAGGAGGAATGCGGCGCCGCAGGCGCAGTGATCTATTCCTCTTTCGAGCACGATTACTTAAAGGAACTTAAGGCGCTTAACCCCGCTGCTCCCGTGGCGCCCCTTTACGGTACGGACGGCGCTTTTGTGGAGCTTGGCAAAAAGTTGAACGCCACCGCACTTCATCCTGCCTTTGGCGGCGTGCTTGCCGACACGGAGTACGTAAAAAAGGCTCACGATGCAGGGCTTAGAGTGCATCCCTATACACCTAACAGCATAGATGACCTTACCGACCTTGTAGAGGCGGGGGTTGACGCTGTTATAACCAACTATCCAGACCGAGCAATAGAAATAAGAAATAAAAAACTCAGGAGGTTCATCTAAGATGGCAAAAGAAGGAAAGAAAGGCTTTTTTACTCAGTTTAAGGAATTCATAACCAAGGGCAACGTGCTTGATATGGCAGTTGGTGTTATCATCGGTAACTCCTTCAAAGCGATAGTAACCGCCCTTACCGACAAGATACTTATGCCCGTTATCACTTGGGTAGTAGGCGACAAGTCCCTTGATGAGCTTAAGTACGTTCTTAAGCCCGCAGTTCTTGACGAAGCAGGCGAGGTCGTTACAGCGGAAAACGCCATCCAATACGGTGTGTTTATCCAGTCTATAATTGACTTTTTGCTTGTTGCACTTGTGCTTTTCGTTATCATAAAGTCGGCTATGTCATTCCACGACAAGCGCGAGGCTCTTATGAAGAAGCTTAAGAAGGAAGAAGAGGAGGCAGCAGAAGAAGCACCTGCAGCACCTGCTGAACCTACCATCGAGGAAAAGAACGCAGAGGTTCTTAAGGAAATCCGCGACCTACTTGCAAACATGAAGAAATAAGTCTGTAAAAAGGCTGAAACAAAGAACGCTGAGTCATTCGACTCAGCGTTCTTTTATCTTTATTTCTTTTTAAATAGGTCAAAAAACTTTTTCTTTTTTGCGTAGTTTTTGTTGTCGGTGCCTTCTTCAAACTTGCGAAGAAGTTCCTTTTGCTTGGAGGACAGATTCTTGGGTATTTCCACCACCACGGTAACACGCATATCGCCCCTTACCTTGGGGTTGTTAAGGAAAGGAATACCCTTGCCGCGGAGAGAAAACACCGTGTCTGTCTGGGTACCCTCCGGTATGCTGAACTCAATAGTGCCGCCTTCAAGGCTGGGCACCGTTAGTTTCGCGCCAAGAGTTGCGTCCACAAAGGAGATTGGAAGCTCTATGTGAAGCAAGGTTCCCTCTCTCTCAAACAGACGGTGAGGACGAACGCCAACCGTAACGAAAAGGTTACCTGCGGGGCCGCCTCTTTCACCGGCGTTGCCTTGACCGCGTAACTGAATACGCTCTCCGTTGTCGATGCCTGCGGGTATAGTTACCTCCAGCTTCTTAAGCTTTTTAACAGTACCTTTACCGCCGCAGGTCTTGCAGGGGTTCTTGATGACTCTGCCCTGACCCTTACAGTAGGGACAGGTCTGATTGACCTGCATGGAGCCAAAGCCTATGTTCTTAGTAACCACTATCGTGCCTCTGCCGCCGCAGTGAGAGCAGGTGGTAACGTCGTTGAGGTTTTCTGCGCCCTTGCCACCGCATTTATCGCATGCCTCGGTGTGTGTAAATTCTATGTCTTTTTTACAGCCAAAGGCGGCCTCCTCAAAGTCCACCGTAAGTCTGTATGCCAGGTCTTCGCCGCGGATGGGTCCGTTCTGGGTGCGACCGCCACCGCCGCCAAAGCCTCCGCCGAAGAAGCTGCCGAATATATCTCCAAAGTCAAAGCCGCCAAAACCGCCGCCAAAGCCGCCTGCGCCTGAAGAGGGGTCGAAGGCATCGTGTCCGTAGCGGTCGTACTGGGCTCTCTTTTCGTCGTCGGAAAGTATGGCATAGGCCTCGTTAACCTCCTTGAACTTAGCCTCTGCCTCTTTATTGCCGGGATTCATATCGGGGTGATATTTTTTTGCAAGCTTTTTATAAGCCTTTTTTATATCATCGTTCGACGCATCCTTCGCGATCTCCAACACATCGTAGAAATCTCGCTTGTCCGCCACCGATATCCCCTCCTTTCAAAATGTGCTATACCCCCGTACTGCCGCAGAGGTTTTCCCCTGCGGCAGTCGGTCTTATAATTGCCTTTAGTTGTTTTCGGTAAAATCTGCGTCGTAAACGCCGTCGCTGTTGGGAGCGCCACCGGCAGGGCCCTGCTCGCCGCCGTTAGGAGCAGCCTGAGCGTAAAGCTTTTCGGAAAGCTTGTAGAAGGTCTGTCTGAGAGCCTCGGTGTCTGCCTTGATAGCCTCAAGGTCGCCGCCTTTAACGGTTTCCTTAAGTTTTGCAATAGCCTCGGTAACGGGCTGGGTATCAGCCTCGCTTACCTTGCCTGCTACGTCTGCAAGGGCCTTTTCGGATTGGAATATAAGTGCGTCAGCCTCGTTCTTTATCTCAACTGCTTCCTTCTGCTTCTTGTCCTCTGCCGCATACATCTCTGCGTCTCTTACAGCGCGGTCGATATCTTCCTTGGACATGTTGGTGGAAGAAGTGATGGTGATATGCTGTTCCTTGCCGGTGCCCTTGTCCTTTGCGGTAACGTTAACTATACCGTTAGCGTCGATGTCAAAGATAACCTCTATCTGAGGAATGCCTCTGGGAGCAGGTGCGATACCGTCAAGGGAGAAACGGCCGAGGGTGGTGTTGCCTGCTGCCATTTCACGCTCGCCCTGAAGAACGTGTATCTCAACGGAGGGCTGGTTGTCAGCCGCAGTGGAGAATACCTGACTCTTCTGAACGGGTATGGTGGTGTTTCTGTCGATTATTTTTGTAAACACGCCGCCAAGAGTCTCAATACCCAAGGAAAGGGGAGTAACGTCGAGAAGGAGAAGGTCCTTGACCTCGCCGCCGAGAACGCCCGCCTGAATAGCGGCGCCGATAGCAACGCACTCGTCGGGGTTGATGCCCTTAAAGGGTTCCTTTCCGATGAAGCGCTTGATTGCTTCCTGAACAGCGGGGATTCTGGTAGAGCCGCCAACGAGAAGAACCTTGTCTATCTGGGAAGCGGAAAGACCTGCATCAGCCATAGCCTGCTTAACGGGGGTGATGGTTGCTTCTACAAGGTCAGCGGTAAGGCTGTCGAATACTGCACGGGTAAGTGTCTTTTCAAAGTGCTTGGGGCCGGTAGCGTCTGCGGTGATATAAGGAAGATTGATGTTGGTGCTTGCCACACTGGAAAGCTCGATCTTTGCCTTTTCAGCCGCTTCCATAAGGCGGTTAAGAGCAATACGGTCGTTTCTGAGGTCGATGCCGGATTCCGCCTTAAAGTTGTCAATGATCCAAGTGATGATCTTTTCGTCAAAGTCGTCGCCGCCGAGACGGTTGTTACCCTTGGTTGCAAGAACCTCGAATACGCCGTCGCTTATCTCAAGAATAGATACGTCGAAGGTGCCGCCGCCAAGGTCGAATATCATAACCTTCTGGTCGATGTCCTTGTCAAGGCCGTATGCTAACGCCGCCGCGGTGGGCTCGTTGATGATACGCATAACCTCAAGACCTGCTATCTTACCTGCATCCTTTGTTGCCTGACGCTGTGCGTCGGAGAAGTATGCGGGAACGGTAATAACCGCCTTGGAAACGGTGGTGCCGAGGTAGCTTTCAGCGTCAGCCTTAAGCTTTTGAAGAATCATTGCGGAAAGTTCTTGGGGAGTATAGTTCTTGCCGTTAAGAGGAACCTTTCTTGCAGTACCCATATCTCTCTTAATGGAAACAACGGTGCCGTCGGGGTTGGTTATAGCCTGTCTCTTAGCGGCCTGGCCAACCATTCTTTCGCCGGTCTTGGAGAAAGCGATAACGGAAGGAGTTGTGCGTTCACCCTCCTTGTTGTTGATTACAACGGGCTCGCCGCCTTCAAAAACTGCCACGCAGGAGTTCGTTGTACCAAGGTCAATACCAATAATTTTAGACATAATAAATACCTCCGTATATAGTAAAATTTTTTAAACTAGTTAACTACCTTCACAAGGGCGTATCTTATAACCTTATCCCCCATGCGGTATCCCTTTTGCAAGGTGGCGGAAACAGTGTTTTCGGGGCTGTTTTCGTCATCCTCATGCATTATAGCGTTGTGCAGCGCCGGGTCGAACTGCTCGCCGTCGGAGGGGATCTCCTCCACCTTAAGCTTTGCAAGAACCTCCTCCGTCTGCTTCTTCATCATAAGTATACCCCTCCCAAGCTCGCTGTCGTCGGTGGCATACACCACTGCGCGGTCAAGGTTATCAATTATGGGGAGAAGCGCGGTCACTGCGTCGGCAAACGCATCTGTATAAAGCACCTCGCGTTCCTTTCCGGTACGCTTGCGGTAGTTGTCGTATTCAGCGGCAAGACGCAGATACTTGTCGTTGGCCTCTGCGGCGCTGTCCTCTGCCTTCTTTGCCCTTGCCTCCGCCTCTAAAAGCTTTGCTTTAAGCGCGGTATCGGTCTCCGCCTCTGCCGTTTCCTTTTCGGGGGCGGTGTTTTCTGTTTCTTCGGTTTCGATCTTTTTCTTTTTAGTGTTGCTCATCTTGCTTCCTTCCTTCGCCGGTGCCGTTAAGGCCGTCTATAAGACCGGAGGCGAAATATTCCAGATTTGCTATTACTTTTTTATAATCCATTCGCTTGGGGCCGATAACGCCGATGGCGCCTACGGTCTGCCCCTCTACCGTTATGGGGTAAAAGACCACGCTTGCGTCTTCGGGCGTAAGTCCCTCGCCGGACATCACTATGTTAGGTCTGCCGGGCATCCCCTCGGTAAGCCGGTTAACAAGAGCGTGCTTCTGCTCAAGGATCTCAAGCACCCCCTTGGCCTTGCTTACGTCATAAAACTCGGGATAGCTGAGTAGTTTGGTAAGCCCCTGCACCTGAACGTCCTCCTCTGTGCCGGTGCCCAGAAGGTCGTTTATTCCTCTCAAGGCAGAGGTTACAAGATGGGTTGCATCTCCTGCTGCCGCCTCTGTGTCAAGTATGACGTTCAGGTTTATTTCGCTAGCGGTAAGTCCTGTCAAAGCGCCGTTAAGTGCTGCCGACAAAGTCTTAAGCTGCTCCTCGGTACAGTGGGGCACGTTAACGGTCTTTGTCTTAACCTTTCCGCCGCTGCATCTTATTATAAGCAAATAACTGCTGTCGTCAATGTGTACCGCTTTGATCCTCTCTATACGTTCCGCAGGCGGCTTCAACACCGATATAGCTGTATAGTTAGTCAAGTGAGATACGGCGCGCGCCGCCTCTGAAAGCAGCTTGCCAAACTCACCTACTTTAAAATCAAGCAGTTCGTTAAGCACGCTAAGCTCCTCAAGCGAAAGCTTGTAATCCTCCATAAGGCCTTCTATATAAGTGCGGATACCTTTAGTGGTGGGAATACGGCCTGCAGAGGAGTGGGGCTGATAAAGATATCCCATGTCCTCAAGTGCGCTCATCTCGTTACGTATGGTAGCGCTTGAAAGGGTGTCGGGAATGTGGCCGCTGATGTACTTGGAGCCAACGGGATCGCCGCTTCGGATGTATTCGTCAACTATGGATTTGAGTATTCGCTTCTTGCGCTCGGTAAGTTCCAAACACTCCAACCTCCCTATCTGCTTGAATTTGTTAGCACTCGGTTGAGGTGTCTGCTAACACTTATGATTATACACAGTTTTTTTCTGTTGTCAATAGGTTTGCGACTGCTAATTTGTTAATATTTTGTGAACAGAAGTTGAATGTCGACTAAAAAAGTCAGCAAATGGCGAAGAAAAGTGCCAAAATAGCCAAAGACTGTTGACAGCGTCGTCGGATTGTGCTACAATGGCGGTGGCAGAGTATGGCCCTTGCGCGTAAAGTGCCGCATTACCGAACGGGGAGTTGTCGGGCGGACGAAAAGCAAATGCTTGCGGTGTGGGGTCAGCATCCCGCTGTCGCATATTTTTGCACCCGCTTTATATTTTTTCGTGCTTTGATATGACGACGAAAATGTAAAGGAGGGTCTTTTTTTGTCCAAAAAAACTAAAAAATTCACGCTTAAAACTCTTACTGCTGCGGCAATGCTTGCGGCACTCAGCGCGGTTATCGGTATTCTTTGTAAAAACTTTTTTACATTTAATATATATTACCGCATAACCTTCGAGAATATGCCCGTTATTTTAGCGGGCTTGCTCTTCGGCTCGGTCACGGGGGCGGCAGTGGGCGCATCTGCCGACATTATAAGCTGTCTCTGTTCAACCAATCCTAATCTCAATCCTATAATCACCTTAGGGGCGGCATCGGTTGGCGCTTTGGCGGGTATTGTACCTTATATTATAAAAAACAAAGGGAAGGCACAAACGGCATTGGCGGTTGTGTTGGCGCATCTTGTGGGACAGGTGGGTATCAAGTCTGTGGGTAAGATGGTTTATTTCGGCATGCCGTGGCAGGGGATCCTTGTGGGACTTCTTATTTCTGTTTTTGTCGGCGCCTTTGAGTTTTGGTTTATAAATTGGCTTCGCTCCTCTCGCGGGGTGGGGCATTATTTGGAGGGAAAGTTAAAGTGATGACTTACGAGCAGGCCTTGGAGTATATACACAGCGTTTCTTGGATGGGTAGCCGCCCCGGGCTTAGCCGCACGAGAGAGCTGCTTTCTCTTATGGGCGACCCGCAGGACTCTCTGCGCTTTGTTCACGTGGCAGGCACCAACGGAAAAGGCTCTGTGTGTGCCATGCTTGCTTCGGTTCTTGAGGCATCAGGCTACAAGACGGGGCTTTATACCTCTCCTTATATATTAAGGTTTAACGACCGTATTCGTGTAAACGGTGTGGATATACCCGACGATGAACTGGCTGAGGTAACCGAGTACGTAAAGCAGTACGCCGAGACTATGGAGGACCACCCCACAGAGTTTGAGCTTGTTACCGCCATAGGCTTTGAGTATTTCAAAAGACAGCAGTGCGACGTGGTTGTGCTTGAGGTAGGCATGGGCGGCGAGCTTGACTCCACCAATGTAATAAAGAATCCCCTTGTTTCCGTTATAACTCCTCTCGCTTTGGATCACACGGCTATACTTGGCGCTACCATAGAGGAAATAGCGAAAGCGAAAGCCGGTATAATAAAGGAAGGCTGTCCCGTCGTGTCGGCAGATAACACCGTGGAGGGCGCGGCTGTTATAGCGGCCACCTGCAAAGCCCTCGGTTGCGATTGCCGAAGTCTTGCAGGCAACTGGCATGCGGATGATTGGTGCTTCTTTGAACAAAGCTCCTATGACCCGTTATTTGGTATAAGCTTCTATTATAAAGGAGAGGAATATACCGTTCCGCTGAGTGGCGTGTATCATTTCTGCAACGCGGCTTTGGCTCTGGAGACGGTGGAGGCGCTGAGAGAACAAGGCCTTGATATTAGCACCGAAGCTCTCAGAAGGGGGCTGGCAAGGGTGTCATGGCCCGCACGCTTTGAGTTTATGAGGGAGGAGCCGCTGTTTATATATGATGGCGGTCATAACCCTCAGGGCATCAAGGCGGCGGTGGATACCTACAAATTTTGCATAAACAAGGCAGTTGTGCTTATAGGCGTAATGGCTGATAAGGACTATACCGTGGAGCTTGATATGCTTATGGAGATAGCGGATAGCTTTATA
>JAFQKR010000097.1 GCA_017396825.1 Clostridia bacterium
CTTCATAACGTCTTACAGGCAGTTGCCCTTCACCTTTCTCATTTTTTAATTGCGTGGGTCCTTATGTAGTTAAGGTACAGTTCTTTGGTTTTATTATGCCAATGGATACCGTCGCTTATTACAAGGTCTTCCAACGCGTTTCCGTTTTCATCTCTCGTAACTTCGGGGAAGTTAAGATAATAATGTCCCCTCTTGTGTGCTGTTTCTAACAGCAACATATTAAAATTGTCAAATTTTTGACCGTTGAAGGTTTCAGTATTTCTTGATGCACCCCAAGGCATTATACCAACAATAACTATCGTCGCGTTAGGAAGGGTCGCCTCAATACGGTCAAGCATATTCTCGTAAAGTCTTATATGCTTCTCGTTTGACCAAATTGCAATGCCGTTGGTTCCCAGCATTATATATAATACTTCAGGGTTCAAGTCCTTAAGCCATTGAATGGGCGGTATTTTTTCCTCGGATTGGTTGTAGCTTGCGTGAGTCGTATAGTCAAGATAGTCATAAACTCCGAGACCGCCCCAGGCGATAACATCATGTTCCTTAAGGTATCTTGCGTCAATGCCAAGGCCGTAGGTCAAGCTATCACCACAAAAAACGATGTTATTAAAATACTTTTCGCCTGCATCATCGGTCTCTTCTAAATATGTCCCTTTAAACTTTGCAAACTCAGCGGTGGAGTAGGTCATATTAGAAGGTACGCCCTCGCCCCTCACGGGAGTATTTGGGGCGCTGCTGTCCGGAACCTCACTCGGAGTTTCCGGCGGAACGTAGGGAAACAAATATTCCAAGTTTTCATCGTTGGCATCGGCAACATCGCTAACAAAGTCCTTTGCGCCTGCAGCATCTAAACGTCCGTCTGTGTAAAAGAAATAATTTGCTGTATGCACTGCAAAGGATAGTGTTAAAGCCGTGGCTGATAGTACCATCTTTTTTATAAACGCCATAAATAAAACTGCTCCTTATATCAAGTAAAAGGTTTTATTTGTACTTGGTAAGCTGAATAGGTGTAGCGCTGTTGAAAATAACGATTTCGTCTTTGTGTTTGTCTTCGTCTTCTTCATCTAGTTTTATGTCTGAGCCTTCGGGGTAGGTGATTACCAGCTTATAACTAAATGTCTCAAACATTTCACCTTCACCCTCTGCGGCTGTGCTGGCTTCCGAATTAATATAAACGTTGCCGTCTAGGTCTAAGTTTGCGCCTTTGAAGGATAATCTGTAATAGTGATACCGACCCTTATCATCCTCCACGGTGTTACACACCTCGTAAACGTTACCGTCTGTGTCTACGAGGGAGAACAGGGGCTTATCACCATTTTCGTTGGTTATAAGGTTCTTGTTGTATTTAATGCCTATTTCAAGTTCCTTTGCGTTTTCAGCATAAGCTACTCCTGAAAGCTGAACGCTTCCGTCAAAGTTCATAAATACAGGTGGGAATATCTCGTAGACCATAAACTCTTCGGGGTTTTTTTCGTAAATCTCTCTAGCCTCGGGAGAGAATACGTATTCTTCGTACGTGCTGGGCTCACAATTTGTAAAGATAACCCAAAAGGCAACCAAATAAACGAATAAAACCAAACCGTAAAGGATGTATCTTATAATACGTTTTCTTATTTTTTTGGAGCGTGGAAGCTCCTTTTCCTCTTCATCAGGGAAATAATTTCCTTCGTAATCCATAATACCTCTCGTAATTAAGACAACATAATGTGGGAAACGGGTAGTTTTCCGCACGAAAATGTGGATAACTTTCGGCGTCTTCTTAAAAATAAACCTTAAAACAAGCCGGTTTTGCTAATTTCCCACAAGGTTTCCCACATTTTCCGCGCAAATGCGTCGAACTTTATGTAAACTTATCGGTTTTATCACTTGGCCCAATAATTTCTGTCTAGGGCTCTAAGTTGTATGGCGAGAGCGATGTGGCTTTCACTTATCATATCGCTTTGGTCAAAATCCGCAATGGTTCTTGCCAATTTTAAAATTTTATCGTAGCCCCTTGCAGACAAGCCTAATCTATCATATGCGTTTTTAAGAAGCTGTATTCCTTTTTCGGTAGTATTACAAAAACGCTTGATATGTTCAGATTGCATCATGGAGTTGAAAAGCAACGGCTTTCCGTTTACAGTCTCATGGGCAAATCTTTTAGCGGCAAATTCACGGGCAGCAGAAACACGCTTTCTTATATCCGCACTTTTTTCTGCTGAACTTGTCGCGGAAAGGGTGGAGAATTCCAAAGCTTGAACCTCAATTTGAATGTCAATTCTGTCAAGCAAAGGACCGGATATTTTGCTGATGTAGGCTAACCTACCGGCAGGGGTACAGGTACAAGGCTTGGTAAGATGACCATAATAGCCGCACTTGCAAGGGTTCATTGCCGCAACAAGCATAAACTTACTGGGGTAGCTTACTCTGCCGCTTACTCTGGTAATCGTAACGCTTCCGTCCTCTAAAGGCTGGCGAAGTATTTCAGTAGCACTTTTGTCAAATTCAGGGAACTCGTCAAGGAATAAAACGCCGTTGTGCGCCAAGGATATCTCACCGGGCATGGGTATCTTTCCGCCGCCTGCAAGTCCTGCTGCAGATATCGTGTGATGAGGTGCGCGGAAGGGTCGTGACACTATAAGTGGAACTGTTTCCGGCAAAAGCCCCGCAACAGAATGAATTCTTGTGCATTCTATAGCATCGTTCAAGGTAAGCTTTGGCAAAATTGAGGGCAACCTTTTCGCAAGCATACTCTTGCCTGAGCCGGGCGGCCCTATCATAAGCACGTTGTGAAAACC
>JAFQKR010000098.1 GCA_017396825.1 Clostridia bacterium
CGTGCTTGAGTGTGCGATCACTCCCGTACCCGACGAGGTAAGAGGACAGATAGTTAAGGCGACCATCGTTCTCGTAAAGGGCAAAGAGGGTACGGACGAGCTGAAGAAGGAAATTCAGGAATACGTTAAGACTCACACCGCACCCTATAAGTATCCCAGAATAGTTGAATTTGTCACCGAGCTTCCCAAGACCATCAGCGGCAAGGTAAGACGTGTGGAGATACGCAAAAACGACTTGGCAAAATTAAATAAATAGCAAAAGCATTTAACAATAAAAACTACCCGAAGAAGAACGCATCTTTTTCGGGTAGTTTTTTGCGTGATATTAGTTGTCGTAAATTATGTAATAACCTATACGGGTGGAGCTATCTGTAACTTTGCCCATATTCTCGGTTTCAAATTCGCTTTTGCGGTAAATAAGCTCAGGATGCTCGGCTTCGAATTTATAAAAGCCCTCCAAGTCCTCTTTTGTAAACAAAAACCTTATCTCCGCCTTCTTACACATAGGCTTTTCCAAAACCTCAGGCGCTTGTCCGCAGGCAACGTCGATAACCATCTTAACAAAATCGTTGCCCGTAGAAAGATACACTAAATCAGAGCCAATGCAGTCGCCGCCCATACGGGCACCTATCTCTATAATGCGTATATTTCCGTCAGCATCCACCTTGAACTCCGAGTGGCCCGCGCTGTTTTCAATATGCAGTGCGTCAAGGGCTGCAAACACGGTGGCCTTCGCCCTCTCCACCGTTTCGTCGGACAGATCGGAGGGTTGTGTGTGGCCCGTTTCTATAAAGTGGGGCGCGCCCGTGGTATATTTCTTGGTTACGGCTAAAAAACAGTGCTTTCCTTTAAAGCTTACGGTTTCCATACTGTACTCGTCGCCCTGCAAAAACTCCTCAATAATAGCCTTTTTTTCAAAGGATACGGCACAGGCTTCCTTAACGGCGTTTTCAAGCCCTTCGGCACTTTCAAGCTTGGTAATACTGCGGCTTCCCGACCTATCCGTAGGCTTAACTATTATGGGGTAGCTAAAGTCGGCAATCGCCCCAACAAGCTCTGTGCCTTCGTCTGCGATAACAAACTTGGGGCAGGGGATGCCGCCCTTTAAAAGCGCCTTGCGCATTGCGTATTTATTGGTTTGTATTTCCGTATGCTTCGTTGCGTTGCAGGGCAGACCAAGCTTTTCCGCCACGTAGTTTACGGTTATCGCCGCTAAGTCTGATGCAATAGAGCAAATGCCGTCGGGCTTTATCCTTTTGCATTCCTCTAAAATGGCATCCTTTTCCACTATGCTTATAGGGTAAAAGAAATCTGCCGTTTTTTCACCCACGGCACCGTCGCGCCAGGCGAAAACGTGTGTCTCATAGCCCAGCGACTTAGCCTTTAAAATAAGTTGGTTTTGAAAATCGTTTGCACCTATAACAACTATCTTCTTCATTATTTGTAAAATTCCTTTACTTTTTCGCAAACGGTATTAAGGTCCTCACCTCTTAGACCGTAGTACATGGGAAGTCTTAGCAAACGCTCGCTATGCTCGGTGGTATACTTATCCTCACCGTAAAAGACGCCAAACCTTTCACCTGCGGGGGCAGAGTGCAAGGGAACGTAATGGAAGGCAGAGCCTACACCGTTTTCTTTCAAAAAGGCTATAAGGCGGCTTCTTTCCTCAAGACTTTTTGCCTTAAGATAGAACATGTGGGCGTTGTGGGTACAACCCTCGGGTATAAAGGGAAGCTCTATCTTCCCTTCCTCGTAGAGGGGTAAAAACGCCTTGTAATACTTGTTCCAGCTATTAAGCCTGTCGTTGTTTATGTCCTCAAAGGCTTCAAGCTGTGCCCAAAGGTATGCGGCGTTCATATCGCTGGGCAGGTAAGAGGAGCCATAGTCCACCCAGGTATATTTATCTATCTGACCGCGGAAGAACTTACTGCGGTTGGTGCCCTTTTCTCTTATTATCTCTGCTCTTTCTATATCATCGGGGTTCTTGATAAGCAGTGCGCCGCCTTCACCCATGCTGTAATTCTTGGTTTCGTGGAAGCTGAAGCAGCCGAAATCGCCTATGGTGCCCAATGCCTTACCCTTGTAAAAGGCGTTAACCCCCTGCGCCGCATCCTCAACTACCTTAAGACCGTGGCGATGGGCTATATCCATAATGGTATCCATTTCGCAGGCAACACCTGCGTAGTGGACGGGCACTATAACCTTCGTTTTTTCCGTTATTGCTTTTTCAATAAGGCTTTCGTCTATATTCATAGTATCGGGGCGCACGTCCACAAACACTATCTTCGCCCCTCTGCCCACAAAGGCATCTGCAGTGGAAACAAAGGTGTAGGAGGGCATAATAACCTCATCCCCTGCTTTTATATCGCAAAGGATTGCCGCCATCTCCAAAGCGTGGGTGCAGGAGGTGGTAAGCAGTACCTTGCAGGCACCCGTTTGCTCCTCAAGCCAAGCGTTACACTTTTTTGTAAAGCTTCCGTCACCGCAAATTTTATGGCTTTCCATAGCCTGCTTAATGTATCCAAGCTCAGTGCCCACCATGGGGGCAACGTTAAAATTTATCATACACTATTTATCCTCCTTGCTTTTGCCTTTGTATACCTGCCGTATGCGAGAAGGCTGCAGATGACTTACGGTCATATAGATTCTGCCTATATACTCGCCTATAAGCCCCAAGGCTATAAGAATAATACCGCCGATGAACAAAATTACCGCAATGGTGGAGGTGTAGCCTGCCGCCAGATGAGGACGTACAAGCTTTCTTATTATCATGACAAAGCCCAGAATAAATCCGAACAAAGCGGTAAAGCCGCCAAGCCCTGCAATAAACCTTAAGGGCATTACGGAGAAGTTGGTAAAGCCCGTAAGCCACAGCTTCAAAAGCTTCTTGAAGGAGTAGTTGGAGTGACCTTCCAAACGGGGTCGATGGGGCATTTCTATATCCGTAACCTTGTCCACTACCGTATTAAGATAACCCATAACGGAGGGGAAGGGGCTGTCGTAATTCTCGTACGCATCTGCGGCAAAGCGACTGATGGCGTAGAAGCTGGAAACGTGCACACCCTTTATTCTGGTTCCGTTCATCTCCGCTATCTTTGCGTTTATTTTGCTGGTGATGCGCTTGAACAGACTATGCTTTTTCTGCTTGAAATGGGCGTAAACCACGTCGTAGCCTTCGTTTATCTTATCAACGAGAGGGAAGATGCCTTCCGCAGGGTGCTGACCGTCATCGTCCATAAACACCACCACGTCACCCTTGGTATAGGGCACTGCCGCAAGCTTGGCGGCGGCCTGACCGAAGTTTTTGGAAAGATTGATGCCCGTTATTTTATCGTCACCGTCACATAGCTCCTTTATTACGGAAAAGGTGCCGTCGTGAGGATAATCGTTAACCAAAACTATTTGATAATCATGCTCCGGATGCTCCTTAAAAGCCGTGCGGATCTCCTCCACCACCAAACCGATGGTCTTAGAGGATTTATAGCAGGGGATCGCTATCGAAATAAGCAAAACAAAGTATCTCCTTTCAAGGCTTTTCGTATACACCAACCATTATACTCCATAAAAAAACAAAAAGCAATAATTTTAAGTATTATTTTATGTAGCGGCGCTTATGATACTTGCATTTTTTTTAAATTCGTGTTATTATTAACCAACAATGTGTGTGGGAGGACTGTTTGATGTCTGTTAAAGGTAAAAGACTTTTAGTGCTGGGCGGCGGCACTGCTACCCTTGATCTGGTTAAAAACGCCAAGGAAATGGGCGTTTATACTATAGTTACCGATTATTTGGAGGGTGGCGTTGCCAAGGATATTGCTGACGAGACCGCTATGGTCAGCACCATTGACCTGGATGCGTTGGCGGCGCTTATAAAGGAAAGAAACGTCGATGGTGTCTTCTGCGGCCCCAGTGAATTTAATATAAGAAATTTGATTAAGCTTTGCGAAAGAACCGGGCTTCCCTGCTATACCGATATGACGGTATGGGACAGATGTGCCAATAAGGACGAGTTTAAGCAGTATTGTATAGATAACGGTGTGGATTGCCCCCGTAAGTTCGAGGTGGACGAAAACTCTACCGATGAGGAGTTGGCGGCGGTGGACTACCCCGTAATAGTAAAGCCCGTGGACGGCTCCAGCTCAAACGGTATCTCCGTAAGCTATGATAAAAGCACTATTCGTGAGGCGTGCCGTTTTGCAATGGAGTATTCCAAGTGCAAGCGTATAGTGGTGGAGAAGTATATAGAAAACGGCGGTGAGCTTTTCGGTGCCCGTTATCTTATCCGTGACGGTGTGGCAACCCCTTATCTGCTTATGGATACCTATATTGCTGACCACAAGGACCCCAAAGGGC
The DNA here is from genome assembly GCA_017396825.1 of Clostridia bacterium. GTDB lineage: Bacteria > Bacillota > Clostridia > Oscillospirales > CAG-382 > SIG636. The sequence continues at coordinate 4,354 of JAFQKR010000098.1, forward strand.
TTATAAGCCATTTCACCTACACCCCCTCTAAGTATGCGGATTACTACATGAGCAATATGGATGCCAAAGTAAGACAGATGCTTTCCAATATGGGTCTTAAAAACGGAACCGCATTCTTCCAGGCACTGCCCTATAAGGGCAAGATATATTTCCACGAGATGGGCTATAGGCTAAGCGGCGGTATGCTGTTTAAGCTTACTACCCCTCTTATGGGCATAAATGATATGAAGATGATGATAAGAACAGCCCTTGGCGAGCCGATGTTTGAGGATGGAGAGCTTGAAGGTATAAACATTTTAAGCCCCAAAAGGTTCGGCGCCCAGCTTACGGTGCCCCTGCGCGTGGGTACGATAGCTTCTATAGAGGGCTTGGAGGGCTTAAAGAATATGCCCTGCGTGGTGGATTTTATCCAGTATTATCACGAGGGGGATACCCTGCTTCCCAAGAATATGGGTACTTTGGGTCAGCACTTTGGCAGATTTACCATGGTTGCCGACAGCCCCGAGGAGCTTAAAAACGCAGTTGCCCGCATAAACGGCGAGCTTGTGATAAAGGATACCGAGGGTGCGAGGATGAACGGGCTGAAATTTGATCTTGAAAGAACTGAATAAGCTTACAAAAAGGTAAAAACGTAAAAAAACGAGTTTTTTCCTTATAATATATTTTTTGCTGCGAACAAAATCCACCCTCGACGTACGTTGGTACGCCTAACGGGTGGATTTGTGTCCGTTCCGACTAATTTTTCCTATACCCAACGGAGCTGTAAAGAACTCTCGTTTCTTTACAGCTCCGATTTTTTGCAAATTTTTAAAAATAATACTTGACATATTACGGATATGGTGATATAATCATAACTGCTTGGTGATAGGCTTTATAATCTTTTGGTTATACTATTGCCGAATAATTTTTGGAGGAGAGATCATATGCCCGTTGAACTTTGGTATTTGATATCGGTTTTCGCGGTGGCGATAATCGGCTTTATGCTTTTTAAGCGTCCGTTATATGAATGCATGCTATATTCCTTTTTGGTATTGCTTACGGTTTCGGGTACTTGGGGCAACGTTTGGTCGTACATAACGGATGCTTTGCAGGAATCTACCCTGTACGTTATCTTCGTGTTTATTATATCGGCCTCCTTGCTGTCAAAGACGAGTATAATTGACGACTGTATTAAAATCATTCTGGCGCTGTTCGGCAGATTAAGGGGCGGCGCGGGCTTCGTGGCCATCATCGGCAGCTCCTACATGGGCTCTCTTTCCGGCTCAGGTCCCGGTAACGTGGCAACCACCGGTGTTTTTACCATCCCCGCCATGATTCGTTCCGGCTATCCCCCTCACTTGGCGGCTAACGTGGAAGCTCATGCCAGCACGATGGGTAATATGATACCTCCCGCAGGTATGATAGCC
>JAFQKR010000099.1 GCA_017396825.1 Clostridia bacterium
AAGGGTTATAACCGCCCAAAGGGATAGGGCAAAAACCGCCGCCGCAAGCCCGAGAAAAGCAAAGGGGCTTGCAGTGCTGTCGACGCCCAAAATGTGTCCTATACACTCCTTCTTTTCCTCTGCCGTTTTGCAAGCCCTATTAAGGGCTTCTATTTCACTGCAGCCCAACTTTTTCGCAAAAGCGTGAAGAGCCCTTCGGTAAGCCCCCTTAGTGCCCTCAGTCATGTCCTTGTAGTAGTGCTCTTTTTGCTCTAAAAGTCTTTCAGCGGAGGAAAGGCAGGAGTACATCGAGCTAAAGTCCGTTATCTCTGCTTTTTTCAGAGTTTCCAAGGCTTTGCTTAACCGTTTCACACTGTAATTTCTGTCTTTAACAGCGCTGTCGCATACCAAGCCTATTTCTATAATAGCCGCGGCGTTTATAATAGGACGAAGCAGATCAATTTCATTGCTGTCAAGGTCAAAGCCACCGAGGGCTTCTTTTATAAAGTCTTTGTCTGCAGAAAATCCCTTTTTCTTAAAGCTATCCCACAGTGCCTTGAAAGCGCGGGGCATCCTATCCGTGCAGGGAAGACAACTAAGGTTGTCCATGTCCTCGGTCAACTCTGAGAATTTGCGTTTTAAATAATAGGCGTTAGCATGGACCTGAACACAAATAGGGTCTGCTCCTTCAAAAGCCCCAAGCCTTGCGGCGCTTTTTATGCTTTTGTATGCCGACCGTACAGTCGACTTTAGCCGCTTGCAATTTTTCATAAAAACAAAAAGCCCTCCCTTTGGTAAAACAGCTTGTACGCTATTTTTTACCAAAGGGAAGGCCGTTTATTCATAAAGGATTATTCTTCACCGAAAACCTTGCGGAGATAGGGCATAATGGCTTTAGCCATATACATAAAGCCCAAGTCGTTGGGGTGAGCGCCGTCAACGGTGCAAAAATCTCTCTCATCCTTGGGGAAAACCGTTTCACCGTCGATAAAGTAAACGTTTTTATCTCCCTTTGCCACTGCATCAAGGTAGGTGGCCTTTATTATCTCGCGGCGCTTGTTGCTTTCCTCGCGGGTGGAGGTTTCGGGACGTACGCGGGACATAAATATAACGGGAAGCTCGGGATGAGCAGCGCGTATTATCTCAAAAAAGGGCTTGTGCGTCGCTTCAAGATGCTCGGGATTAGGTGCGTTATGGTCGTAGTCCATAACGAACGCCGCAAGGTCAAGGCTTGCAATATAGTGTGCAACCTCAGGCTCGCCCTTCCCGCTGCCGGAAAAGCCAAGGTTGTGAACGTCGCAGTCCATCATTCGGCTTATAATAACGTCAAAGGAGTTACCGGAACGGGTAGCGCAACCGCCCTGAGTAACGGAGGAGCCGTAAAAGGCAACTTTACCGTGGGTGTAGGGCTCGGGTGCAAGAAGAGTGCTGTTTTCATCAATGCCTATATAAAATTCGGAAAGCCCGCCGTAAAGGGGAAGGGTAACGGTAATGTCACGCATTTCCTTAACAAACTCCTCACCCTTGGGCATAACCTTTTCGCCGTCCTCAAACCAGTCATCGTCAACTCTGATAGGAGCACACATTTTGATAGTGTATGCATCCTTGCCTCTGCCAACTATAATGTCACAGCCCGTAGAGCCTGAAAGGGGCATGTGGCGCATATAAAAGCCGTTAAGTCTTTTTGCACGGATAGCCACAAAGGGAGAGTCGGTTCTAAATCTTATACGGCCACCTGCGGTATGCCTTGAAAGGGTGGAAATGGAGGGATTGATGGAATCAGCCAACTCCACGGGCATACGGGAGAAAATGCCATCCTCACCTGTGTGATGAAGACCGTAAACCTTAGCTTCGCTTTGGGTAAGCTCATACATTTTAATGGTAGGAAATCTCTTTACAAGTGCCTCGGAGGCGGCAAACCTTTTGTCGATCTGTTCAATTCTCAAACTCATTTTTTCATAACCTCTTTCATGTAAGGATTGTGTAATTTTTCCTCGGATAAGGTAGTTTCTCTGTCGTGACCGGGGTAAACGGCATAGTCTCCGGGCATATTGCCAAGCAAACGCAGTGAAGAAGCCATTTTATTTGCATTGCCCCCTTCAAAATCCACTCTGCCCATACCGTTTTTAAATAGGGTATCTCCCGTAAACAGCATATCCCCGAAAAGATAACAAACAGAGCCCTCCGTATGTCCGGGCGTGTGTATTACTTCAAAGGAAAACCCGCCAACGTTTACGTGCCTATCTTTTTCTCCAAACACCACGTCGGCATCCTTAAAGGGCCAAGGGTTGCTCTTTGCCCAAGCGGCAATAAGCTCCTTTTCCTTAAGCTTATGGGCGTCATTCTTGTGGATGCAAACCACAGTTTTCTCTGTTCTAAGCTCGTCAAGGGCAAGAATATGGTCAAAATGCCCGTGGGTAAGCAGTATCACTGCGGGAAAAGCATCCATTTCGTGAAGCTCGCTTTTAATAAGGATAGCATCGTCACCGGGGTCAATAACCACAGCGTTGCGGGTGTCGTCCTGCTTAATAATGTAGCAGTTTGTGTCAAGGTCTCCCACAACCACTTTTTTTACACGGTAATGCATAGTAATCACCTCGGTGGGTATTATATCACATCTTCAACTGCAAGGTAAATAGTTTTTTTAAAAATAAAAGAATAAAGTTGTTAAAGGAAGGGAAAACTCCGAATGTAACAAAAAAAGGAAAGGCGGTACCCAAAATGACCGACAAGGAACTTATGTACGTCGAGGACGCTTTGTCCCACGCAAAGTTTTTACAAAACCAGTGCTGTGAAAGCGCCTCAAAGCTGATGGACGGCGACCTTAAAAGCTTTGTTAACGAGCTTTCAACCAAGCATCAGCAGATATTCGGCAGCTTTTTCAACCTATTGGGTTAAGGAGGGTTAAAACATGGACGACAAGACGATAATGGAAAATATGCTTTACGCCGTAAAAAGCACCTGCGATTTGTACCTTCACGGCGCAGTGGAATCCACAACCGGCAACGTTCACGGCGCCTTTAGCAACGCCTTGGACGAGGCACTTCAGATGCAAAACCAGATATATAATAAGATGAGCCAGAAGGGCTGGTATCAGACCAAGCAGGCAACAAGCCAGCAGATACAGCAAACTGCAGGCAAGTTTGCAGGCGAATAAAGCATATAAAAGCTTATTGGGGCACGCTTCGTAAAGAAGGTGCCCCAACATTGTTTAATATCGTTTTTTATTCATTATCATCGTTAATGCATATCAATTTGTATCGGGGCTTTTTTACAATAATTCCGTTTTCAGTTGGAACAATTTCTACGGTATCCCCGTCTTTTATATCATATAGCTCCCTTAGTTCTTTGGGTAAAACTATTCGCCCCAATGCATCTATCTTTTTTTGTATTCCTAAAAGCATAATAATATCTCCCTCTCTCTAGCACGAACATTTGTTGGTGTATTAATTATTATAACTTAATATACTAAATATGTCAATAATAATTTTGGGTGATAGGTTATGAGAGAGATACTGGCAGAGAGACTTAGGGAACTGAGAAAAGAAACAGGGCTTTCACAGATACAAGTTGCTATTTACTGTGATATTACGGAAAAGACATACCAAAATTACGAGCTTTGCACTCGTGAACCAAAGCTTGAGATACTTATAAGAATCGCAAATTTTTATAACGTATCCATAGATTATCTTGTGGGGAGAACGGATAAAAGGTAAAACGATATTTAGGGCTGTGGCAATTTTTATTTGCTACAGCCCTTCTGTTTTAATTTTGTTACTTGTTTTTCTTTACCTTTACAAATGATAGTGCGAAAAGCACTGCAACCACGGGCATAGCGTATACGGAAAGCATAAGCCATTCCCGTTTTTCTGCTGTTACGGCTTCTGCATAGTTCTCCTCGGCGCCGCAAAGGTATTCCATTTCAAAATACGCCCAGCTCACGTTTTCCATTCCTATCGCACTTCCGTGGTCTTCCTTGCTCTTGGTAAAGGCATCCGATGCGTCACTGCCAAGACGCCTTGCTTTGACGTATGCGGAAACGGGGAAGGAACTGCCGGGGTCGCCCTCTTCGTTTTCCTTTTTATCGTGGGCGGCAACAGCATCAAATATCTCGCCGTCGTCATTCTTTACAGAAAATATCATAAGGCATTTGCTATCCCCACAGTCAGCCATCGCCAAGGTGTGGTAGGAATAAACGTATTCTTTCTCAAGATAAATGCCTTTTTCGCTTTTTCTTACCGTTCCTTTTTGATCCGAGTCGCCCATATACATAAATATACCTGCTGAAAGCATATCGTCTATCAGGTAAACCTCGCCTGCTTTAATTTTCTCAGGGGAAGAGAGGGACGTAAAATCTACCGCTTTCGGCGGTGCCTTTAAAGCCCAAACAGCAATGGCAGTAGCGGCCACAGCCAGCAAAGCGGCGATTATCCGCAATATCCAAGGAACGGCATTTGCGTTGTTTTCATCCGGGGAAGTCTGTATAGAAACGCTGTCATTATCCATGATAGGCATTCTTCCTTTCGTTTTTTGAACAAACCTACTTTAACACAACAAAAATAAAGTGTCAAGGAAAAACAAAAGGAACAGTGTAAAAACACCGTTCCTCGTTTTGATAAAACAAATATTACTTGAACTTACGCTTTCTAGCTGCTTCAGACTTCTTCTTGCGTCTTACGCTGGGCTTTTCGTAATGCTCTCTCTTGCGAAGCTCTGCCTGAACGCCGCTTCTGAGATAGCTTCTCTTAAACCTACGGAGAGCGCTGTCAATAGATTCGTTTTCCTTAACTTTAATCTCGGCCATAATATGTTTCCCTCCCTTCGACTGTTGCAAAGGGTAAATCCCTCAAAAATTACTTGAATAGTATAACAGAACAATCGACGTTTGTCAACTGTTTTTTACCTTATTTACCTAAAGCTTTTTTTGCAGTAGCAACAAGGGAAGCGAAAGCGTCCTTGTCGGAAACAGCAAGTTCAGCAAGCATCTTTCTGTTAAGCTCGATGTTTGCCTTCTTAAGACCGTTGATGAACTGAGAATAGTTGATACCCTCAACCTTAGCCTGAGCAGAAATTCTGGTGATCCAAAGTCTTCTGAAATCTCTCTTCTTCTGCTTTCTGCCTGCAAATGCATAGTTACCGCTCTTCATTACGGCCTGTTTAGCCATCTTGAAGTGCTTACTCTTACTACCCCAATAGCCTTTTGCCAGTTTAAGAATCTTATTTCTTCTCTTTCTGGTCATCATTGCGCCTTTTACTCTAGCCATCTATATGTTCCTCCCAATTCTATCAAATTTCTTAGTCGTAAGGCATCATCTTCTTGAGATGTGCTGCATTGCCGGAAGCTACGTAGCCGGCTTTTCTGAGTATTCTCTTACGCTTGGGAGTCTTCAAACCAAGCTTGTGACGACGGCCGCTGTGGTTCATCTTAACCTTACCGGTAGCCGTGAACGAAAAACGCTTTTTAGATGCGCTGTGTGTCTTAATCTTGCCCATTTTATAAAGTTCCTTTCACTATTAATTTACACTTTTACTTTTTTGCAGCCTTTTTAGGGGGTGCAAGGATGGTTATCATGTTTCTGCCGTCAAGCAAAGGCTGTTTTTCAACAACGCAAAGCTCGCCGCAGCCTTCAATAAAGCTTGCAAGAAGTTCCGCACCGCGTTCAGGTCTTACAATCTCACGGCCCATAAACTTTATCATCACCTTAACCTTACGGCCCTCCTCAAGGAAGGTCTTTGCGCGGTTAAGCTTAGTGTTAAAGTCGCCGGTAGCGATATTGCATCTAAGCTGAATTTCCTTTGTGTCGATAACGGGGGTCTTCTTTCTGTTTTCCTTGTCACGCTTTTCTTTATCAAAGCGATATTTACCAAAGTCAAGAATTTTGCAAACAACCGGTTCTGCTTCCGGTGCTATTTCCACCAAATCAAGCCCTGCGTCTGCTGCTATGCGAAGGGCAACGTCTATTTTAACTATGCCAAGCTGACTGCCGTCTGCGCCGATAAGGCGAACCTCACTTGCTTTGATCTGGTCATTGATAAGCTGCTTCTTGCTGATAACGGACACCTCCAAAAAAAATAAAAAAGGCTGTGAAAAGCAAACCGTCACAACCCAAAATGGCACACGGGCACAAACTACCCCTTTGCCGTTTAAGTATTGACCTTGCGCCCTAAGCGCCGGGTGAGCACGGAAAGCTCTTCTTTTTAAACAAGAGGAGTATATCATAAAATACTCCCCTTGTCAATAGTTTTTTGCAATTTTTTGGGTGGCTTAAAAAATGTGATGAACGCTTCACCTTAGTTCGTCCAATTATCATCATTTTTAAAGCCCCTATGTTTGTGCTAAGCGGTTAATCTTTTTCGTAGCCGTATTCCTCGCCGATAACGTTTACGGTTACTATGGCGTTGGTGGCCTCACGAACGCTATCGGTAAAAGCGGCGGTCCTTTCGGCAGGCACCTTGGCTTTGATATAAACGCTGTCGGAGAAGTCGCTGTCCACGGTGTAAACGCGGTGTGCCGACATAAGCTGAGCAATACGGTTATATCTGCCGTAATCCGTTCGTATCTCAAGTATATCAAAGGGCTTAAGAAAAATCTTTTCCGCCCCGTCAATGCCTATCTTTGCTCCCGCGGAGTAGGCACGCACCAATCCGCCCGCACCCAACAGTATACCGCCGAAATATCGGGTGACTACTACGGCGCAATCGCAAAGCTGCTCCTTACGTAGCACGTCAAGAACGGGCAGCCCTGCAGTACCGTGGGGCTCGCCGTCGTCGGAAAACCTTGTAAGGTTGCCCTCGCGGAGAATATATGCGTAAACGTTGTGGGTTGCATCCGAGTACTTGGAGCGTATCTTGTTTATAAACTCAAGCGCCTCCTTTTCCGTGGTAACAGGCGCGGCGTTGCCGATAAACTCCGACTTGCGTTCTATAAACCTTTCCTCGGCGTGGGCTTTAAGGGTAAAATATCCCTTGCCCATTAGCTTACAAACTCGTTGTAAATGGTGCGGATAGCGGCATCAAAGTCCTTTTCCTCAACACCGATAATAATGTTAAGTTCACTGCTGCCTTGGTCTATCATGCGGATGTTAACACCTTCTCTTGCAAGGCTGTCAAACACACGGCAAGCGGTACCCTGAGTGCGTATCATGCCCCTGCCAACAACGGCTATAAGAGCGATTCCCTTTTCAATATCAATATTGTCAGGGGAAACGAGTGCACTTATTCTGGAAAGTATGTCTCTTTCCTTGCCCTTAACGGCGCTCTCGGCAACAACAACGCTCATGGTGTCGATACCGGAGGGAAGGTGCTCAAAGCTGATGCCCATGTCGCAAAGCACCTTAAGCACGTTCATGCCAAAGCCCAGCTCGCTGTTCATCATGTCCTTTTCTATATTAATAAGAGAGAACCCCTTCTTACCTGCGATGCCGGTAATAATGTATTCGTTTTGATACTGCTCAGTGGTGGCAACGATGCGTGTGCCGGAGGCAGAGGGATCGTTGGTGTTCTTTATGTTTATGGGGATACCTGCCATCTTAACGGGGAATATAGCATCCTCGTGAAGAACAGAAGCGCCCATGTATGCAAGCTCTCTAAGCTCGCGGTAGGTGATTATGTTGATGGGCTTGGGGTTTTCAACTATACGGGGGTCAGCCATAAGGAAGCCCGAAACGTCCGTCCAGTTCTCGTAAACGTCAGCACAAACGGCTCTTGCAACTATCGCGCCGGTAATGTCGCTACCGCCTCTGGAGAAGGTAATAACCTCGCCGTTAACACCGCTGCCGAAAAACCCGGGTATAACTGCGTTCTCACAACTTTCAAGCACGTGACCCATAACGCGGTTGGTCTTCGCTGCGTCAAAGTTACCGTCCTTGTCGAAGAAAACAACACTTGCGGCGTCGATGAATTCGTAGCCTAAATAGTCTGCAAGCAAAATACCGTTAAGATATTCACCGCGGCTGGCGGCGTAGTCCTTGGTACAGCCCTTCTTTAGGTTTTCTCTTATAACCGCAAACTCATCTTCAAGGCTGACGGAAAGACCGAGATCTGCGATAATACCTCTGTATCTGTCCTCGGCAATGGAAAAAATGCTTTCCCAATCTTCCCCCTTGCTTGAGGCTGCTTGAGAGTTAAGAAGCAGGTCTGTAACCTTTGTGTCGCCGGAAAAACGCTTACCGGGCGCAGAGGGCACCACAAAGCGTCTGGCGCTGTCTGCCATGATGATTTCCTTAACCTTGGCAAACTGACCTGCATCTGCAAGAGAGCTACCGCCGAATTTAACTACTTTTTTCATGTTGTCAGTCATAATAACACCGTCTTTTCAAAAATATTACAATACATAATATCACAAGCAAAGCCCATTTGCAACAGTTATTAATATATACGGCTCATTTTTTGAAAAACACTTGACAAACGAAGCGGCAAATAGTAAAATACCTCAGTAATCTGTTTCCGTAGCTCAGCAGGATAGAGCAACCGCCTCCTAAGTGGGTGTTTTAACACACACCTTTGTAAAAAGGCAAATGGTCATAGGTTTGAACTGTATCGTATATGCGCTTGTACCTCAGCAGGATAGAGGGTCCGCCTCCTAAGCGGAACGACCCCGGTTCGAATCCGGGCAAGCGCGCCAAAAAGTGCCGAGAAA
>JAFQKR010000009.1 GCA_017396825.1 Clostridia bacterium
AAAAAATAGAAAAAATCAAAGAGAATCCGAGGATTAACTTCTCGGATTCTCTTCTTTATGAGAGCAAATTTTATGTCTTTTTCGTGTTCTGTGCCTTTGTCAGCGGTCTGACTCGTATTTCGCTTTGAAATACGAGTTTTTTATATATCAACTAACCTTTTCGACGGTGTATCCACGGCCACGGAGAAGCTCTGCCAATGCACCTTCTCCTGCCACATGGGCAAGTCCCACTATATAAAAGCCTATGCCGCCATCTGCCATGTATTCCTCCGCCTTGTTTGCCATACCTACGTTACGGTCGGTAATCATGGTTTTGTTATAATCGGTAAACAGCTTCACCTGCTCCTCCGGGGCACCCGTATAGTCTATCTTCAGCATTTCTTCTATCGCCGCCTCATCGCCCCTAAGCCACGTTTCATACATGGACAGCAGGTTTTCCACGTTGCTTTTTGGATAGTAGACCATATCACTTATCATAAGGCGATAAAGCTCGTCGGAAAAGCCGTTCATCATATCGTTTTGAAAATCCACCGACTCCACTTCCCTTATCTCCTTACCCTCTGCCGCCGCTTTATTAATAAAAAATCTATCAACGCCGTATTCACTTTCAAGGTCGGTATAGGAACTTACCGCCTCATCAAGAAGGCTGGACCAAAGGGCAGGCTTATACATATCGTAAACAGCGTTATAAAGCCCACGGCTTTGCAAGAATTTTCTTGCAGGCAGGTAGAGGTCCTCGCCAAGATAGTCCTTTATGGTCTTCCCCTCCTCGCAAAGCAAGTCTTTAAGGTCCTCCATTTGCTTTGCTACGTCCTTCTCGTAGGCAACGATGTTTGCCTCGACGCATATATAAGATGAAGCGTCATAGGCTTCCATAACGTAATCGGGCATGCTTTGAGTGCGCTCGTCCCCTATATGGATAGACCCAAGCAGGTACAAAACCGCCCCTTTGCCGTCGGTTACCTTATACAAAAGAGGAGTGCATTCGGTGGTTTTATCCAACGACTCAAAACTGATACTATCGTAGTTAGGTATCCACGGTCCACTGCTGCAGGAAACCAAACCGAACAAAGTTATAAAAGCCATAAGCAAGGCTAAAAGTTTGTTTTTCATTTAAAAAACCTCCCATCAGTTTTAATCTATCACAACCACCTCCCTTTGTCAACGAAGTAAAAGCAAAAAGGCAACACCTTTCGACATTTTTCGCGCAGGTCATGCTCTATAATGACATCAAGCATTATGTAAAAGGGTGTTTTTATGGATGGGTTTTCTTCTCTATACGGTTTTACGCAAAAAATAAAGGCTTCTGTTAAGGAAAAAGCAGGGGACATTTTTCCCTGCGTTACCGCTTTTACCTTCGGGCTTACTCCCGTAGGCGGCTTCTACCCCTTTGGGTGGGCGTACTTTTTGGCAAAGGATACCTGTAACGTTGCAGTTCTTGTAGCACTTGGCCTTTGCTGTATTATAAACGGAAGCGGACTTTTGGGGCTTACTTTGGCAATAGGTCTATACGCCTTTAAAATGTTATTTAAGGACAGTAAAAGCGGACAAGCCGTAAGGCTTGCCGCAGGAACGGTAACAGCGGCGCTGTTATGCGCGGCGCGACTTCAAAACGGCCCCTATAATCTGGCAAGGGGTATTGCATGCCTTGCGCTGATACCGGTGTTTACCTTTTTGTACGGGCTGTATATATCTCCTGCCGAAAACAGCGGAACCGCCCAAAAGCAGGCGGGGCTTGCTACCCTATTATTTACCTTTGCTTTGTTTTTTAACCATATTTTACCCACAGAGGCGCCCGTTCAGTGGGCAATACTGCTTATCACCCTGCTGGCAGCAAGAGACGGCGGTATGCTTTGCGGGGGATTTTTCGGCTTTGTTTTGGGCTTATCCTGTGGTGCAGGATGCAGCGCAACCTCGGCAATATGCGGTCTTTGCGCGGGACTTTTGTTCTCCCTTGGCGCTTCTATTGCCATCCCCGTCGGATGCCTGGCAGGGCTGTGCACCGGTATATATTTCTACGATGCAAAGGATATGCCACGTATAATACTATGCTTTTTTGCGGCAGGAATATGCTATTTTGTTTCGGGAGGCAAACTGCGGCTTTTGCCATCGCCGGAAAAAGATGGCGAAAGCGCGTCAATGGCAGAATGCTCTCCCCCCTTTGCGGCGGCATTCTCGGAGCTTTCCAAAAGCGCTCTGATAGCCGCAGGGAACAAAGACGGCGCGGCAAGAGCCGCCGACGATTACGCAGCCTTTTCCGCACTGCTTACGGGGGCAAAGCGCAGAGAAGAGGCAGAGGACAAAGAGGACACAGCCCTTTCGGAAAGAGCGGCGGTTCTTTTAAGGGGTGCAGGCGTACACGCAGAAAGGGTTACGGTAAGCGGCGGCAGAACAAAGCGCCTCGAAGCGGATGGGATCGCCATAGACAGACTAAGCCTATCCTCAGAGCAGCTTAAATCCATAATGGGTCAGACCCTTGGTTGTAAAATGAAACAGCCCGAGTTTGTGCTGAACAGCGGCCGCGCAACGCTGTATATGGAAAGCGCCCCCGTATATCGCATAGAGTGCTCCCGCACCTCCCTTTGTAAAAAGGGTGAGAAGGTTTGCGGAGATACTGTAAGCTTTTTCAGCGGAAACGGCTATTTTTACTCCCTTATCAGCGACGGAATGGGTAGCGGCAAGGAGGCGGCGGTAAGCTCCCGCCTTGCAGGTGTGTTTTTGGAAAAACTGCTCCTTGCGGGGGCAGACAGATACAGCGCCCTCTCCCTTCTTAACGGGTATTTGGCATCAAGGGAAACGGAGGTGTTCACCACAGTGGATCTCCTTGAAACGGATCTTTATACCGGCAAGGCAGTGCTTTTGAAGGCGGGTGCCGCACCTTCCCTAATGCTTCGCGACGGAAAATGCAAAAGACTGGAGATAGCAACGGCGCCAACGGGCATAATACGCGAGATAAGCGCAAAGCAGCTGTGCTTTGACCTTAAGCCCAGAGACGTTATAGTGATGTTTTCCGACGGTATATGCGGCGACGGAAACGGAGAGGAAACGGCAAAGCTGCTGACTGAGTTCAGCGCCGACGTAAGCACCGCCACCATGGCAAGCGCACTCCTTACCGAAGCGGTAAAGCGCACGGGCAAAAATGACGACATGAGCCTTTGCGTTATTAAAATAATACCGTCGTAAGTGAAAAAACTTCATACTACGGCAAAAGTCTTCCTTTGTAAGCTACGCCTTTAAAGAGGACAGGATCTTAATAAAAAAGCCGTAGGCGTGGTCGCCTACGGCTCAAGCTGATGACAAGTTTTGTCATCAGCTTGGCAGACTGCTGAGAAAGAGTGCAGACAAGACGAACCGAGGCGAAAGCTGTACTGAGTACTGTGAGCCGAGGTTCGTTTTGAGCGAAAAAATATAAAAATATATAAAAATTTCGGGAAAATTTTCCCCGAAATTTTTCACTTTATAGTAACTATATTTTCTTTTTTCGTGTTCTGTGCCTTTGTCAGCGGTCTGAGCC
>JAFQKR010000010.1 GCA_017396825.1 Clostridia bacterium
CTACGCTGTGTTGTGGGTATTTTTTAAGGTCTTATAATTAATAAACAAAAAGTTAAGCGAAGCCTCGGCTTCGCTTAAAGCTGATGACAAACCTTGTCATCAGCTTGACAGACTGCTGATAAAGAGTGCAGACAAAACGAACCGAGGCGAAAGCTGTACTGAGTACTGTGAGTCGAGGTTCGGTTTGAGCGAAAAAATATAAAAATATATAAAAATTTCGGGGAAATTTTCCCCGAAATTTTTCACTTTATAGTAACTATATTTTCTTTTTTCGTGTTCTGTGCCTTTGTCAGCGGTCTGAAGCGAAGCCTCGGCTTCGCTTAACTTTTTGTAAACAATATTTGCTTTTTACGAATTTTGTTCCTTTTTTAAAAAACGCTAACGTTTATCCAAGTAGGAACAAGCCGCCAGCGCCGCCTGCGCCCCATCAGCCACGGCGGTGGTTATCTGCCTTACCTGCTTGGTGCGGCAGTCGCCCGCAACGTAAACGCCCTCAGTTTTGGTGCGGCACCCTTCATCAGAGGCGATATATCCTCTGTCAAGCTGTACCAGATCCTTGTATATATCGTTTTCGGGCACAAGACCGATGGCAATAAACATACCGTCCACGGCAAGTGTGCGTTGTTCGCCCTTTTCGGTGTTTTCTATAACTATCTCCTTAAGGCTGTCCTCGCCAACAAGCTCCTTAACCACGGTGCCGAGGATAACCTCAACGTTTTCCTTAGCGTAAAGCTGGTTTCTAAGACTCTCCTCACCCGTAAGGGTATCAAGGTTTTGAACAACGTAGACCTTTTTGCATAGTTCGGAAAGCATAAGTGCCTCCTGAAGCGCGCTGTTGCCGCCGCCGATAACCGCAACGGTTCCACCCTCGTAGAAGGCACCGTCGCACACTGCACAAAAACTGATGCCGTTGCCGATATAATCCGTCTCACGGTCAAGGCCCAACAAGCGGTGCTTTACGCCTGCGGCGATAATCACAGCCCTGCTTTCGTAAACGCCGCCCTCGGCGCTTATCTTAAAGCCACGCTCGGTCTTTTCCACTGCCGTTACAGTATCCATCTCGATATCTGCGCCTTGAGCGAGAGCCTGCTCAACAAGCTTATCCGCAAGCTCGGCGCCGCTTATGGAAACGTAAGCGGGAAAATTTTCTATTTTAGGAGAGTAGGTCACCTGACCACCGAAGGTAGAGCGTTCCAAAACAAGAACGCTCTTACCCCCACGGCGGGCATATACTGCGGCGGTAAGCCCTGCAGGGCCTGCGCCAATGATGGCTATATCGTACATAATTTTATCTTTCCCTTAGCAAGAGTAGCCTTTTATGAATTCCTTAACCGCAGGAAGGTCGGCATATATCTGAGTGTTTTCGCCAACGAGAACCACGGTGGGTGCCTGTTTAAGGCCGTAGCTCATTGCAAGTTCCTTATTATCCTCTACGAAAAGCTTTTCGTAGGGGATGCCCTTTTTATCCATCTCTGCCTGCGCTATCTTGCACTTGGGGCAGGTCTTGGTAGCGAAAAGCAATATCTTTGCTCCTGCCTCTGCGCTTGCAGGTGTCTCGGTAGCGAGGTCGGCAGTTGCCTTGCCATCCTTCTTTTTGAGAACGGAATTGGGTATGTCGTATACCTTTCTGTCCTTGTATTCCTGAGTCTTACCGTCGTTCCAGTTCTGAACGGGACGGTAGTAGCCTGTGATACGGCTGTAAACCTCGGTAACAGCGCCGCACTCGGGGCAGGTCTTTTGCTCGCCAACCAAGTAGCCGTGGTTTGCACACACGGAGTAGGTGGGAGAAAGGGTGTAGTAAGGAAGCTTGTAGTTTTCGGCAATGGTGCGTACAAGGCTTGCCGCTGCTTTCCAATCGGGAAGCTTTTCACCGAGGAATGCGTGGAACACGGTACCGGAGGTATAGAGGGTCTGAAGGTCGTCCTGAATGTCAAGAGCCTCAAATATATCAGCAGTGTAGCCAACGGGAAGGTGGCTGGAGTTGGTGTAGTAAGGGGTCTCGCCATCCTTTGCGGCGGTTCTAATGCCGGGGTAACGCTTAACGTCGTGCTTTGCAAGACGGTAGGAGGTAGACTCAGCAGGGGTTGCTTCAAGGTTGTAAAGATCGCCGTATTTTTCCTGATAGTCGGAAAGGCGCTCTCTCATGTGGTTAAGCACGTCCTTGGTAAACTCCTGAGTGTCGCTGTCGGTCATATCCTTACCAAGCCACTTTGCGTTAAGACCAACCTCGTTCATGCCAACAAGACCGATGGTGGAGAAATGGTTGTCAAAACTGCCAAGGTAACGTCTGGTATAGGGATAAAGCCCCTCTTCCATAAGTTTGGAGATAACGGTACGCTTAACCTTGAGGGAGCGAGCCGCGATATCCATAAGACGGTCAAGCCTTGCATAGAAGTCTGCCTTGCTGGTGGCAAGGTACGCTATACGAGGCATATTGATGGTAACAACGCCTACGGAGCCGGTGCTTTCGCCGCTGCCGAAGAAGCCGCCGCTCTTCTTTCTAAGTTCTCTAAGGTCAAGGCGAAGACGGCAGCACATACTTCTTACGTCAGAAGGCTCCATATCGCTGTTGATGTAGTTGGAGAAATAGGGAGTGCCGTACTTAGTGGTCATCTC
>JAFQKR010000011.1 GCA_017396825.1 Clostridia bacterium
CTGCAAGCGGTGCGCTTACGATCCCCTACACTACGGTGTACTGTCCTCCGATGACCTATTCGTTTTTCAGTATAGCATACCGGCACGTCTTCGTCAATGAATTGTGCTTATTACAGCTCTGTTGCATTGGATTTTTCTCCGGTTGTTTCACTTTTTTCATACACCTTTTTGGCATTGAGATGGGTGGAGATGCATGAAGATACATTTTAGTCGAAATCCCGAAAGTCCTTGTGCCGCAAGGGTTTATCGGGGTTTTATGGGTTTATAAGGAGTTATGAAAAAAGGCCGTTGAGCAACGATACCTGGTTTCATAGCATTTACCATCCTCAAAAACTTTGCTAACATTTATAATAGCAGAGAAACAACCTCTTTGCAATAGTTATAAATAAAAAAATATTATAAATAAAAAAAGTCTAAATTGTGAAGAAATTTTATATTAAATATTGACAAATGCTTTCGGCTTATATATAATATTTTTCGGTACGATAAGGAAACGGCGTTGCTTTTTAGGGGGCTTAACTATGATGACGAAGATACTTATAATTGATGACGACAGCAGTATTTGTGAGCTGATTCGTATGTATCTTGAAAAGGAAGGCTGCGAGGTTCGCATTGCTCGTGACGGGGTTGAGGGCGTTTCCGCTTTCCGTATGTACGAGCCGGACGTGGTTTTGCTTGACGTTATGCTTCCCAAAAAGGATGGCTGGCAGGTCTGCCGCGAGATAAGAGAGCGTTTTCGGGGGCCCCTGCTTATAATAAGCGCTAAGAGCGATACCATTGATAAGGTCCTCGGTCTTGAACTGGGCGCAGATGATTACTTAGTAAAGCCCTTTGACCTTAAGGAGCTTTATGCTCGCATCAAGGCAGTTGTAAGACGCTGCGAAAAGCACGAGGCTGCCGATGGTGAGGTCGTTAAGTTTGATAATATCGAGATATCGTTGCAGAGATACGAGCTTCGTATAAAGGGTAAGCCCGTTGACCTGCCTCCCAAGGAGCTTGAACTTTTGTATTTCCTTGCGGCAAACTATAACCGCGTTTTCACCCGTGACCAGCTTTTGGACAAGGTTTGGAGCTTTGATTATCTTGGCGACAGCCGAACCGTTGACGTGCACATCAAGCGCCTGCGTGAAAAACTTGCAGGTGCATCTGATCAGTGGACGTTGGATACGGTGTGGGGAGTGGGGTATAAATTCAAGGTCTTCACCGAATAATTTGAGGGGTGAAAATAGTCCCGACCGTGAAAAGACAATTTTTAAATTTTAAGTAAAATAGCAATTTTTTAATTTTAACAAGTAAGAAAAGGCGGAAAAAACGCCTTTTCTTTTTAATTATTTGAATCTTTTCACTATGGACGAACTGTCGGCTCGCAGTACTCAGTACAGCTATCGCCTAAGTTCGTCCATTCGGAACGATTTTCTCTCCTTCAAATTCATGAAGGGTGAAAATAGTCCCGACCGCGAAAAAACAATTTTTAAATTTTAAGTAAAATAGCAATTTTATAATTTTAACAAGTAAGAAAAGGCGGAAAAACGCCTTTTCTTTGATTTGGTGCCTTAAGGAACCAAAAACAAAAACGGCAGAGGTTTTTCCTCTGCCGTTTTAAACTTTAACTTAATTATTTGCCGATTTCGGTAGTACCTGCACAGTGACCCTTGATATAGATGTAGTCAGCCGCGCCTACGTCGCCGTCGCAGTTAGCGTCTGCTGCCTTGGCAAACGCACCTGTAAGGTTGGTCTTACTGCTGATAAACTGCTTTGCGGTAATGTAGTCTGCAGAGCTTACCTGACCGTCAGAGGAAACGTCGCCGGGGATAACTACGGTAACCTCGTTAAGAACTTCGTCGTTCTTGATGTGCTTGATCTTAAAGCCGGTGCCGATAACCTTGGTGTCGTCAACGGTTTTGCCGTCAGCATCAACGATGGTTACGGTGCAAGCGAACTGCTTCTTTATGTTAGCCGCGTCGGAAAGGGGAGCGGATGCGGTAAAGTAGTCCTTATCAAGACCGCAGGGAGAATCCTCTACAAGCTCGAAAACCTCGGTAACGGGAAGCACGGTGTCGCCCCAAACCTCGATTTCGCCCAGTGCAAGACGGGTTGCGGGAGAACCGGGATGAGCAAAGGTGAGACTAACGTACGCCGCGTTTATGGGCTTGGTAAAGGTGAGGGTAACCATGTAGTTACTACCGTTTACCGTTGATATGGACGTGGTATAGTCGGTAACGGTAGCGTAGCCGCTGTCAACGGTGCTTACGCCAACGTTGCTTACGATAGCGTCACCGTAGAAGTTGCCGTCGTTGCGGTACACTACGTTTATCTTATTAAGGTAAGCCGCTTCTGACAGCTTAAGATAAACCTGCGGGTCGCCCTGAGACAAGAAGAATGTTGCCCAATCCGTGTTGGAGGAACCGGGGTTGCTGTTAGCGGGAAGGGTGCTGTTGTTAAGCTTACCCGTCATAAAGCTGCCGCCCTGGCTGGAGCCGTCGCCGTAGTATTCGTAAGTATAGTAGGATGCGCCGCCGGGATATACAGAGGTGCTGTACTTATACTGACCGCCGGAAAGGAAGTTGGTCTTAGCAAGGGGAAGACCGCCGTTGTCGCCGGGATCGGGTTCGGGTTCAGGATCGGGGCTGGGATTTGCACCGGTGTAGCCGTGATTGGAGGGATATACGTAGCTAACGTCACCGTAGTAGAAGTTGCTGTGACCCGATACGGTGCCCTGCTTCCAGCTGGGATGAGATGCGCTGGAGATGTCCTCAAAATAAATGAACTGGGTGGTCATCTTATCGGGAGTTACGTTAATAATGATAGACGTTTTGTCTTTAGTAGAACCGCTGTAATCGTAGCGATAGTAGTTAGATTTTACCCAAGAGGAGGAAAAACTGCTTGTAACGTCGGTGGAAGAGCCGCGTTCACCGTCAGAGGAGTCAGCCGCTATATAAACGGTAGCGTCGGGCTTGCTTGCGCTGTAGCCGGAAAGCATGGAGCCGTTGTAGATAGGCTGGCTGCGCATGTAAACGTGGTGGTCACCTGCAAGAACCAAGTCAACGTGGTTCTTATCGCAGAAGTCTGCCCAGTAGCTCCAGAAATAACTGTAGGAGGAGCCGGTGTACTTATTGGTAGCGGGTCTGTGGTTTACAAGAGTAATGTACTTGTAAGAGCCCTTCATCTTGTCAACAACGCTTTGCGCCCAGGTTTCCTGAGCGGCAACGGATGCCTTAAGGTAGTTAACGTAGATAAAGAGAACGTTGTTGTAAACGTAGTAGAATACGGTACCCATCTCATCGCCGGAGTTGTAGCCGTTAAGAGGATGGTTGAAGATTATAGAGTTGTACGCACTGGAGGAGTTGCTGTCTCTGTCCATATCGTCGTGGTTGCCGATACAGTTAGCAAAGGAGTAGTTCTTTATCCAAGGCTGATTAAGCACGTTTTGCCATTGACCGTAGTCAACGCCCCATGCAACGATATCGCCAACAGAAACTACGTGCTCAATGGGAGACCAACCAAGCTGACCTGCAAGGGAGATACCTGCATTGATAGCCTTGGTAGCCTGAGCCGCACGGTATACGCCGTAGTTCTTGTAATATTCATGGAAGTCGCCCGTTACAAGAAAGGACCAGCTGCTACCGTCGTTAGCCGCGGTTTTGAAATAATAAACGTCGCTGTAAGCAGAGCCGTCATAAATACGGTACATGTACTTGGTGTTGGGAGTAAGACCTGTAAGATTAACGTTGTAATCAAGGAAGGTCATGGACTGAGTGATGTTGTTACCCGCATCGTCCTTTGCGGATTTGCCGTAGAAGGGGTTTGAAGAGGAGCTTGCGCCGTAGGACTTATAGGTACCCTTGTTAGTCTTAGCACTGGCCCACGACGTATCGTTAGTAGTGGTGTACTGAACGTAACAGTTGGTGTAACTGAGAGGAGCGTGGAAGCCCACGTTCATCTGGGTGCTGGCGTTCTCGCCGGGGTTGGTAACTATCATCTTTATGTTTGTAGACGCCGCTTCAGCTATAGCGCCGTCAAAAGCGCCGGTTATACCTACAAGACAGAGGGTAAGCGCTAAAACAGACGAGAAAATCTTTTTCATGAGATTAACCTCCTTTTAATAATGTATAAAATTTATCACAAAAACGCCATGCGTGTCAATAGCATTTTGTTATTTTTGTACAAATGCAATAAATACTTGATTTTTCTTTGGTGAAAAGGTATAATAAAAAAGCACATTATAATTATACAAGGAGAGATTATTATGATAAGACACGTTGTTATGTTTAAATTTTTGGAAAATGCCGAGGGCAGAACTAAGGCAGAAAACGTAAAGCTTACCGCCGATATGCTCCGTGCATTGCAGGGGGAGGTTCCCACTCTCAAGGCTTCCTCTGTTCACATTGGCGCCGAGGGTGCAGACGCTACAAATTGCGACCTTCTTCTCATTTCTGATTTTGACAGCCTTGAAGCCCTTAACGAATACATAGTTCACCCCAAGCACAAGGCGGTTGGCGCCTTTATGCGCCCGCTCAGAGAAAGCAGAGCTTGCGTTGACTTTGAGATATAAAGGTTAGTTTGTGCATATTTAACAGAAAATAGGCGGTTTTTCAGTGCGTTGCGCTAAAAAAGTGACGACGCTATTGACAAGCCGCTTTTTGTTATCTAAAATGTAACGTAGCGAATTGGCTAAATAATTATAAAGGTTGGGTATTTTATGAAAAAAGCAGCATTTAAGTTTTTTGCCCTGTTGCTTACCTTGTGTCTCGTTGCGTGCACGGTTCCCTCTGTTCCTACGGGTGCTGATGCCCTTACGGTAGATATAACCGAAATCAACGGCAGCAAGGCAGTAAGCGGCAGTTATATCTGGACCACGGGCACCTTTAACGCCCAGTACTGGGTTGCTATTAAGGCAAGCAAAGCGTCCTATAACGTTTATAACGTTACTGCTATCTATCCCATCGGTGTTAAGGAAGTTATCGTAAGCGGTACCGATATTCTCGTTGTGGTTCATCAGGACCACGCTCAGTTTGAAAATGCCACCAAGATAAAGGAAGGCGACGTGCTTTCTCTTTATGATATCAACCTCGATGCGGGCACTACCCAAAACGGTTATATCCGCGTAAGCTCTTCTTACGGTCTTACTCCGTCTCAGGGCTCTGCAATCAGCGTTGATTACAGCGCAAAGCGCATATCCGGCGTTGGCGCGGGCAGTACCGTTGATGCGCTCAAGTCTCATATTACCGAGCTTAGCGCAGGCATCACCGTTAAAAAGCCTAACGGAACCGCTGTAAGCGGCACCGACCGTATCGGCAACGGCTACACTGTAAAGACCGCAAGCAGCGATACCTACACCATTATCGTTGCAGGCGACGTTGACGGCGACGGGCAGGTTGGCACCTCCGACTATATCGCCACCAGCGGTTATATCAAATCTGTTACCTCCCTTGATGCTAACGCTGAAAAAGCGGCAGACACCAACGGCGACGGTACCGTAAGCTCCACCGACTACGTTACCATGGGTACTTATCTTAAGGGCGCGTCCTCCGCTATACCTAAGCCCCTTGCAATCATTGCAAAGACCGAGCCCGGCGTTATCGAGGTTCCCGCAAAGACTCTTAACTATAAGAGTAAGACCTTTAAGCTCAGTGAGACCGCAGGTACTCACAACGGTACTACCCTCAGCAACGGTAAGCTTACCCTTGCAAGCGGCAACACCAGCGGTACCTTTACCACCAACACCATCAACGTTGGCTCCTTTAAGATCATGGTTGGTTCCTGGAACGCGGTAACCAACGGCGGTAAGGTTAGCCTTTCCGTTAGCTACGAGCTTACCAACGGCGCATGGTCCGGCTATTACAGCTGGGGTACCTGGTCCAGCACCAGCGGTGTTTCCGGCTGTGCCGACTCCTCTACCTCCTACGGTTATATGGAGACCGATACCCTCTTTGTAAGCAGTAGCTACACCACTACGGGTAACATCAAGGCTCGTATCACCATCACCAAGTATAACGGCGGCGTTCCCGTAGTTGAGAACTTCTCTGTTACCACTCCTCAGATGGCTGCTCAGCAGACCCCCGGTACCCGTCCTTCTTACTACCTCAACAACGTACCCATGCGTTCTCAGCTCCATCCCGATAACGGCTCTATCGGTAACATTATATGCAGTCCTACCACCACTGCAATGGCATTGGAATACCTTGGCACTAATATGACCTCCCTTGCAGCTGCTAAAAAGCAGTACGACAACAATTGGAGGGCGTATGGCAACTGGTCCTTTGCAGCAGCCCACGCAGGTGAATACGGATACGTTGCATACATTGACCTTTATACTCCCGAAATGATGAAGTACGCTCTTTCTCAGGGCGTGGTGCTCGGTTGTGCTACCAGCCTTACCGATGCAGGCCATATAGTTCTCGTTGTAGGCTACGACGACAGCAAGGGCGTCTTCATAGTAAACGACCCCAACGTTTCCAATTACAGCAATCCTCCTCGTACCGAGTACACCTACTCCTACTTTAACGCCAGATGGTTGCGTTCCGGCACTAACTGGGGCAGCAGCACCCATGGTTTGGTGTATGTATTCCAGGGTGTTCCGGATCTTAATCAACGCTAAAAACGTTAAGTAAAATTAATTCAGTTAAGCGTGGCATTTTTGCCGCGCTTAACTTTTTTCAAGCGAAAAATCAAAATTGTAATATCGCTATCCCCTGAGTTTTACGATTACAAACGGCAAATACACCAAAGGGCAGATCGGCTTGCTCAAAGAAAGCAACGGCGTTAATTTTTACTTAACTTTTTTGTCGTATAAGTACAATAATAAGAGCGAAAATTGGCAAAAAACCTCAGGGAAAAGTCATTGACAAAACTTTTTGCATGAGTTATAATGTTTAAACAGTGAAGACGAGGGCGTTCAGAGAGCCCCGGTGCCTTCACCTTAAGGCTCGCGTTCACGATGACGGTGATAGCGTAGCCGATTTTTAAATTTACCCCGCAAAATAAAAAAACAGGAGGATTCTTATGTTTAAGACAAGACTTAGCGCGCTTGTGCTGGCCATCGTTATGGTTGCCACTATGTTTACGGCATTCCCTGCGATAGCAAGTGCAGCAGACACTTGGACTGAAACCTACAGCGGTGACGAAGCAGACTTCACCGTTTCCGGTCCTACTTCTGTAACCAAGGGTGAAACCTTTGAAATCACCTTCACCTTTGATAACTTTGCAGACAAGGTATCCGGTTTTGATATCAACCTTTATATTGATACCAGATACGTAATTTACGATACCACCTACGATGCAAACAAGAAAGAGGTAACTCCTCCCATCAATCTCGTAGGCACGGCTCCCGCAACCTGGAAGCTTATCCCCAACGGCCTTACCGAAAAGGCATACGAAGAAGCAGCAGACAAGTCCGCAGCTTCGATGAAGGGCATTAACTTCAGCGCATCCGTATCCGATCTTGCTAATGACGCTTTCTCCAGCGCATTCTCTGTAACCCTCAGACTTAGAGCAGTAGCAACCGGCACCGCAAACTTCGAAATGGGCTTTGCATACGGCTACAACGGTACCCGTGGCGAATTCCCCTTCTTTGAAGACGGCGGCGACAACTCCGCATTTGACTACGCTATAGAAGTTGTAGAAGAGGGCGGCGATGCTACCGATACCACTACTTCTGAAGATACTACCGTGGATACTTCTGACGTAACCTCCGACGACGTTACCTCTGACGACGTTCAGGAGATTACCAACATAGCTCCCGAGGCTCAGTATAAGGGCGAGGGCGATGACAACGGCACCACCGGCAGTTATTGCGAGGTTGGCGCTGAATGGAACGAATACCACACCGGTAAACTAACTGACGGCGTTATTGCTACCGATGCTTCTAACGCTCAGACCGGCCTTTCCGTTGAGTTCTACAATGCTGGGTTCGCAGTAGGTGTAAACAAGCTTTTCTTTAAGTTTGATTCCGAAGTAAACGTAAGCGAGATCACCGCTTACTTCAACACCCGTAATAACAGCGCAAACCGCGGTTATCCTTCCCTTGTTAACGTTTACGTTGGCGATAGCGAAGACATTGCTACCGCTACCCTCGTTGGTGAAGCTACCACTACCGACGAAGGATACGTAAGAGCATACAACGTTAAGGGCGACGCAAAGGGTACTTATGTTATTTTTGAAATGACCATAAGCAACCCCGTTGCAGTAATCGCTCTTACCGAGGTTGAGATCATGGGCGCTTTCGGCAGCTCCTCTGACGATTCCTCTGACGATGTTACCTCCGATGACGTAACCTCCGATGACGTTACCTCTGACGACGTTACCTCTGATGACGTTACCTCTGACGACGTAACCTCTGACGACGTAACCTCTGACGACGTAACCTCTGACGACGTAACCTCCGACGACGTTACCTCCGATGATGTCAGTTCTGATGATAATACTTCTGACGACGTTACTTCCGATGATACTTCTTCTGACGATCCTGTTGTTGAAGAAATC
>JAFQKR010000012.1 GCA_017396825.1 Clostridia bacterium
CTCATAGCCCTCTTGCCCTCGGGCTGGATGGTGGTAATTATTACGCTACCCCCTCCGCAGGCAATCTCTATCCCCTTATCGGTGGCAGAGATAACACTACCTGCCTCTCCCTTGCCGTTACCAAGCAGGGCACTTATAAGCTTAAAACGTCTGCCGTTTATTACTGCAAAAGCAGAAGGATAGGGGGAAAGACCGCGTATCTTATTGTAAACATCTACCGCGTCGGCAGAAAAGTCTATCTCTGCCTCGCTTTTTTCGATTTTCACCGCATAGGTTGCAAGGCTGTCGTCCTGAGGTGTGCGGGTATGCTCCTCCTCGGAAAGGAACTGACATATAGCCTCGGCGCCAAGCACGGAAAGAGCATCGTGATACTCTCCTGCGGTCATGGTATTGGGAATATCCATCTCACGGACAAGTATCATATCACCCGTATCAAGGCCCTCTGCCATGTGCATAACCGTAACACCGCCCTTAGTGTCACCCTCCATTATCGCCCTGTTTATGGGAGCAGCACCTCTGTGCCTTGGAAGCAGTGAGGCATGAATATTAACGCAACCGCCCTTTGCAGCGTCAAGCACAGCCTTAGGCAATATCTTGCCGTAGGCGGCAACGATTATATAATCTGCGTTTTCTGCTTTTATTATACTCTGGGCTTCCTCATCCTTAAGACTTTGAGGCTGAAACACCTTGATGCCTCTTTCCGTTGCAAAGGCCTTAACGGGCGTAGGAGTAAACGCCATACCTCTGCCCCTTTGCTTATCGGGTTGAGTAACCACAAGGCTTACGTTGTGGCCTGCGTCGCAGATGCGCTTAAGAGGCTCTACCGCAAAATCGGGAGTGCCCATATATACGATATTATAACTTTTCAATCTCTTCCTCCGTAAGCATACGCAAAACCTTATCGGTAAACAAAACGCCGTCAAGGTGGTCAAGCTCGTGACAGAAGCAACGGGCAACTATCCCCGTACCGTCCGCCTCATAGGTCTTGCCGTGGCGGTTCATAGCGCGCACCTTTACGTAAGCAGGTCTATGGGTTATGCCCCATCTGCCGGGAACTGAAAGACAGCCCTCTACCTCCTCCTGCACGCCCTTGGTTTCCACTATCTGAGGGTTTATAAGCTCCAGTACCTCCTCGCCGTTGTCAACCAGAACAACACGGCGAAGTATACCTACCTGCGGTGCCGCAAGTCCAACGCCGCCGGACTGCTTTAAGGTCTCCTGCATATCGTCAAGAAGCTGTATCAGTCTGGGGCTGAGTTTTTCCACGGGTCTCGACGTTTTTCTAAGGGTCTCTTCCCCGTCCTGTAATATGTTAAGTATTGCCATTATCGTTCCTCTCCCCCCATTACACTATCGCGGGGTTAATATCGATATCAAAGGATGCGCCGTTCTTTTTAGGCGGATTAAAGCCGCACAAAAGCTCTCTGAAAAAGCCACGGCACCCCTTGCTGTCTTTGTATTTTACTATTATTTTACAGCGATATCTGTCGCCGATCTTATATATGCCCTCCTTATAAGGGCCCATTTTTATCAGTTTTATTTCCTCGTTGTTCTCTGCCCTTGCCTCAAACTCCGCCGAAAAGGCCTTTGCCGTTTCCAAAGCGGTCTCCTCGGTAGTAGCGGAAAAGCCAAAAACTGCTATATCGCAAAAAGGTGGAAAAACAACGGATTTTCTAAGTCTTATCTCGCTTTCATAAAAGGCGGTGTAATCCTGTTTTGCCCCAAGACGAAGGGTTTGATGCATAGGATTATAGGTCTGTACTATCGCTCTGCCTCTGCTGCCCGACCTGCCTGCCCTGCCCACAAGCTGAGTTATCAGGGAAAACATACGCTCGGGCGCGCGGTAGTCGCTCATATACAAAACGCTGTCCGCCATAACCAGCCCCACAAGGCTTACACGGGGAAAATCAAGCCCCTTTGCAACCATCTGGGTACCGAAAAGTATACTTGCCTCGCCTGCGGCAAATTCACTTAGTATCTCATCGTGAGAGCGTTTTGCGGTTGTGGTATCCGTATCCATTCTGAGGGACACGCCTTCACCGAAAAGCTCCTCAAGTTCGTCCTGCAAAAGCTGGGTACCGTAGCCGAAATATCCTATGTGACTGCCACCGCATTCGGGGCATTTGGCAGGCTTATCCTCTATATGGCCGCAGTAGTGGCATATAAGCTTGCCCCTGCGCCTTGCCTCGTTACTGTAAGCATGGTAGTTAAGAGAAACGGAACAGCGTGGGCAGGTGAAAACGTGACCGCAGGCTCTGCACCTGAGGGCGCTGTTATAGCCGCGTCTGCCTAAAAACAGTATTGCCTGCTCTCCCTTGTCAAGGGTCTCACCGATGGCTTTTTTCAGTTTTTTGCCTATAAGCTTGCCCTTTTCTATCTCTCTGTCGCCGACTATATCCTCTATCTCCACCGTAGGAAGTTCCGTGCCTCCGAAACGGCTTTCCAAGGTAAGCAGGTGGTAAATCCCCGACCTTGCTTTGTAAAAACTTTCCACCGAAGGGGTTGCCGAAACAAGAAGCATTACCGCACTGTGCCTGGCGCAACGGAAACGTGCGATATCCCTTGCGTGATATTTTGGTGTTTTTTCCGATTTATAGGTGTGCTCCTGCTCCTCGTCCATAACGATAACGCCGATGTTCTTAAGCGGTGCAAAAACCGCAGAACGGGTACCTATTACCACGCTGACCTCGCCCCTTGCTATGCGGTCGTAGGTGTCTGCCCTCTCTCCCCCCGAAAGACGTGAGTGGATAACAGCGCACCTTTCACCGTATTCGGCAAAGTAGGTGGAAATTGCTTGGGACGTAAGACCTATTTCGGGGATAAGCACTATGGCAGTGCGGTTCTGACGAAGCGCCTCGTTTACCGCCTCAAGTATTATCTTGGTCTTGCCGCTGCCCGTAACCCCGTAAAGCAAGCACGCCTCTGCCCTGCCCCTTTGCATATAGCCTATAAGCTCGTCTCTTACTGCTCTTTGGCTGTCAGAGAGAACGTAAGGCTTTTTAATATAGCCCCCCGGGGTGTATGCAAAGCGTTGAACGCGCTTTTCGTATATGCTAACGTAGCCCTTGCCCTCCATGGTGCGAACAGTAGCGGGAGCCACGCCAGACTCCTTAAGGCTTGCCATAGATTTGTCTTCACTAGCAACAAGGCTTAAAAGCAAGCGTTGCTTTGAGCCGCTGACCTCCCCGAAAGGTGGGGTTGCCTTGACCCAAAGCTCGGTTTTTATATTTGTTTTTTCCGCCACCTCGCTACGACGCACAAGCGCGCCCTTACGGCAAAGCGCAGACACTATACGCACTCCTTCCTCTCCGAAGGAGTGAAGTATATCCGCTTCATAAGCCTTTTCCTTTGAATGCACGAACAGATAAACCTCGTCATCCGTATCAAAGGGAACAGCTGTGTAGTAAACGCTGCTTTTCACATTGGCACCCGTAGGCAGCATAAGCTTAAGGGCGGCACCATAGGTGCAAAAGCATCTGTCGCTGATGAACGCGGCTAAAGCCGCAGCCTCCTCAGAATTTGCAACACCGTAGTCCAAAAGGTCAAGGAGGGGCTTTACTTCCCCCTCTGCCTCACCCTCAAAAAGCTCCGTTACAAAAGCGCTTTGCCTTCTGTTGCCCCTGCCAAAAGGCACAACAACAAGACTGCCCACCTTAACACCTTCCTTAAGAAAGTCCGGCACGCTGTAAGTATATGCCTTGTCAAAGGCAAGGGTCGTGTCCAGCAGGTGTACCTTACAAAGAAGCATATTACTCGGTTATTATCTTAAACTGACCGTTGTGAAGCTTATCAACGGCAACGCTAACAGACTTCTTGCAGCTTTCCTCGATGCCGATAGCCTTTTCGGATTCCTTGCGCGCCTCAAGCTCTTGATTGAACTTATAGGTAACGTAACGGGCGCTCTTTGCGGTGCCGATAACCAGCATATAACGGTTGATCTCGTCGTTAGTCAAGTCCTGTATGGATGGATAAAGCATTGTATTTTTCCTTCTTTCAGTAATATTTATCGTATTTATGCGTTGCGGTAAGCATTGATTGCCGACATTATATCAGCCGCCGCCTTTTCCGCCTGACCCTCTCCGTTTACTATACAAAGGTCATATTTTGGAATAAGTGTCATTTCCTCCGCCGCCTTGGCAAGACGCCTTCTCACCGTATCCTCGTCCTCGGTGCCTCTGCCGCGAAGCCTGTTTTCAAGGGTCTCCATATCGGGAGGAGCGATGAAGATAAGAAGCGCATCGGGGGCGTTTTCCTTAACCATAAGGGCGCCTTTTGTCTCTATCTCCAGAATAACGTTCTTTCCCTTTTCCAAAAGCTCCTCCACGTAGTCGCGAGGAGTGCCGTAGTAGTTGTTGCAATACTCTGCGTGCTCCAAGAATCTGCCCTTTTCTACACGGGTCAAAAACTCTTCCTTGCTTATGAAGAAATAATGCACGCCGTCCTTTTCCCCTTCTCTGGGATCGCGGGTGGTAGCTGAAATGGAATAACCGTAGTTTTCGTCCTTCAACACGTAAGAAAGTACCGTTCCCTTTCCGCAGCCCGAAGGGCCCGAAACAACGGCAAGTACGCCCTTTTTGTTATTCATGCGCCGCCTGCATCCTTTCTCTTATGGTTTCCGGCTCCTCTGCCGTAAGCACGGTGTGCTCGCTGTCAGTAATTATAACCGCCCTCGTCTTTTTGCCGCAGCTTACGTCAATTACCCTGCCTGCGTTTTTGGCATCCTGAACCATACGTCTTACCGGCAAGGAGTCCGGCGACAAAACCGCAACTACTCTGCCTGCGGAAACGAAACTGTTGCCGCCTATATCTACAAGTTTCATAACACACCTACTCTATGTTCTGTATCTGCTCTCTTATTTTTTCTATCTCGCTCTTTGCCGCAACCACCGCACGGGCAATATTAACGTCGGAGGACTTGGAGCCGATGGTGTTTACCTCTCTGTTTATCTCCTGAACCAAAAAATCAAGCTTTCTGCCTATGGGGCCGGTTTCTGCAAGAAATGCCTCAAGCTGAGCAAAGTGGCTTTCAAGTCTTGCAAGCTCCTCATTGATATCTGCCTTATCTGCAAAGATAGCACACTCGGTTATAAGCCTGCCCTCATCGGGATTAGCACCCTCAAGCAGCTCTCTTATACGGGCTATCATCTTTTGGTTTGCGCTTTGAACACTGGCAGGAGCAAGCTCCTTTATAGTGCTTCTGAGGGTGGCGGTCTCCGCTGCATGCTGCTTGATATCAGCAACAAGCTTTGCGCCCTCTGCTTTTCTCATAGCGCAAAATTCATCCAATGCCGCCTCTGCCACGGGTGCGATAAGCGCCCACACCGCCTCCATATCTTCGTCGGCGCGGGTAACGGTGAACACGTCGTTCTTCATGCTTATCATATCAAGGCTTACTTCCCCTGCAACGCCGTAGTCTTCCTTAATGCGCGCCATAAGAGCAAGATACGCTTCAAGGTAGTCCTTATTAAGGGCAAGGGTAGTACCGTCACCTTCAGTATTGGTTACGGAAAGATAAACGTCCACCTTACCGCGGGATATGCGGGAAGAAACAAGCTGCTTTATTCTCTCCTCCAAGGGATTATACAGCCTGCTGAGTTTAATATTTAAATCAAGGTAACGGCTGTTTACCGACTTTATCTCAAAGCTTATATCCTTGCCGCCTGCAAGGGCTCTTTGCCTGCCGTAGCCGGTCATACTGTACGCCATAGGAATTTACCCCCATTTACTACATTTAATCATATTATTATACCACGGGTGATGCCCCGTGTCAAGAAGTGACGGTTAGCGTTTTTTGCGGCTTATTATATGAGCGTACTGTTTAAGCAAGGCGGTCATCGCCAAGTCCGCGCAAACCGCAACAGGCACCAGCACCGCATACAGCACAGCACCCACGGTAAAGCCCGCGTCTATGCCAAGGAGGGACATAGCCACCCAAAGCCCCAAGGAAAAGAAAACTAGCACGGAGCCTACCTTTAAGATCCACTGAAGCCATATTTTTCCCATACGCTCTATCTCTGCCTTAAGTATAGGATAAAGACCGCCGTAGAAAACGTAAAGGAGGGCGGGTATCTTATTGGGAAGCATCATAAGGGACAAAGCCGACGTTACGGAATAAAGCCCAATGGCACTGTTCCTACCCCAACGGGCACGCACCGCAAGAACCGCAAAGCCCGCAATTGCAGCGGAGCTTAAATCAAGAGCCTCAATCAATGAGCCTAAAAGCAAAATAATTATACTAAGTGCGGCAAGCAAGCCGTTTTCCGCTATTACTCTTGTCTTTTTCATAGCTCCTACATACACCTCATACAGTCGCACAGACAGTCCATGCACATAAGCCCCATGCAAATATCACAGCCCGAACAGCCAACACTGCGCACGGGGCGGGAAGAGCCGTAGGGAGAATAGGCGCTGTTAGTAAGGTTGTTGTAGGTGGTTCTGTACTCCGCGTTGGAGGGATCCATCTCACAAGCTTTTCGTATATATTCGGTGCCGTCCATCATCCAGCCCGTTTTTATAAGCACCACGCCCTTCAAAAAGAACCATTCTGCCCCTCTGTTTGCTTGAGGTATCATCTCAAGATACCTGTTCGCCTCGGGATATCTGGATTGGTTTATAAAGGTACGTATACGCATATACTCGGCACTGCCGCTGTATGTATAGCCACTGCCTCCGCCTGCACCCGTATTACCGGATCGGTTGCCGGAGGTGCGCTGTTTTTGTATGGTATCGTAGGCGTTGTTTATCTCGCGCATCTTCTCCGCCGCCAGATCCTTAAGCGGATTGTTGTCGTCGTAATTATCGGGATGATACTTCTTTGCAAGAGCGCGATACGCCTTTTTTATATCGTCATCCGAGGCGTTCATCGAAACGCCAAGGACGGTATAAGGGTCTTTCATTACTGCCAAAAACCTTTCACTGCTTTTTATTCAAGATAGTCACGAAGCTTCTTGGAACGGCTGGGGTGACGAAGCTTGCGAAGCGCCTTTGCCTCTATCTGACGGATACGTTCTCTGGTAATATCAAAGGCCTTACCAACCTCCTCAAGCGTACGGGGACGGCCGTCCTCAAGACCGAAACGAAGTTTAAGAACGTTTTCTTCTCTGGGAGTAAGGGTGTGAAGCACCTCAAGAAGCTGCTCTCTGAGCATGGTGTAGGAAGCCGCATCGGAGGGGGCAGGGGTGTTATCGTCTGCGATAAAATCGCCAAGATGGCTGTCCTCCTCTTCACCGATAGGCATTTCAAGGGAAACGGGCTCTTGGGCTATCTTAAGTATCTCCCTTACCTTTTCAACGGGCATATTTACTTCCTTAGCTATCTCCTCGGCAGTGGCATCACGTCCCTGGTCCTGAAGAAGCTGACGGGAAACACGAAGCACCTTGTTGATAGTCTCCACCATGTGAACGGGTATTCGTATGGTTCTGGCCTGATCTGCGATAGCACGGGTTATTGCCTGACGAATCCACCAAGTAGCGTAGGTAGAAAACTTGTAGCCCTTATTGTAATCAAACTTTTCAACAGCGCGCATAAGGCCGAGATTACCCTCTTGGATAAGGTCAAGGAAGAACATGCCGCGGTTTACATAACGCTTTGCGATGCTTACAACAAGTCTTAGGTTAGCCTCAACAAGCTGCTGCTTGGAGTGAGTGTCGCCGGCTGCCATCTTACATGCAAGCTCAAGCTCCTTATCCGCAGAGAGAAGGGGAACCTTACCTATCTCCTTAAGGTACATACGAACGGGGTCGTCGATAGGGAGACCGTCCTTTGAAAGAAGCTCGTCCACCTCTTCCTGACATTTGCCCAAATCCTCCGTTTCCTCGTCGAATTCCTCATACATGGCGTTCTCATGGTCGCTGATTATCTCAATACCCTTAGCCTCAAGTTCCTCAAAAAGATTCTCAAAAGCCTCGATAGTACAATCTGCGCCATCAAGCAGGCTCAGAAATTCACTGGATGCCATGGTGGTCTTGTCGCCGCCCGCACCCATAAGCTGTATATTTGCAGTTTTTACGTTGTTATCCATTATTACCGTCCTCCGATTTTTTATCTTTCTTTAATTTAGCAATGTATTCTTCCAGAGCGGCGACACCGCGAGCCGAAATATCAGCATCGTAATCCGCTTTCATCTTTTCCCGCTCCAATGATTTTATATAAGCCGCCAGCGAGTCGGCGCTGTTATCCTGCACCGAAAGCCTTGCCGCCTGCATGCCCGCCACCCGTGACAGTTCCTCAGGGGTAAGTGCTCCGCCTTTGGATAAAGTTATCTCACGCCCTGCCTCAAGGTCCTCCCTGAACAAGGCGAAGACCTTGCGATTAAAGTCGGTCAAAAAGCTGTCCTCGGTGAGAGTTGCCGACACAGTGGAGTACAGCTCGGGTCTTACAAGCAGTATGCCCAAAACCCGTTCCTCTATCATAGTTGCCGCAGGTAAACGCACTCTGTCTCTGTTGACCTTATCCCCAAAGCCCAAAGCCTCCTGAATACCCTTGGTTTCCTGCTCCTTAACTGTTTTTCTTGACGCAAGATGCGCTTTACGCTCAACACCCTCGGCGGCAGCGGTAAAGCTGACCCCCGTAAGCTCACTTATACGGGCGGCGCATATCTCACGCTCTGCCCTGCCCTGGCGGCTTCCCGCATATTCGCACATACGGTCAAACGCCCTAAGTTTTTCTTCGGGGATGGAAAGGTTAAAGTTTGCGGCTATCTCCTTTAGGCGGTAATCTATCTGACCGCTGGAGTCTGCAAGCACACGCTTAAATGCAGATGCGCCGTATTTCTTTATATATTCGTCAGGGTCCTTAACCTCTCCAAGATTAAGTATCCTGCTGTTTACGCCTACCTCACCCAGAAGACGTATACCCTTAAGGGTGGCGCTTTTACCCGCGTTATCGCTGTCGTAGC
Source organism: Clostridia bacterium (assembly GCA_017396825.1). Classification (GTDB taxonomy): domain Bacteria; phylum Bacillota; class Clostridia; order Oscillospirales; family CAG-382; genus SIG636. The sequence continues at coordinate 8,897 of JAFQKR010000012.1, forward strand.
ACAGATACACCGTAGAGGCGCTACGGGCGATAAGCCTTGCCTGCTCACTTGTTATGGCAGTTCCCAGTGTTGCTACTGCGTTAGAAAACCCTGCCTGATGGAGGGCGACTGCATCCATGCACCCCTCACACATTATAAGGGAGCCCTCCTGGCTGTTTTTCGCTATATTTAACCCAAACACAAACTTGCTTTTTTTAAAAGCGGGAGTGTCCGAGGTGTTTACGTATTTTCTCTCATCTGCTTCGTTAAGCCTGCGGGCGGAAAATCCCAGCACTGCACCGCTTGGGTCTATAAGCGGAAACGCAATACGGTTGCGGAATATATCGTAAAGCTTACCGTTTTTACCCGTGCGGCAAAGGAAAGCCGCTTCAAGTTCCTTTGGGGTAAAGCCCTTTGACGTTAGGTGCCGTGCAAGGGAATCCCAACTATCGGGTGCATACCCTATACCAAAACGACGCACGGTAAGACTATCCAATCCTCGCTTCTCAAGATACTCCCTTGCGGAAGCGCCCTGAGGAGAAACCAAAGCCGTGTAAAAGAAACGCGCCGCCTCGGTGGTTGCCGCTATAACACGGTCACGACGAACCTCGTCGCGGGGTCTTGCCTCCCCCTCGTCCTCCATGGGAATACCTGCACGATTGGCAAGATACTCCACCGCATCGCGGTAACCGAGCCCCTCCAGCCCCATTACAAAGCTTACCGCATCTCCTCCGGCGCCGCAACCAAAGCAATAATAACTGCGAGTCTTGGGAAACACAGTAAAGGACGGAGTTTTTTCGTTATGAAAGGGACACAGCCCCGACATATTGCTACCTGCCCTTTTAAGGGCAACGTACTTGGAGATAAGCTCCACTATGTCGTTTCTGTCCTTTATTTCTTCAATAAATCTTTGAGAAAACGCCATTATTCAACTTCCTTAAAGCTATAAGCTCCACACGCGGGGAACGTATATCTCCTCAAAGGTGGAGATAGCATATCTGTCCGTCATGCCCGCTATATGGTCGCAAATGCAACGGTCTTCCCCGTCCCTGTCTATCATGCGGCGGTTTTCCGCAGGGAGAGAGGCGGGATTCTTTTTATAATACTCAAAAAGGTACTCTATAAGCAAGGCAACCTTTCCGTCCTCGCTCTTCGCCTTTTCACTGGTATACACCTTATCAAACATAAACTGCCTAAGTTCAAGCATTGCGCTTCCAAAGGGCTCCGCCATCTGTATATCCCCATCGGTGCCTCCCGCTATAACCGCGCTTACCATGGCGGTTATACGGTTGCTGTGAGTGGTGCCGAGTATATCGCTCAAATGGGTAGGAATATCATCCACGGTCATAATACCCGCCCTGCAGGCATCATCTATATCGTGATTTATGTAGGCAATTCTGTCGGCAAACTTTACAAGCTGCCCCTCAAGGGTCTCCGCCTTATTACTGCCGGAATGCTTAAGTATGCCGTCACGCACCTCATAGGTAAGGTTAAGGCCGTTTCCGTTTCTCTCAAGCACATCCACCACACGGATGCTTTGCTCGTAATGACGGAAGCCGCCGTCCATTATAGCGTCCAACGCCCTTTCACCTGAATGGCCGAAGGGGGTGTGCCCAAGGTCGTGACCCAATGCCGCCGCCTCGGTAAGGTCCTCGTTAAGTGCCAGCGCCCTTGCCATGGTACGCGCTATCTGCACAACCTCAAGGGTGTGGGTAAGCCTTGTACGATAATGATCGTCTCTGGGGTCGATAAAAACCTGCATTTTATGCATAAGACGACGAAACGCCTTGGAGTGAGTTATTCGGTCTCTGTCTCTTTGAAACTCCGTCCTTACAGGACAAGGCTCATCGTATACCTGCCTTCCCTTGGTGTCCTTAGTTTTGAACGCTCTCGGGCAAAGCAACTTTTCCTCTGCCAACAAAGCCATAGCCTTCATAAAACGCCCCCCTTTTTAGGTGAAATTACGCCAAAACGAAACCTATACATTATTAATATACGCAAAAAATTTAAATTCTCCTTTATTTTTCTATAATTTTTTTAAAATCCCCTATCAAAAAAGCAAAAAAGATATTGCGAAAGACGGCAAAATGTGCTAAACTGAAAAGAAAGGTGGCGTGGTATATTTGTTTGGCTATGTAAAACCCTTGCCGGCAGAGATGCTTTTAAAAGAATATGAACTTTACAAGGCCATATACTGCGGGCTTTGCAGGACCGGCGGCAGAACGGTTTCCCGACTTACGCGGTTCTTTTTAAGCTACGACTTTACCGCCCTTGCCACCCTGCGGTTGGGGCTTTCGGAAGAGACGCCGAAAACCGAAAAACGCCGTTGCCCATACAGTCTTAAAAGAAAGCAGATGCTTTCATGCGACGGAGTGTTTACCTACACTGCCGCCGCCTTTGCCTGCCTTTGCTACGCCAAAACGGCAGACGACGTAAAGGACGAAAAGGGTGTAGCCCGTTTTAAAAAGCTTTTGGCAAAGCCCATTGTAGGGCGCATGAAGAAAAAGGCCGGAAAAATTTTCCCTGATCTTTATGAAAGGATACTATCTCCCCTTAAGGCTCTTGACGTTCTCGAAAAGGACGAAGAGAGGCACACCGCCGACGAATACGCCCACCACGGTGCGGACGCCATCGGCATAACCGCCGCCTACGGGTTGGAAGGAACCGACGCCGCCATCGCATACGAGGCGGGATATCACATAGGCAGGTACATTTATCTGCTGGATGCCGTGGACGACCTTGAGGAGGATAGCAAAAGGGGTAGGTTTAACCCACTTATAAAACATTACGGCAGTTTTGAGGAAGCGCTGTCCCACACGGAGGACGTATACAATACCCTACGGGCAAGCTCGGTGCGGTTTTCTGCCGCCGTGGGGCTGGCTAAAGACTCGGTTTACACCGATATTTTACAGAACGTTGCGCGCTTTGGCATGATGAACACAGCCAAAGATGTTTACGATAAATACGGATACAAGCGAAAGGAAAACGAAGATTTATGAAGAAACAGCTTGAGGAGATACTTGTTGCCGCAAAGGCCGCCGTTGCCGCCGCAGAAGACGAAGGAACACTGAAGGCTACGCAGGTGGCTTACCTTGGTAAAAAAGGTGCGCTTACCGCTATCCTCCGCGGCATGGGCGGGCTTTCCGCTGAGGAAAGACCCATTATAGGCGCTCTCGCCAACGAGGTAAGAGGCGAAATAGAGGCGGCTATCGAAGAAAAGCTTTCTGCAGTTAAGGCAGCAGAGCTTGAAAAGAGGCTTCAGAACGAAAAGGTTGACGTTACCCTGCCCGCAAAGGCAAAGAAACCCGGTAGGCTTCATCCCCTTTCTCAGGTAGAAAAGGAACTTAGCGATATATTCGTTGGCATGGGCTTTTCTATTGCAGAGGGTCCTGAGGTTGAGTTGGCATACAATAACTTTGACGCACTTAACGCTCCTGCAGACCACCCGTCCAGAGATTTTCAGGATACCTTCTATATAACTCCCGAGGTGCTTTTGCGTACTCAGACATCTCCCGTTCAGATAAGAGCAATGCAGGGCAAGCAGCCCCCCATACGCATCATCTCCCCCGGCAGAGTTTACCGTTGCGACGAGGTTGACGGCACCCACAGCCCTATGTTCCACCAGCTTGAAGGTCTTTTGGTTGACAAGGACGTAAGCCTTGGGGACCTTAAGGGTACTCTTGAGCAGTTTGCAAAGCTTTATTTCGGTGAAAACACACGCACCCGTTTCCGTCCTCACAACTTCCCCTTTACCGAGCCCTCTGCTGAGGTTGACGTTAGCTGCTTTGTTTGCGGCGGTAAGGGTTGCCGTTTGTGCAAGGGCGAGGGTTGGATAGAAATTCTCGGCGCAGGCATGGTTCATCCTCACGTGCTGGAGAACTGCGGCATCGACCCCAACGTATACAGCGGCTTTGCCTTCGGTGTAGGTCTTGAGAGAGTAGTTATGATAAAGTACGGCATAGAGGATATGCGTTATCTTTACGAAAACGACCTGCGTTTCCTTTCTCAATTTTAAGGGGGGTACTGTGTAATGAAGATTTCACTTAACTGGTTAAAAGACTACGTAGATATTACTGCCGACGCTAAGACTATTGCAGACGTTCTTACCGCAACCGGCACCAAGGCGGAGGGCTTTGAGGAGCTTTCCGAGGGTATCAAGAACATAGTGGTAGGCACCATCCTTTCCACCGACAGACACCCCGACGCTGACAGGCTTACCGTTTGTCAGGTAGACGTTGGCGCAGGCGAGCCCATACAGATAATAACTGCCGCTACCAACGTGTTCCCGGGGGCTGTTGTTCCCGTTTGTCTTGACGGCGCTGTACTTGCCGACGGCACTAAGATAAAGAAGGGCAAGCTGAGAGGCCTTCCCTCCAACGGTATGTTCTGCTCTATTGAAGAGCTTGGTCTTACCGTAAACGATATTCCCTATGCGCCCGAGGACGGCATACTTATAATTAAGGAAGAATGCCACAACGGTCAGGACATCAAGGAAGTTCTTATGATGACCGACCACACCGTGGATTTTGAGCTTACCTTTAACCGTCCCGACTGCTTGGGCCTTATAGGTATTGCAAGAGAGACCGCCGCTTCCTTTGATCTGCCCCTAAAGCTTAAGGCTCCTGAATACAAGGTAAGCCCCGATGCAGGCAAGGTAGAGGACTATATAAGCGTTGATATCCGCAACACTACCCTTTGCCCCCGTTACAGTGCGGCAGTGGTAAGGAACGTGAAGATCGAGCCCAGCCCTCTTTGGCTCCGCGCAAGGCTTCGCGCCGCAGGCGTTCGACCCATTAACAACATAGTTGACATTACCAACTACGTTATGCTCGAATACGGTCAGCCCATGCACGCCTTCGACTACAACTACATTACCTCTAAGAAGATAGTAGTGCGTAATGCCGCAAAGGGCGAAAGCATTACCACCCTTGACGGTAACGAGCACGCTCTTACCGAGGATATGCTTTGCATCGCAGACGGTGAAAAGCCCGTTGCACTTGCAGGTATTATGGGCGGTCTTAACAGCGAAATTCTTGACAGCACCACTACCGTTGTATTTGAATCCGCTAACTTTGACCGTTCCAACATCCGTCACACCTCCCGCGCATGTGCTCTCCGCACCGAAAGCAGCGGCAGATTTGAAAAAGGTCTTCCTGCCTGCAACACCGTTCCCGCGCTTAAGCGCGCTTTGGAGCTTGTTTGTCTCCTTGGTTGCGGCGAGGTTGCAGAGGGTATAATAGACATATGCAACGCCGACATCGGCGAAAGACGTATTCCCTTTGAGCCTGAAAGAGTTAACACTCTTCTCGGTCTCAGCCTTAGCGCTGAAGAAATGGAGAAGATGCTTCTCCCCCTCGAAATGCGCGTAGAAGGCAATGAGCTTATCGTTCCACCCTTCCGCAGTGATATGGAACGCACCGCAGACGTAGCAGAGGAGATTGCAAGGCTTTACGGCTTTGACAAGATTCCCTCTACCCTTTACCGTGGCGCGGCGGCAGACGGTGGATACAGCAAGGCTCAGATTTTCAGAGCAGACCTTAAGGCGGCTGCCGTTGCTTACGGCTTCTACGAGATAGCAACCTATTCATTCATTTCCCCCAAGGCCTATGACAGAATAGGTATGGCGGCAGACGACCCCAGACGCGAAAGCATTAAGCTTATCAATCCCTTGGGCGAGGACACCTCCGTTATGCGTACCACCGCTCTTCCCTCTATGCTTGACGCTGTTGCTTACAACCGCAACCGCAAGGCAGAGGAGATAGCGCTGTTCGAATGTGCTACCGTTTACTTCCCTGCAGAGGGCGGTCTTTCCACCGAGGAAAAGCAACTTGTGCTTGCAATGAGCGGCAAGGGCGACTTCTACGACCTCAAGGGCTACGTAGAGGGCATCCTTGATGCCGTTAACGTTAAGGAGTACAAGTGCTCCTCCGCTGTTGAATGTGGGTTCCACCCCGGCATCTGTGCTACCCTTACCAAGGGCAAGAAGGTTCTTGGCGTTATGGGTCAGATACATCCCGCCGTTATGGGGGAATACGGCCTTGCAAAGGACACCTATGCGGCTATCCTCAACGTAAATGCGCTGCTTGAAAGCGCTGTAAGCGAAAAGCAGTTCAAGCGTTTGCCCGCTTTCCCCGCTCTTACCCGCGACCTCGCTTTGGTAATGGACGATGCGATAGAGGCAGGCGCAGTTGTCGAATCTATAAAGAAATCCGGCGGCAAGGCCCTTGAAAGCGTTAAGATATTTGACGTATATAAGGGCGCGGGCGTTGCCGAGGGCAAGAAGAGCGTAGCGTACAGCTTAGTATTCAGACTTCCCGACAAGACTATGAATGACGAAACTGCTGACAAGGCGGTGGCAAACATACTCAAGGTTCTGGAAGCCGAATCCGGAATTACCCTCCGTTCTTAATCAACCGAAAGGAGCGATAAGTTATGAACAAAGCAATAAACGATAAGACGATGCAGTTTCAGATTCCCAAGGAACCTGACAGAGAGATGAGAGAGGCACTTCAAAACGTATACAACTCTCTAAAGGAAAAGGGCTACAACCCCATCAACCAGATAGTTGGCTATATACTCTCCGAGGATCCCACCTATATAACCAACCACAACAACGCAAGAGCCATAATTACCAAAATTGATAAGTATGAGCTTATGCGCGCTCTTGTTCAGAACTTTATCCAAATGTAATAAAGGAGTAACCATTTTATGGAAAACGTATTGACTTATAAGGGTAAGCCCCTTGCAAGACAGGGCAACTTCATCTTCTACGGCTCACCCGAGGACAAGTATATTTTATTTATGAACATTCTTGAAACCAAAAAGGACGGCGACATGGACGTTGCCTCCAAGGTTCTGGTTCAGATACAAAGCACCGACGACACCGTTTCCTTCAACGACAAGGTTGTGAAGCAGTGCGAGAAGACAAACTTTTTTGATGCGTTTGAGATAGGGATGATATGGCTTGAGCGCGAACTCAAAAAAACTGACGAACGGTGAAAAAGGCACGTAACGGACAAAAACTGTTGATATTCATAAAGCAGAAATAACGGCTGATAACAGCCGTTATTTCTGCTTACTGACAAACCCGTCTTTGGAGGCGGGTTTGTCGGTGATATGAGCCCGTTTCTTGGAAACAAGAAACGGGCTCATACCGCTGACAAAGGCACAGAACACGAAAAAGACATAAAATTTGCTCTCATAAAGAAGAGAATCCGAGAAGTTAATCCTCGGATTCTCTTTGATTTTTTCTGTTTTTTCGTTCAAAACGAACCTCGGCTCACAGTACTTAGTACAGTTTTCGCCTCGGTTCGTCTTGTCTGCACTCTTTCTCAGCACTCTGCCAGCTTGATGACAAGGTTTGTCATCAAGCTGA
>JAFQKR010000013.1 GCA_017396825.1 Clostridia bacterium
AAGGCTCACTCAAGGTATTTTTACACCAAGCTGACAGACGGCGAAAAAAGAGCTTATGACGCTATTCTCGCCGCATGGCTTAGATACGATACCTCTGTTACCTTTAAGAAGGGGGCAGACGTTAACGTGGGGCGTGTTATAAGCAGCGTTTTCAGCGACAACCCCGAGCTTTTCTATGTAGATATGTCCCGCGTAAGCTACACGGCGCCGTTTGTTACCACCGTAAGAGCGTCCCTTCGCTTTGATAAGGAGCGATGTGCCTCTATGAAGGCGGAGCTTTACCGCAGGGTAGACGCCTTTTGGGCTTCGGTGCCCGGAGGTGCTGATAAGGAAAAAGCCGCCCACGACTATCTGACGGCAAAGGTAGCCTATACCATGGGTGATCTGGACAGCGGCGTTCACACCGCTGAAGGTGCGCTTCTTTACGGCAAGGCAGTGTGTGAGGGCTTTGCCCGCGCCTTTAAGTTGTTGCTTGACAGGGTGGGGATACCTTGCATCGTGGTAACCGGCACTGCGGTGAACCACACGGGGGTACCCGAAAATCATGCATGGAACATAGTGCGGATAGACGGCAAAAACTACAACGTGGACGTTACGTGGAACGCTGAGGGGATAAAAAAGGGTAGAACCCCGTTTTACTATAACGTTCCCGACCATCAGCTTGCCAAGGACCATGCTTGGGACAGAGGCGCCTATCCCCTTTGTACCGACAGCCGCTTTTTTGAGGCACAGTTCACCCCCGTATCCGGTATGGAAAGCCTTGGTGAGTGTTTATGGAAGGCATACGTTGAGGGCAGGCGGGCAGTGGCGATGAGATTTAATAGAAAATTCACCTCAGATGCAGAACTTGCAGAGGCGGTGAAGACCGCTATGGCCCGAAGAGGGATAAGAAGCCGCGGCTTCACGCTGTCCTATCAGCGGTCAACGGACTGCGCTGATTTAACCTTTAATTTTTGAATACAGAAATACGGATATACCGCTTAAAGAAAGGACGTAATTACTATGGCAATTTTTGAAAAAGGCACAGTAATTAAGACGGAATTCGGAGCGCCCATCGAGATAGTAAGCTACATTGCAGGTGGCGGTCAGGGTGACGTTTACGTTGTAAACTACAACGGCAAAAGAAAGGCCCTTAAATGGTATAAGGCAGGGGTGATGAGAGACCCCGATGCTTTTTACAAAAACCTTAAGCGTAACGCCGAGCACGGCTCTCCCGACAAGGCGTTTCTCTGGCCCGATGCGGTTACGGAGCATAGAGACGGCACCTTCGGCTACATAATGGATCTGAGACCCGAGGGATACTACGAGCTTGGTAAACTTCTCGGCTCGCCCAAATACAACTTTAAGACCTTCAAGGCGGCAACCGACGCCTGCCTTAAGATAGTAAGCGCATTCAGAATACTGCACAACAACGGCTATAGCTATCAGGATCTTAACGATGGCAACTTCTTTATCAACCCCGACACGGGCGACGTGCGTATCTGCGACAACGACAACGTTGCGCCTAACGGCACCAGCACGGGTATTCTCGGCAAGCCCAGATACATGGCGCCTGAGATAGTTGTGGGCGGCGGTAAGGTGCTTCCGGATACCAACTCCGACAGATATTCTCTTTCCGCCATACTGTTCCTTATACTTTTCCTCAGCCACCCCTTGGAGGGCAAGCGCTGGCTTGTACCCTGCCTTACAGATGCCTTGGCGGAAAAGCTTTACGGCAGTGAGGCACTGTTTATCTGTGACCCAAAGGACAGTTCCAACGGCCCCGTAAGAAACATACACACCAACTTGCTTAACCGTTGGGGCTTTATGCCCGACTATCTTAAGGATATGTTCCTTAAGGCGTTCAGCAAGGAGGTTCTGTTTACCCCCGGCCGCCGTATTGCGGAGGTTGACTGGCTTAAGGTGCTTGTTCGTTTCAGAAGCGATATAGTTAACTGCTCCTGCGGTAACGAGACCTTTATACAGAACGCCGCCACTACCAAGTGTGACAGATGCGGCAAGAACGTTGTGGTTACCAACGTTTTAGGGCTTCCTGCCTACGATATGACCGCCGCAAAGGGCAGCCGTATTTACAGATGTCAGGTGGGTATATGTAACGCCGACGAGGCACTTGACCCCGTTATGGCGGTGGTTGCCAAGCCCACGGGTGAGCTTGGTCTTAAGAACATGACAAGCCTTGTTTTCAACGCAACCACCCCCAGCGGCAAGTCCAAGCAGATAGCCCCTCAGGATATTATCCCCTTTATTCCGGGTATAAAGATAGAGGCATACGGCAAGACCGTAGAGCTTAAATAACTTAAAGAAGAATAAAATACAGGAGGTACTACCATGCCTAGTACAGACGGTGTTATCATTAAAAAAGTATTACCCATAATCTACGTTATCGACACTTCCGGCAGCATGTCCGGCGAGAGAATTGCCACTGTAAACGCTGCAATGCGTGAGTGTGAGCAGGTGCTTAGAGACAAGGCGAGCGACAGCCCCGACAACGAGCTTAAGATAGGCGCCCTCACCTTTTCCTCCGGCGCCGAATGGCTCACCAAAACGGGTCTTGTTTCCCTTGAGGACTTTTACTGGAACGACGCTAAAGCGGGCGGAGTTACCGACCTCGGTGCGGCTCTTAACGAGCTTAACGACAAGCTTAGCAGAAGCGCCTTCCTTAAGAGCGAGACCGGCTGCTGTGTACCCGTTATTATTTTCATGAGCGATGGCTGTCCCACCGACTCCTGGGAAAAGTCCCTTGCAAAGATATCCGCTGAGAACCGTTGGTTTGCCAGCGCAAGAAAGATAGCCATAGCCATCGGCGAGGACGCTGATACCGATATACTTAAAAAACTTGTAGGCAACGTAGAGGCAGTAGTTCGCTCCAACGACCTTGAGACCCTTCAAAAGCTTATCGTTGCCGTTTCCGCATCCGCATCCATGCTTGCAGGCAAGTCCAGACTTGCCAACGACGAAGCGAGCGGCGGCGAGATACTTGACAACGCTCTTACCGAGGTAGAGGGCGACGTTGAGATAGAAAAGGATACGGCTCCTGTTGACGAGCCTGCTCCCGCACCCGTAGACACGGGCGACGGCTGGAGCGACGACGACTGGTCATAACGACGGTTTCCGCCTTTTTGGGAAGGAGGACTAATAATTGGCAGTCAAATTGTTTATGCAATCGGTGCTTGGCGCAAGCCATATAAGCAAGAACACCCCCTGCGAGGACTTTGGTCTTAAGGCAGAGGGGGGCGAGGGCAAATACAAGGTGTTTGCCACCGCCGACGGCCATGGGGACAAAAATTGCACCCGAAGCCGTATCGGTTCAAGGCTTGTGTGCGAGATAGCCCGTGACGCGCTTTTGAATTTTGCGGAGTGCATTGAGGGTGAAAACGGCATCGACGCTTTATTAACCAGCAAAAAAGAAGGGGATATGCGTTGCCGCACTCTTGCTACCTATATAGCAGGCAAATGGATAGAGGCAGTTTCTGAGGAACTTGAGCAAAACCCCATAACCGACGAGGAGCTTGCTTCCGCCACCGAGTACGGCGCTGAGTATCAGCGCGGTATCAGGGTGGAAAGAATGTACGGCACCACCCTTATGGCGGGTCTGCTTACAGACAGATATCTTTTGCTTTTGCATCAGGGGGATGGCAGAATCGTGGTTTTCGGCGGCGACGGTAAGGCGTATCAGCCCGTTCCTTGGGACGATAGGTGTGTTGGTACCGCCACCACCTCCATGTGTGACCCCGATGCTGCACAAAGCTTCCGTTATACGGTGATAAGCCTTGAGGAAACACCCGTTATCGCCTGCGTTGCGGGGAGTGACGGTGTGGAGGACAGTTTTCCGTCTTCTATGGAAAAGACCCATTCCTACTATCGCGACCTTTTGGCATACGCCTGCAATAACGGCGTAGAGGCCCTTGAGGAGTATCTTAAGGAGGAACTTTCCACTCTCAGTAAGGAGCGCAGTCAGGATGACGTTACCGTAAGCGGCTTTGTGGATATTGATAAGATAAAGCCCTTTCTTGATAGCTTTAAGGAGCAGAACCGTACCGTGGATATAGAGGACGAGGTTGCGGTATGGGAGGAAAGAGTGCTTTCCGTTGAATCCGGCGGTAAGTTTACTCACCTTAAAGAGAAGGTGGAGAACGCAAAAGCCGCCTATGAGGATATCCGCGCAAAATACCTTGCCTTGGATAAGGAGTGCAAGGCTCTAACCGAGGAGATAGAAAGAAAAAAGAACGACGTGGACCTTAACTCCGGTGAGGTTGACACTGCCCTTAACAAGGCTATGGAAAACGCCTCCGACGAAGAAAAGGGCTTTTTGGGTAAGGTCTTCGAGTCCTTTAAAAGTCTTGTGCCCACGGGCGTAAGCAAGGAAGATGTTATACGTAGCCTTGAAAAGAAAAAGGCGCAAAGGGTAAGGGAGCTTAACTTCTTAACCGCCGAGCTTGATAACCGCCGTGAGGCTCTCCTTGAGGCGGAGAAGGAGTTTGCGCCTGTGCTTGAAAGATACGAGGGCTACAAGCAAAAGAGGGACGAAGCAAAGCGGCGGCTGACCGAACTGGGCAACATCTCCTGACAGGCTTGATTTAAAAAGATAAGCGGAGAGGCTTTGATATAAAGGCAGGGCTTCTCCGCGGTTTATATACCGCAAAAGCGCGCTTGCTTAAAGCGTGTTTTTGCAGTACATAAAAGGAGCAGCGTATGACGGTTGCAGAGGCACTTAGAAAAGTAATAGCCGAGGGCGGCAAGGAACTGCTCCTTGACCGTCAGCGTTTTTACGCCTACCTTTTGGATTATGCAGACCGTTACGACAGAGATTTCAGGCTTTTTGCGGTTGCCAACGCAAACGGCGCCTCAGAAAGGGTCTACTCCATCGTCTTTGCAGATGAGGCTGACAGAGCAGAACTTTTTGAAAAGGGTGTGCGTGAGCTTACTGAAAGGGCGTTGATGTCCGAGGGCAATGCCCGCCGCGCCATGGAACTTATTTCCTACGGTGCAGGTGTTTGCGATACGCCTCCTGCGGATACCGATACCGCCGAGGAATGTTGCCGTAAGGCCCACGGGCTTATTATCAGCGGTAACAACCTTGCCCTTGGGGTAGAGCTGCTTGCGGCTTCTGCCGAGGCAGGCAACGGATACGCCTGCTTTGCTCTTGGGGCCTGCTACCGTTACGGCTTTGGTGTCGGGGCGGATAACGCCTTGGCATACAAGTGGCTGTCACTGGGGGCAGAAAAGGGCAACCACGGGGCGTGCCTGCTGCTGGGCGACCTTTATAAAGAAGGGGTACACGTTCCACGCGATGAGAAAAAGGCGGCGGAATACTATAAAAAAGCGGCGGATATGGGATGCGGTGAGGCAGAAAACGCCCTTTCCGCCATAAAAACAACGGATAAATTTTAGGGAGAAGACGATTATGGAAGCTAACGTTCTTTTGTTTAAGTGCACCAAATCAAAAAGAGCCTACGGCGTAAGAATACAAAAAATGAGAGACGGGGACTGGTATAGGACTTGGGCCTTTAAACTTAACGAAAGCTCTGCAAGGAGAGAGGGCTATGACCGTTCCGTGATAAAGGGCAACCTTTACGCCACCGAGGAGTACCCCGGCTGTCCCTATTGCGGCTGCCAAGGCTTTGTTATGTGCGGCCATTGCCAAAAGATTGCCTGCTGGGACGGTGAAAGCAGCTACACCTGCCCTTGGTGCGGCACCAAGAGCAATATAAGCACCGCAGAGGATATGTTTACTGTTACGGCAAACGGCGACTGAGAAAGTAAAAAGGTCTTAAAAGGAAAAGTCTATGTGGGAAAAACTTTTTAGCGCGATAGAGCAGATAAAAGAAAAATACGGTGAGGACGTTATAAAGGACGCAAAACTTGCAAAAGGGCTGCTGACGGACTTTGTTCCCGATGCAACCAATGAGATAAGAGCCCTTGTGGGTGTTCTTGAGGACCAAAGCGTGGTAAAACGTCTGATTTCCAAAAACGACGTCACCCTTGAATACCTTACCAATAGAATAGAGGGAGAAAGAGGGCTTTCCCATACGTGGGCAGAGGGCATCGCCTACGGGCTTATGGTGCTTTCGGGTATTCCTGCAAAAAAGCCCGATATGTCTCCCAAAAAGCCCCCGGAGCCTCCGAAGAAGGCTCCCGAGCCCGTGAAAACAAAAACAAAAACCAACGAGGAGATAGCGGCAGAGCACGCTGTAAAGGGTAACACCGCCCTTCTCGCAGGTAACTTTGTTACCGCAAAGGCAGAGTTTGATAAGGCGCTGACCGTTAACCCTAACCATGCAGGTGCCCGTGTAGGCAAAATGCTTACGGGCTTCCGTCTTAAAAACTTGGATGCGCTAAGAAACTCCACCTACAGAGTTAAGGGGAACTACGACTGGGAGCTTGCAAAAAAGCACGCCACCCCTGAATTTCTAAAAACTCTGTCGGATATCGAGATATCCAACACCACCTTTAACGAGGTAAAGGCGTACATGAACACCGTTCAAAAACCTACGCCTGCACCTACACCCACTCCTACGCCCAGACCCGCGCGTAAAAGATTTTCGTTCTTCAGGCTGATCCTTACCCTTATCGGTATAGTGCACCTTCTTGCGGCGTTTCTGTTTACACTGGATTGGGTAATCAACCCCGACGGCGGACGTGTTGGCACTTTTGTGTATATTGCAAACATGGTTCTTGTTTCCGTCATAGGCGGATTTTTCACCGAGAGACACCCCTTTAGGTACTTTGGAGAAAACTTTAAAAACTGGGGCATTTGGTATCCGGTGGTGTGCTTTGCCGTAAGCTACGGTGTTAAATTCCTGATCATGGTAGTGGACTATATATTTTAGTTAAAAATTTTAAGGAGATATATTATGAACAATCACGAAGACGATAACATCGTTGTGCTTTGCGACGAGGACGGCAACAACGTTGAATTTGAGATACTTGACCTTGTGGATTACGAGGGCGAGGAGTACGTTATACTTCTCAGCACCGAGGGCGACGGAGATGAGGTAGTTATCCTTAAGTCCGAGGAGGACGAAAACGGCGAAGAGGACTTTTACGGTGTTGAGGACGACGAGGTTCTTGAAGCGGTGTTTAGTATATTTAAAAACAGATTTTCCGACGAGTTTGATTTTGCAGAATAACCCCAAAAAAGGAGTTTGCTATGGCAGATACCTTGTCAAATGCAATAAAACAGATAATATATATGGACGGCATAGCGGCCTTCTCAAGTTCTAAGCGGTTTAACGCCCTGCTTGGGGATTTTGCGCCTGAGCTTGTTACGGAGCGTAAGATAATAAGCCGTGTGGTAAACGACGAGCTTCTTCTTTCCTTTGGCGCGCTTATGGGCAGAAACGACGGTCATTACGAGCTTTTGCGTATAAAATCCCGTCTTGAGGATGAACACGGGCTTTCCGAGCGTTGGAGCCTTACCATAGTAACGGGTTTTGCCGATGCTATGGGCTGTGAGCACAGCCTTGGCACAGAGGAGAAGGAGGAGAGAACCCCTCCACCCGTTAACAACGTGGGCTATGCGACGGAGCCGCTACCTGTTTATACACCGGGCTATCGCACCACCTCGGCGTCGTTTATAGTTGACACGGTAGAGGTTTTTGCGACCAACGGCACCTTTGACGGTAAGCTTACCGATGGAGGGACCTATCTCAGAGGCGAGACAAGCAATATAGGCATAAAGGTTAACTTTCCCGCAGTTACCGCAAGGGTTTACGCAAGCCTCGTTTGGCAGGTGTTCTCCTCTGACGGCACTGCGTTTACAGAGCAGATAACGGGCTCCTTGTGGCTGGAGCCGGGTGAGAACTACATGACCCAAAGCTGGGGCTGGAGCGAAAAAGGCAACTGGCCTGCAGACGTTTATACGGTTATGGCGTCCATAAACGGCTCTCCCGCTGTATCTGCGGAGTTTGAGATAATAGACGGCTGCTATGAAAGACTGCCTACGTATCTTGAGGGAATAAGGTTTTTTCATTCTCCTCGCGGCATCCATCCGGAGCTTAACAGTCGTCGGTATGCTGCCTCCTTTGACAAGAGGATCGCCTGCACCATAGGCTTTCAGATGGATTTTGGGGCGCCCGGGAGAGGGATGTATACAGTTATAAACTACGTGATAGCCGACGAGTATAATCAGATAGTGGCAAACAGAGCCGTTCCTCTGTGGCTTAATCCCGAAAACGATACCTGCTGGACGGGGTACGGCTACGTAGAGCCGGGCTATTGGGATAAGGGCAGATATACCTGCTCCGTATCCATCGGCGGCTCAAACGCCGTTTCGGGCACTTTCTTTATAGTTTAATAACGCTTTTAAGGGATATTGGCATTTATAAGCCTATCCCTTAAATTTTTTGCAAAAATTGCAGTATTCCTCTTTTATTTTTCCGCAAAATAAGGTATAATGATTTATTAAGAACAACTTATGCAAAAAGGGGGGCTTGCCATGGAATATTTTGAGTTAAAAGCGCCGTATAAGCCTACGGGCGATCAACCTCAGGCAATAGAGAGCCTTACAAACGGATTGCTTGCCGGCAAAAGGGATCAGGTGCTTCTCGGCGTTACGGGCAGTGGTAAGACCTTTACCATGGCCAACATTATAGCTAACGTAAATAAGCCCACCTTGGTGCTTGCACATAACAAGACCCTTGCCGCACAGCTTTGCTCGGAGTTTCGTGAGATGTTCCCTAACAATGCGGTGGAGTATTTTGTATCCTAGAGGAAAATTGCCCTAATTTTTAGTGCAATATGTTCATATAATCTCGTTTGGTTCGCTAAAAGATATACAAAATGCACATAAAAATACACAATTTTACAATGCGGAAAAATCGTCAAAATGACCTGATTCGTCATCGAAAATAGAAGGTCATAGGGACGAACTCAAATTGAATATCGATGGAATCAGGACGAATTAAAATATATAATAGTCAGCAATATTATTGTGCCTATCGGCACGAGTATTGCTGACTTTTTTAATATGAAATCCTGTGTAAAAAATTTTTTGAAAAAATTTCAATTTTTTTATAGACGTTTTTGCCTTTTTCGACATTTATATAGTGGAGACATTAGATAAATCTCAAAAATATTATTTTATAGGTCATGTTAAGCCAAAAACTCAAGATAAGGGAGCGTAAAATGGGGAATATACTGCAACGTATCATTTATTATGCATCGTGTGCTACTCCCATAGCAATTACATTTTCAATAGTATGGTGCATTCAAGAACATACATGTTTAGTTCCTTCAATTATGATTTTGGTAGGCATATTTATATTAATCCTTTTCAAAAAGGCGTTTTCGTACGCACTTAAATCAGTAGAAACAACTACAGTAAACGTGATAGAAGTCATCCCAAAAGACGAATGGATACTTGCGTATATAATTTCTTACTTGTTCCCGTTTGTGAGCTTTGTAATAGAAGATGTTGATTATTTATTGTTCGGTATACTTTCATTATTGTTTGTAATCATTGCCGGGTGTACGCATTTCGCAACGCCAAATCCTATCCTGCGTTTATATGGATATCACTTTTATGAACTCAAGAGCGAACACGGTATGTCCGGATACATATATGTGTGTAAAGGCAAAGTATGCACCCCCAAGGATATAAAGACTGCTAGGCGTTATTTTGATTTGTTATTAATAGAGAATAAATCTGAAAGGTAAAATTATGTTTGAAAAGAGCTCTGTATTTATACTCGCAGAATCCAATTGCCGGCATAGTGTATTGAAATTAGAAACGGACGCCAACACTCAAAAAGCAATTTGCGGGACGTTTAATCAAGCGCAAATAAGCTTGACGGAAAATAAGAACAAAATCATT